>JBGPKY010000093.1:0-9695 GCA_041486205.1 Actinomycetota bacterium
GGAGGCTCACCCCGCGGAGCGCGCTTTCCAGCCATGCGGTGGTGTGGGTCGCCTTGCGATAATCCTGGCTCTCCAGGATCCACTGGTGGAGAGGGATCGTGGTCGGCACCCCTTCGACGCGGAACTCCCCGAGTGCGCGGAGCATCCGACGTCTCGCTCGCTCGCGATCCTCGCCCGAGACGATCAATTTCGCGAACATCGAGTCGTAGTCGGGCGGGACCTCCTTGCCCTCTCGGACGGCCGAGTCCACTCGGACGAACGGCCCCGACGGCTCGCGGTAGCGCGTGATGCGGCCGGGGCCCGGGAGGAAGTTCCGCGTCGGGTCTTCGGCGTTCACGCGACACTGGATGGCGTGGCCGTGCGGGCGAACCGACGAGAGGTCGATACGCTCGCCGAGCGCAACGGCGATCTGCAGCGAGACGAGGTCGAGGCCGGTGACCATCTCGGTGACCGTGTGCTCGACCTGCAGGCGCGTGTTCATCTCCAGGAAGTAGAACCCGCCCTCCTCGTCGACGATGCACTCGACGGTACCGGCGTTCACGTAGCCGGCTTCCTTCGCGAGCGCCATCGCAGCTTCTCCGATCCGAGAGCGGAGCTCGTCGTCCACGACCGGCGACGGCGTTTCCTCGATGAGCTTCTGGTGACGACGCTGCACCGAGCAGTCGCGCTCACCTAGGAAGAACACGGTGCCGTGCGCATCGGCGAGGACCTGCGCCTCGACGTGGTGCGCGCGATCGAGGTAGCGCTCCAAGAAGACCTCGGGGCGGCCGAAATATGCCTGCGCCTCGCGGGCTGCACGTTTCAACGCCTCTTCGAGCCCTTCCTCCGAGCGGACGACGTGCATGCCCTTTCCGCCTCCACCGAAGGCGGCCTTCACCAGCAACGGGAAGCCGATCTTCGGGGCTTGGCGTTTGGCTTGCGCCATCGTCACCGCTTCGGGTGTACCGGGAACGATCGGCACGCCCACGCGGTCGGCAGCTCGGCGGGCGGCGGACTTATCGCCCATCATCTCGATCGCATCGGCTGACGGTCCGATGAACGTGAAGCCTGAGGACGTCACCGCCCGGGCGAAA
The DNA here is from genome assembly GCA_041486205.1 of Actinomycetota bacterium. Classification (GTDB taxonomy): domain Bacteria; phylum Actinomycetota; class UBA4738; order UBA4738; family HRBIN12; genus JBGPKY01. The sequence continues at coordinate 1,074 of JBGPKY010000093.1, forward strand.
TGCGCTCGCTCTGCGAGGAACCCATAGCCCGGATGGATCGCGGTCGCCTTCGACTTCTGCGCCGCCTCCAGGATGGCGCCGATCGACAGGTAGGAGTCCGCGGCTAGCGGGGGCCCTATGCGGTAGGCAGCATCGGCCATCTCGACGTGCATCGCGTCGCGATCGGCGTCGGAGTAAACGGCGACGGAGGTATAGCCGAGCTCGCGGATGGTCCGGAGGATGCGAACGGCGATCTCTCCGCGATTCGCAACGAGGATCCTGGGTTTCGGCAAGGGTGGCTCCGGCTCGCGATAATCGAGTACCCCCGGACGGGAGTCAAACCTGTTGCTGTCCGAACACGACCTGCGCCGTGCCCTCGAACGGTCTGGGCTTCAAGCCCCGGTCCGATTCGACGAGGTTACCCGTTCGACCCAGGAAACGGCGGTCTCGTCGGCCGAGGCGGCAGGTCCGGAGTGGACCCTCGTCGCGGCCCGCCACCAGACAGCGGGCCGCGGCCGCCTTGGCCGCGAGTGGATCGACCAGGCGGGGCGAGCCCTGATGTTCTCGTTCGTCCTTCGACCGTCGCTCTCGCCTGAACGAGGAGGCCTGCTTCCGCTCCTTGCCGGGCAAGCTCTTGTGGAAACCGTCCGGATGGTCGCTGGGGTAGCCGCCGACTGCAAGTGGCCGAACGACCTCATGGTCGAAGGCGGCAAGGCGGGCGGCATCCTCGTCGAGTCGAAGCTCACAGGCGAGCGCTTCGAGTACTTGGTTGTAGGCGTCGGCGTGAACCTCGATCCGCCCCAGAACATCCGCGGCGCGGCCGGTATCGGCCACTGCGACGAAGCCGAACTTCTGGCGGAGTTCCTGGTGAGGTTCCGCTCCGGCTACGAGCGCCCGGACACGATCGTCGAGGCCTATCGGGAAGTGTGCGCGACGCTCGGCGAGGATGTGCGAGCGACGACGACCGATGGTCGCAAGATCGAGGGTCGCGCGGTTGACATCGACGACACCGGAAGTCTGATCATCGAAACGAAGGAAGGACGCGAGGCGATCCGATCGGGCGAGGTGCTGCACCTGCGACGGTAGCGGGCGGGTCGCCCGAAGCGCGGTTGGCGACGGCCCGCCCGCGTCCACGCCGTAGGACTACCCCAGCGACTCCCGCAGAGCGACTGCCTTCAACCGTGGGCGTGCCCTGGCGAAATACGCGATCGCAGCGCCGAATCCGACTCCGAACAACGCGCCGAGCACCTGTGGCCGCACCCAGGCTCGCTTGTTGAGCCCCGCCGACTCCCAATCCCGCTCCGGCCGGCGGGTTGCGTCGATCGCGCCCCAGACCGGGAGCGCGACCAGCGCGAACACCAGGAGGATCACCCCGAGCTGCGTCGTTCCCACGTTCACTAGCTTCAGTCCCGAACCGAGCAGCACGAACACGAGCGAGGCTCGGATGAGCGCGTCGGGCGCCTTAGCCGAGAGCTTCGCGCCCATGTAGACCCCGGGGACGCTGCCGATCAAGATCGAGGAGGTCAGGCCGAGCTGGAAGTCGCCGAAGAGGAGGTGCGCGAGCCCCGCGGAGACGACGAGCGGGATCGCTTGGGCGAGGTCGGTACCCACCAGCTGCGGCCCTCGGAGGCTCGGGTACATCAGCAGCAGAGCGATGATGATGACCGATCCGGACCCGACCGAGGTCATGCCCACCATCAGGCCGCCGACGGCTCCGATCGCGATCGTCCGGACCGGGTGGATCTTCAGAGACCTCTTCAGCTCGGCCTCCGTGAGCGGGCGTCCCGTTCGGCGACTGTCGAGCCACGCCTTGAACACCATGGCGGCGCAAGCCAATAGGAGGGTAACGCCGAGGAAGATCTTCAAGCGGTAAGTGAGCGCCTCGCTGTTGCCGAACGCCCGCAAGACGAATACTCCGGCGAACGCGGATGGGACAGAGCCGATCATCAGCCAGCGCACGAGGTCCCATCGCACCGTGCGGCGGCGGGCGTGGACGGCGGCTCCTACCGGCTTCATCACCATCGCGGCGACCAGGTCGCTCGAGACGGCCGTCAGAGGTTCGATGTGGAACAGCAGGACGAGGAACGGGGTCATGAGGGCGCCCCCGCCCATGCCGGTGAGCCCTACCACGAAGCCAACGAGCAGCCCAGCTAGGGCCACATAACCGTCTACGTGCATCCGAGGACCGTAGCAAGGGGGGGTGGGAACGGCAATCAGCCGAACGACTTCGGTCCGACGCACACCTGCTTGTCTAGCGCCCGTGCTCGCGGTAGCTTGCGAGCCATGGCGTTTCCCAGACGACTGCTGCTCGAGGGGGAGGAGCTCATCTTCGACCTCCGGCCCCACTGGATCGCGCTCGTCGGCCCGGGGGCGACCACGCTGCTCGTGATCGTGGCGTGGATCTTGGTCCCGGGCTGGCTTCCCGAGGGTTCGACCCACTCGGCGCTGGTGTGGGCCGTCATCGCTGCCGGGCTCCTCGTCCTCTTGTGGTACCCGCTCCGCGAGGCGATCCGCTGGGCTACCTCGCATTTCGTCGTCACCAGCGACCGCGTGATCCACCGGCAGGGCCTGATCGCCAAGTCCTCGATGGAGATCCCGCTCGAGAAGATCAACGACGTTCGGTTCCACCAGGGGGTTTTCGAGCGCGTGATCGGCGCGGGCGACCTCATCATCGAATCGGCGGGCGAGGCGGGCCGGCAGGTCTTCTCCGAGATCCGCCATCCCGAGCTGGTTCAGAAGACGATCTACGAGCAGGGGGAGCAGAACCAGGTGCGGACGCAGCGACCCGCCGCGCCGGGGGCACCGTCGGCGACGACCGAGCTCCAGCGTCTCGCGGACCTGCGGGAGCGCGGCGTCCTCACCGAGGAAGAGTTCCAGGCCCAGAAGAAGAAGATCCTCGGCGGCGGGTAGAGCCCCGACTCGGTGACGACTCCCGCCGGACGCCGGGTCGCCATCGGTGGTAGAACCGGGTCGTGGATCCGAGGGTCGCCGTCGTCGGGGTGGGACACGCGGGGTTCGCGCCCATCACCGCAGGGCTCTCCTACAAGGAGCTGATGTTCGAGGCGGCCGTCCGCGCCTACGACGACGCGGGAGTGGACGTTCGCGCCGACGTCGATTCGTTCGTCTGCTGTTCGGAGGACTTCCTCGAGGGAACGAGCATCTTCGACGAGTACGTCCCGGATCAGCTCGGCGCGGCGCAGCGTCCTGTTCACACCGTTGCCGGTGATGGGCTGTTCGCGATCGCTACGGGCCTCATGCTCATCCGCTCAGGTGTCGCGCGGGTCGTTGCGGTGGAAGCGCATTCGAAAGCTTCGGACATCGTCTCGCTCGGCGGCATCGAGCGATTCGCGCTGGACCCGGTGCTCAACCGGCCGCTCGGCGTGGCCCCGCTCGCGGTAGCGGGGCTCGAGATGAACGCGTTCTTGGAGAGGACCGGCCTGTCCGAGGAGCACTGCGCCATCGTCGCCGCGAAGAACCGGCGGAACGCGCTCGACAACCCTCGGGCGGCCTACCCCGCGGACCTAGACGAGGGGGCCGTTGACGATTCTGCTCCGCTGTTCTGGCCTTTGAGGACGCTGGAGGTGGCAGGCCGCGCCGATGGCTGTGTGGTCGTGGTTCTGGCGGTCGAGGAACGAGCCCGCGGGCTGACCGATGCCCCGGTGTGGGTGATCGGCGCCGGCTGGTCTTCGGGGAGCCCAACCTTGGAGAGCCGCGTCTGGGGCGAGGCAGACTTCGTGCGACGCGCCGCCGATGCCGCGTATGCGATGGCCGGGATCGGCGAGCCCTCTGAGGAGATCGACTTCGCCGAGGTCGACGACACGTACGCGTTCAAGGAGTTGCAGCACATCGAAGCTCTCCGGCTCGCTGTGACCGATGAGCTGGGAGGTCTCACGGAGGACGGCGAGCTCGAGCCCGACGGCGAGCTGCCGGTCAACGTGAGCGGCGGATCGATCGGGCAAGGGAACCTCTTCGAGGCGAACGGCCTAGCGCGCATCCTCGAGTGCGTCGAACAGCTCCGCGGTGAAGCCGGCGAGCGGCAGGTGGAGGACGTCGCTACCGGCGTAGCGCAGTCCTGGCGGGGTGTGCCTACGACGAGCGGCGCGGTCGTGGTGCTGGCCAACGAAGAGGGGGCGAGCGGCTGATGCTGGGCCCGATCGACCGCGTGTGGTTCTGGGTCGCGGACATGGACCGCGCCGTGGCTTTCTATCAGGAGGCGCTCGGGCTATCCGTCGTCCACCGCTACGGCGACGAGTGGGCGGAGCTCGATGGCAAGAGCGTGCGACTCGCGCTACACGGAAGCGCGAACGACCGCGAGCTGCCGCAGGGCGGGAGCGTCGTCTTCGAGGTGGACGATCTGGACGAGGTGAAGTTCGCTCTCGAGTTGAAAGGGGTGCGTTTCGACTCGCAGATGGGCGAAGTCCAAGGGCGTGGGCGGTTCGCGTCGTTCGCGGACCCGGACGGGAACCGCCTCCAGATCATCGAGTACTACGAGGAGCACTGAGTGGGCCGGCGGGTGGCGGTGGTAGGCGCGGGGATGACGAAGTTCGTGAGGCGCGCCCAGGAGACGGGCAAGGAGCTCGCCTGGGAGGCCGCGCGCGCGGCGCTGGATTCCTGCGAACTGACGCTGAAAGACGTCGACGCCGTGTGTCTCACGAGCGGGCCCGATGCGTTCGACGGCGTGCACATGAAAGGGGAATATCTTTCCGACGGCGCCGGCGCGTTCGGCAAGCCGTTCATCCGCACCTACGTCGGCGGTGGCAGCGGCGTGTTCACGACGATCCAGGGCTGGTACACGGTTGCGAGCGGGATGTTCGACGTCGCGTTGATCGTGGCCGAGGAGAAGATGTCCTCGACGCAACCGCACCCGCAGGGAGCGTTCCTCACCATCTTCGACAACGTGTTGGAGCGGCCGCTCGGACCGAACCTGCTGTGGATCTTCGCCCTCGAGATGAACCGGTACATGTCTTGCTACGGCCTCGACAAGCGCGATATCGCGACGGTCGCGGTGAAGAACAAGCGGAACGCGGCCGATCACCCTGCCGCGTTGCTCGGGCAGTCCGACATCACGGTGGAGGACGTCCTGGCCAGCGAGGTGCTTGCGTGGCCGGTCCAGCGCTTGGACGTCTCCCCGATCAGCGACGGGGCGGTGGCGCTGGTGGTCGCCGCCGAGGGCGTGGCCGAGAAGCTCACGGACAAGCCGGTGTGGATCGAAGGTGTCGGCTGGAACCTCGACACGGCTTATTGGACCAACCGCGACCTCGTCTTCCCCGAGTACGTGCAGAGCGCCGCCCGGATGGCCTACGAGATGGCGGGCGTGAGGGAGCCGCGGAAAGAGATCCACATCGCCGAGCCTTACGACCCGTTCGACTACAAGGAGTTGCACCATCTCGAGGGACTGATGCTGTTCGACAAAGGAAAGGCGCCGGAAGCCGCGCGCGACGGCGTTCTGAACCGAGACGGGGATCTGCCCTCGTGTCCATCGGGCGGGCTGCTCGGCGTCGGGAATCCGATCGCGGCCGCCGGGCTCATGAAGTGCGCAGAGCTCTTCTGGCAGCTCCGTGGGGAGGCGGGGGCTCGACAGGTTCCGGGGACTCCCGAGCGCGGGGTTGCGCAGGCCTGGGGCGATCTGATGCAGGTGGGGACGGTCGTTGTCATGGGGGTTGGTGGGAACCGGAGTGGGGGCGGGGCTCTAGCTCCGCTTGCCAGTCCGTCCCCAACCCCGCTCCGCGAGGGCCCCGCCCCCTTCAGCCCTCAGGCGCCCAGTCCCGGCCTTCTGCCGTTGATACAGACTCCACCGCTTGCCGCCGGTGGACGGTCGCTGTCCGATGCGGAGTTCCGGTCCGCGGTCGGAGCGGTGGACGACGCAGTCGATGCTCGGTACTCGTGGGACACCGGTGTCGCCGTGTCCGGGTTCCTGCGGGGACTCCGCGCCGGGAAGGTTCTGGGGCGGGAGTGCCGCGGGTGTGGGCGGGTGCTCGTGCCGCCTCGGATGTTCTGCGAGCAGTGCTTCCGCGAGACGGACGGTTGGGTGGAAGTCGAGAGCACCGGCGTCGTGAACACCTTCTCGATCTGTCACGTGTCGTGGGATATGCAGCGGCTCGTCGTGCCGGAGTTGCCGGCCGTGATCGAGATAGATGGGTCGGACGGGGGGTTCCTGCACAGGCTCGGCGAGGTGGAACCCGAGGACGTGCACGTGGGGATGAAGGTCGAAGCAGTGTGGAAGCCCGTCGGGGAGCGGGTGGGCTCGATCCTGGACATCGCCTACTTCAGGCCGGGCGGGGGGGCTTAGATGCTGGAGAAGCTCACGCAGCCCGACGATGTCATCAGGTGGCAGGGCGACATCCCCGTTAGGCATCGGTATACGCCCGGCGTAGCCGGCGAGGTCTTCCTGACGGCGCTCCGCGATCGGGGGGCGATCCTCGGCTCGCGCTGCCAGGCGTGTGCGTTCACCTACGCGCCCGCACGGCTGTTCTGCGAGCGATGCTTCGCGGAACTGAGCGCCGACGTGGAGGTCGGACCCGGCGGCACGCTGGGATCCTTCACGATCGGGTTCGTGGGGGTCGAGGGCGAGCCGCTCGACGTTCCGGTCACACTCGGGCTGGTGAAGCTCGACGGCGCTGACACGCTTCTCCTGCATTTCGTCGTCGATGCCGGAGACGAGGTCCTCGAGATCGGCGAACGCGTCGAGGTCGTCCTTAGGCCGCCGCAGGAGCGGACCGGCTCGATCCTCGATATCCGCGGCTTCCGCCTGACCGAGGGGTTCGCGGAAGCCTGATACCTGCCCACGTATGCTTGGCGAGTGAGCCAGGCGACGTGTGAACGGTGCGGAGATCCGCTTCCCGCCGGCGCGCGCTTCTGCCCGAGCTGCGGATTCCCGGTAGGCGCGCCCGCTCCCGAAGAACGGAAGATCGTCACCGTCGTCTTCGTGGACATGGTCGGTTCGACGTTGCTCTCGACGGCGATAGACCCCGAGGCATATCGCGAGGTCATCGCGGCTTTCTACCAAGCCGTCACCGAGGAACTGGAGTCGCTCCGCGGCCGCGCTGAGAACTTCGCCGGTGACGCGGTGGTCGGGGTATTCGGCATCCCGCAAGCGCACGACGATGACGCGCTGCGCGCCGTCCGCGCCGGGCTTTCGATCATCGAGCGGATGGGAGAGGTCGGGGAGTCGCGTGGGCTTCCGGTGCCGCTCCGGTGCCGGGTCGGCATCAACACCGGCCCGGTCGCCATCGGCTCCGAGGACGCCGAACGCGGTTTGCTGTTCGGCGCGGTTGTGAACATGGCGGCTCGGCTTCAGCAGGCCGCGGAACCAGGTGAGGTCCTGGTGGGTGAAACCTCGTGGCTGCTCACGAACCGACAGGTTGGCTTCGGGCCGAAGCGCGACATAGCCGCGAAGGGCTTCGACGATGCCGTGGGCTGGCCGGTGGTCGCTCTCGCACCCCGGTCGTCGCGGCGGACGATCCCTTTCGTGGATCGTCGCCGCGAGCTGAGGTTGCTCGCCGACACGTTCGAAGGCGTCCGAGAGACCTCGCGTGGGCACCTCGTCACGCTCTTCGGGGAGGGAGGGGTTGGCAAGAGCCGTGTCGCGGAGGAGTTCCTAGCCGGCCTGCCGGAGGACGCGAAGGTGCTCGTCGGGCGCGCGAGTCCGTTCGAGGAGGACGTCACGTTCGCGCCGCTCGCCCAGATGCTGCTGCACGAGATGGGGGAGGAAGCCGGCGCGCCGTCCGATCGGTTGCTCGCATCGCTCGAGCGGGTCGTCGTTTCCTGTTGCTCGCCGGAGCAGGCTCAGCAGGTCGTCGCGCGACTGGGGATCGCACTCGGCCTGGGAGAGGGCTCCCGCGACGAACGGCGATACCGCGTCGCCGAGGTGCGCTCGGGGCTCCTCTCGCTCCTGGCGGGGTTATCGGCAGGCGGGCCGGTGGTGCTGGTATTCGAGGACGTGCAACTCTCCCAGCCCTCGCTCCTGGACCTGATCGAACAGGTCGTGCGAGAGGCGAAGCGCGTCCCGCTCCTGGTCTTGTGCGTCGCGCGCTACGACCTGCTCGACGACCGTCCGGGCTGGGGAGGCGGCCTCGGCGACTCGCTGAACCTCTACCTCGAGCCGATGTCGGTGGAACACGCCACCGAGCTGGCGCGCGAGGCCGGCGAGGGGCTCGACCTCGCGACCGCCGAGCGGATCGCGCGACACGCAGGCGGCAACCCGTTCTTCATCGTCGAGACCACCGGCATGCTCCTGCACGAGGGAGCCGACGCACTCGGCTCCGACACCGGGCCCCTTCCGTCGCAGCTGTTGCCGCCCACCGTTCAGGCGGTTATCGCAGCTCGTATCGATCATCTTCCCGAGCGCGCTCGCGAAGTCGTGAGGAAGGCTTCGGTGTTCGCGCGATCGACGTTCGACGTCTCGGAGCTCTCGCTGATCGCCGAGCTCGACGATGAGGTCTTGGCGGCCCTGGAGGACGAGGAGCTGTTGGTCCGCGACGAGGAACATGAGGGACGCTGGCGTTTCCGCCACGGGATCGTGCGGGATGTCGCGTACGAGAGCCTGCCGAAGCGCGAGCGCCAGCGCCTGCACCTTCGCATCGCGAACACGCTCACGGAGGATCCGGAGGTCGGGGCCCGGTATCCGCGCGCGATCGCCTTCCA
>JBGPKY010000094.1:0-9614 GCA_041486205.1 Actinomycetota bacterium
ACGTCCTCGCGTTCCTCGAGCCTCTCCCGGCACGCGCGTTGTGGGGCGTCGGCGAGAAGACCGTCGAGACCCTCTCGAAGCTCGGCGTGAAGACGGTCGGCGACCTCGCGCGCACGCCGCCCCTGGTCCTCGAGCGGCTGCTGGGAGTCGCCTCAGCCCGGCACCTCTCTGAGCTCGCCCGTGGCATCGACGGTCGCGACGTCGTGCCGTACGAGCCGCCGAAGTCGGTGAGCCACGAGGAGACCTTCAGCAGCGACCTCGATGCCGAAGAGGATCTGCTTCGCGAGGCGCTCGCGCTCTCACAGAAGGTAGGCGCCAGGCTTCGGGAGGATGGCTACCGGGCCCGAACGATCGTGCTCAAGGTTCGTCTCGCGAACTTCACCACCCTAACCAGGTCGCGAACGCTCGCCGCTCCGACCGACGTCGCGGCCGACATCTACAAGGTGGCCTCGGAGCTGTATAGGGGGCTTCCGGGGGCGCGCAGGCGGGTCCGCCTCCTCGGCGTGCAGGCAACCAGCCTCATCGCAGCTGGAGCGGAGCAGCTCGCGCTCCTTCACGGGGACAGTTGGGGCGATGTCGAGCGCGCGATCGATCGCGTCGAGCGCAGATTCGGCAAGGGAGCCACGAGGCCCGCCTCGCTCCTCGACCGAGGTGGTGACCGCCGAGGTGAGCCTTGAGAGATGATCTGGGCTCTCTTCCCCGAAACGCTCCCGTTCCTATAATGGTGGTGCCCGCCGTGGGGTAAGAGTCGCGCGAGGTAGGAGCCCGATGCCACTTTCGGACCACGAGCAGCAGATCCTCGACGAGATCGAGCGCAAGCTCGCCGAGGAGGACCCCAGGCTGGCCGAACAGGTATCTCGCACGTCCCTCTACACCCATCTCGCCCGCCGCATCCGCTGGACCACGCTGGCGTTCCTCGCTGGGTTCCTCATGTTGATGGCGTTCTCGGTGTCGCTTTGGGTGGCAGCAGCGGGGTTCGGCGTGATGCTGCTTTCGTCGCTGCTCGTCTACCACTACCTGAAGCAGCTCGGGAAAGACCAGGTCCGAGCCATCCAACAGTCCGGCCGTTTCTCGCTAGCGTCGATCCTCGCCCGCCTCTCGGAACGCTTCCGCGGTCCGACGCATCAGAACCCTTCGGAGTAGTCGCTCCCTCGCGGTTGCTCGATCGTTCGACCGCGAGTCACCCGCGGACGGGCGAAAGTTCGACATCATCGACCTGCGCGCTTGCCACGAGGGCTCGCTCCGCAGTAGAAAGATGCTCACCTTCCCCAAGGGTGCGTGACCGTGGTTCGCGTCGTTCCCCCGACGCGAGCGGCGGGCCGCTTGTAGCGAGGGATACGAGTAGGTCGGAGGCGCGCGTCCATGGAGGGGTTCACCGCACATCAGGCTACGAAGTTCACGGGTTGTACGGCCAGGCAGCTCCGCTACTGGGACCACATCGGGTTGGTGAGACCGTCCGTGCAGGGGACCGGCGGTCGGCCCGGGGTGCCCCGCCTCTACTCTTTCCGCGATCTCGTAGCCCTGAAAGTCGTGAAGTCGCTCCTAGAAGGCGGCATGTCGCTGCAGCGCGTCCGCCGCGCCTGGCAGTACTTGAACAAGCGCGCAGGGCTGGACCGGCATCTGTCCGAGGTGAAACTCATCACCGACGGCGTGAGCATCTTCAAGGTAGCCCGCCGCAATGGCGAGATCGTGGATGCGCTGAAGGAAGGTCAGCTGGCATTCTTCGTGGCGATCGACGATATCGCGACCAGCCTCGACGCGAAGATCGGGCAGTTCCGGGACGACCGGGACAGGTTCGTGCGGGCTCTACGTGAAGCCGCGGCGCACGTTCAGACCGGCCGCTGAGGGCGGCTAAAGCTTGAGCCGGTAGACGCCCGTGATCCTCTTCAGCAGGCCTGCGTCCTTGCGCATCGATCTGATCGCCGTGCGCGCATCGGCAGCGGCATCGTGCGCCGCACCATCGCTGATCGGCCGCGAGGAATAGGCGGCTCTGGCAGCCGCGTCGGTCAGTCGCTCGAGGTGGCCGTTCGAGAACGGCACGCTCGTTAGGAGCCTTCGACGGTACTCCTGGAGGGTCTCACCGGTAGCGCGCCCCAGCCCGATGTCAGCCGCTTCGCTGTTGAAGACCCTGAAGGTGGTGAGGACGAGCTCGCGGGGCTCTCGGGCACGCGCCAACACGGCGTGCCGAGAGAAGGCCTTGATGGAGGGGACCAGCAGGAGCGTCGCCCCCGCCAGACCGAGCACGGCCAACGCGACGAGCGCCCAAGGGAAACGGAATCCAGGCGCCACCGGGGGGCCGACCGGAAGCGCGTGTCCGAGGGTGTGACGCTCGGCGGAAGCACGGCGATTCTGCCATCCGGGCAGCCCCCGCGTCCCTTGGTGCGCGTTGGTCCCCCCACCGCATTGGCCCTGAGCCGGTGGGCATCCGCCGGGAGGGATCGTGCTCAGGTACGAGCCGGGGATGTCGGCGATGGGGTTGGTGCGCTGCGGTGTCGGTTCGAACGGCAGCCATCCATATCCGGGGAAGTACACCTCGACCCAGGTGTGGGCGTTCGCAGTCGTAACCCGGTACGTCCTCATCCCGTCGGCGGCGGTCGGGCCGACTTGCGCACCCGTCGAGAACCCCACGGCCACACGGGCCGGGATGTTCAGCTCTCGGACGAGCGCCGCCATCGCAGTCGCGAACTGCTGGCAGAACCCGGCGCGATCCGTGGTCAGGAATCGGAGGAGCGTCGTCGAGTCCGCGACCGGCTTGACGCTCGTGTCGTAACGGAACTGACTCGGGTCGTTCAGATGATCCTGGATCGCGAGCACCTTGTCGAAGTTCGTCGTCGCACCTGCCGTCCACGCCGTGGCGATGTCCTTGATCCTGGTCGGCATGTCTCCCGGAAGGAACGTGTCTTCGTAGTGCGTCGGGACAGCGAAGGACGCGCTTCGAAGTTGGTCGGCGGTCGGAGTTAGCGGAAGTGACGTGACGGTGTACGTGTCGCCTTCGTGCAGTCCGTCGGGAGCGACTACGGCGCTCATCGTGGGGTCGAAGGCGAGGGTGTCCGACGCGACGTCTACGAACTGCGGTGGGAACGCCATCGGCAACCAGAAGGGCGAACCGATGTCCGCCTGGACCTGGTAGCTCTGGATGAGCGGCTCGTTGCCGACGGGGTCCAAAGAAGGGATGGACGCCGGCGGGTGCAGGAGCTGACCCTTCGACGCGTCTGGATCCGCGCTCGTCCAACTCGCGCCGTCGAAGTTGTCCAGAGCCAGCAATCGCCAATACGAGGGCGCAGAGGCCGTCACCGTGAACAGAGTGACCGGTGTCTTCTCTCGCAGCCACGATTGTACGGACACGAACGGGTCGATGTTGATCAGGTCGGAGCCGCCGGTCGAGAGGTCGAGCAGCGGGCCATCGTGGAAGCCGGGCAGGATCCCCGGGGCCAGCGTCGCGAATCCGAGAGCCACGATAGCCACTCGCCGAGCGCCCTTGCCGGTAGTGGAGGTGATCCGCCGGCGCCCGCCGCCCGACCATTGCCATACGGGTCCCCACTGGCGGATGCGCCGGAGGCCGTCGACGAACACGACCGCAAGTACCGAGAGCAGGAAGAGCAACGCGTAGCCGGGGCGAACGCCGTCCTGAAGGACCGTGTCGGCGAACCCGACGAGCGCGACCGGCGGAAGCGTGGCCAGCACCGGGCTCCCCGCTCGGATCGCGAGCGCGAACGAGGAGAAGGTCGCCGTCCACACAGCCGTAACCGCGGCGAGCAGGAGCGCGTCGATCGGCGGGGTCGGGGAGACTTGGACACGCGCCTCGGCACCCACCTGACCCATCGCATGGCCGATCGCGCGAAGCGTCTCCTTCGTCGGGAGACCGCCGAGAGTGGTCTGGGGGAAGACGAGCAGGCCGACGGCTACGAGCATCAGCGCGAAGCTTGCGAAGGTGGCGAGCAGGAGGCTCCGTCGCTCGAATACCGCCGCGACGGCCGTCGAGGCTAAGGCGGCGGCGAGGAGCTTCCACGTGGCCTCGTGACCCCTGAATACGCGGCCGAACGCGAGCGCGGTCGCGGTCGCGAGGAGCGCTATCGCGCCTATCGCGACGAGCCGCTGAACTCTGGGAGCTGTTTCCTGTTGGCGTGCCATACGTCTCTCAGGTCGTCGGTCGGCGATAGGAGGACGACCTCCCATCCGGAACGGGACAGGGACAGCCGAGCGGCCGACGCGCGCCCCTCGAGCTGTGCTTGCGGCTCGGGTGGCAGAGCGCCGGGGTCGATCGGGTAGACCAGCACCGCGATCCTCGTACCGAACACCGAGCCGGAGCGGATCAAGGACGTCAACTCGTTCGGCTGCGGCGGAGCTGTGATCGCGATCAACGTCGTGTCAGAAGACGCCGCCGTACGCAAGCGCGCGAGGCCGGTGGAGAGTACGCGCGACGGGTCATGTGAGACGCCGGCGAGGGTCTCCAGCAGGAGCTCGTCGGTGACCGGACTCGGGGGGATGTGCGATGTGGCCAGGCGAAGCGAGAAGCCGTAGCGGGTGAGCAGCACGCCGATGGAAGCGGCGACCGAGACGGCCTTCTCGAACTGAGGCGAGTGCGTGCGCCCGATCGCCGACTCTCGCGTGTCCACGAACACGATCGCACGGGCACGCTGCGAGGATTGATCTTGCCGGATCATGAGCTCACCGCTTCGTGCGACGCTCGGCCAGTGGATGCGACGGAGGTCGTCGCCCTGCTGGTACTGCCGCATCGTGTAGAACTCCTGGCCGGTGCGGAACAGCCGCCGCGAGAGGGACAAGCCGCTGCTGGCCCCGAACGGCGAATCCGCCCCGCCCTCCAAGGGCTCGACCTCGGGGGTCACGATCAACTGATCACGCTCTTCGAACTCAACCCGCATGCGAGTGAGTGCGAAGGGGTCGGAGAGGTCGACCGAGAGCGGCCCGAGCGTGTAGTGACCGCGTGACTGCGCGATGAGCGAGTACGAGACGCGCTGCTTGGCTCGCGGAGGGAGGCCTGCGAGCACGAGCCGCGCCGAGCGTCCGAGGGCCGACGGCAGACGGTCCTCGAGCAACAGCAGCGAGCTCGTCGCCAGGGAGTGGTTCTCGACCTCCAACTCGACGGTGACTCGCTGGCCCGGAGCCACTCGAGATTCCGCCAAACGCCGGCGCACGCGCAAACGTTGCCGGCTCCACCGGGCGAACACGGCGGCCGCGAACGGGAGCACGACGAGGCCGACCGCGACCATGTGCAGGGTGGGGGAGCCGGCGAGCCGGGCGGCGAGCCACAGCCCCAGCCCCGCCGCGAACACGACCACGCCGCGCCCGGACGGCAAGGCTAGGCCTTCCCGGAAACCGGGACAGCGACCTCGTGAAGGACTTCGGCAAGGACCGTGCTGGGGGCGCGGCCGCTCATCACCGAATCGGCGGTCACGATGATCCGATGCGAGAGGACGGGTACGGCGAGGCGTTTCACATCGTCGGGGATCACGTAGTCGCGTTCCTCGCTCGCAGCGAAGGCCCGAGAGGCACGAAGGAGCATGATCGACGCCCGCGGGCTCGCACCCAGGTACACGTCGGGATGGCGGCGGGTCGCTTCGACGAGATCCACGATGTAGCGGCGGAGCGGTTCGGCGACGTGCACGGTGCGCGCCTGCAGGATCAATCCGGCGACGCCCGGTGCGTCCTCGACCGGCCCGATGTCGTTCAACGTGGAGGCGATGCCGTGGGTCCCGAGGATCTCGACCTCGACGTCTGAAGTCGGGTAGCCGATCCCGATCCGCATCATGAAGCGGTCGAGTTGCGCCTCCGGCAACGGGTAGGTGCCCTCGTGCTCGATGGGGTTCTGTGTCGCGATGACCATGAACGGCGCGCCGAGCTGGTAGGTCTCAGTGTCGATCGTGACCTGCCGCTCCTCCATGCACTCGAGGAGTGCGGACTGGGTCTTCGGGCTAGCCCTGTTGATCTCGTCGCCGAGGACGATGTTCGCGAAGATGGCGCCGGGCCGAAATTCGAAATCGCCCCGCTCCTGGTTGAAGACGTTCACGCCGGTGATGTCGGTAGGCAGGAGATCGGGGGTGAACTGGATCCTTCGGAACGAGCAGTCGATCGAGCGAGCGATCGCCTTCGCGAGCATCGTCTTCCCGACGCCCGGAACATCTTCGATCAGGATGTGGCCCTCGGCTACGAGCGCGCAGAGCGCCAGGCGGATCTCGGCTTGCTTGCCCTGCACGACCCGCTCGACGTTGGTTTCGATCTCGCGGAAGCGTTCGGCGAAGCGCTGCCAGTCCTGGGTGTCCTGCTCCCGTGCCTCCACGCCACCTCCCGGCTCGAACAACAATCTTACCGGGGTGTACGCAGAAGACCGCCTCTCGGTTCCTTCGACATCCTGCCGTGCTGGCGCGAGTCGAAGCGCTCGGTTCCGAGGTCGACGAAAGAGGCGACGGGCAACAACCCTCGATCTGCCGGACGCCCCGCGCGGCCCCTTTATCGCTACTTCAGGCGTCCTTCGAGACGGCGCTGCCCGCCGCCGTCCGGATTACACCCTTGGGATTCGCTCGAATCAAGCACCTCTAGGTATCGAGCAGGGAGAGGCATCTCGGGCGAGCGCCATATACTCCCGTTACCACCGATGGGAAGAGCGCTCGTCCTCAACGCCTCGGACTCGCCTCTTGCAGTGGTCACTGCGAAGAGGGCGGTGGTTCTCGTCCTGAAGGACAAAGCTGAGGTCGTCGCCTCCAACGGATTGATCTTCCATGCCGAGCGCTTGCAGATCGAGGCGCCGTCGGTGGTTCGATTGCGCTACTTCGTGAAGGTGCCGTTCCGAGCACAGACGGCGCTCACGCGCAAGGCGGTGTTCGCGCGCGACGATTGGGTCTGCCAGTACTGCGGATCGCCTGCCGAGAACCTGGATCACGTGATGCCTCGCTCACGCGGAGGCACGCACACGTGGGAGAACGTGGTGGCCGCGTGTCGACGCTGCAACTCCCGCAAGGAGAACCGCCTCCCGCATGAGGTCGGCCTGCGCCTGCCGCGGAAGCCGTTCGTGCCTTCGGACGGTTTCCGGCTCTCGCTCGGCAAGCTGGAGCCGGGCTGGGAGAGCTACCTCGCCTGAGCGGCGCTTAGTCTTCGGAAAGCTCAATCGTTTACAGTCGATGACAATCGTTTTCCCTTCTTCGCTCATGTGACTTGACACGGCGGAGTGTCAGTGGCATAAGAGTGGCACGCAGTGGAGGAGAAGGGGAGGACGCGCGTGGCCGAATTGCTCGGCACGCACAGCTACCAGCTCGACCCGAAAGGCAGGATCTCGCTGCCTGCCCGCTTCCGTGAGGCGTTCGCCGATGGCGCCGTCCTCACGCTCGGACAGGACGGGTGCCTTTTCTGCTTCCCCAGGGCCGAATGGGAACAGCGGAGCGCCGAGGTGCGCTCTTCCCCTCTTTCCCACGCGGAAGGCCGGGCCTACGCCCGGATGTTCTTCGGCAGCGCCGAAGCCGTGGAGCTCGACTCGCAGGGCAGGCTGCTGGTTCCGCAGCGCCTTCGAGGTGAAGTCGGGATCCGCAAAGAAGCGGTCGTGCTCGGGGTCTCCGACCGGATGGAGATCTGGGATCGGGAGACCTACGAGCGCTACCAGCAGGCGAACGGCGGGGCGTATCAAGCGGGAACGCTCGATCTTGGGAGGCAGGGATGAGGGGTTCGCTCGGGAGCGAGGTTCGGCAGAGCCTCGGGTTGATCTTCGGGTCCGCGTTGACGATGGCCGTTTACGTCGGTCTGGGTCTCCTCGCGGTCCGGCTCCTCGGATGAGGCTAGGCGGTGCCGACAGAGGGGGTGGGCCATGAGCCGGTCATGGTGCAGGAGGTCATCCGGTTCCTCGGGGGAAGGGGAACCGTGGTCGACATGACGCTTGGAGCAGGGGGCCACGCGGCCGCCTTGCTGGGGGCCGGCGTCGGCAGCGTCGTCGGGGTGGACCGCGACCCCGAGGCGATCGCCGTCGCCGTCGAACGCCTGAAGCCCTACGGCGACCGGTTCCGCGCCGTCGTGTCTCGGTTCTCGGAGATGCCCGTGGAGAGCCGGATCGACGGCGTGTTGTACGACCTAGGCGTTTCCTCGATGCAGTTGGACCAGCCGGAGCGAGGGTTCAGCTACCGCGCGTCCGGCCCGCTCGACATGCGGATGGGGCCCGACGCGGAGAGCGCGATGTCCTTCGTGAACACCGCGAGCGAAGGGGAGATCGCGAGGGTCTTGTTCGAGTACGGAGAGGAGCGACGTTCCAGGCGGGTCGCCGCCGCGGTCGTCCGAGCGAGGTCGCGCTCGCCCATCGAGACGACGGACGAGCTGGCCCGCATCGTCGCGGGCGCCGTCGGAAGGCGCCGGGGCGGCCCCCACCCCGCGCGCCGGAGTTTCCAGGCGCTCCGCATCGCGGTCAACCGGGAGCTCGAGGAGCTCGCCACTACCCTGCCTCGGGCGGTCGGGCTTCTCGCTCCCGGTGGCCGCATCGTGGTGATCGCTTACCACTCGCTGGAGGACCGCGTGGTGAAGCGGTTCCTCCTCGAGGAGCCCTCGCTCACCGTGCTCACGAAGAGGCCGCTGCAACCGAGCGCCGACGAAGCCGCTAGGAATCCTCGGGCGCGCAGCGCCAAGCTGCGCGCCGCCGAGATGACGGTGGCCGCATGAGCGTCCCCGCGCGTTCGACCCCGTCTCTCCCCGCGCCCTCGCGTTCGCCGCGTCCGTCTCCCGCGAGGACGCCTGCGACGCGTAGGCCACTCCAGGAAGGCAAGCCTCGCCCGAAGTCGCAGCCCAAGAGGCGCAAGCACCACCTCGGGTTCTTCATATTGTCCTCGGTCCTCGTGGGGTCGATCGTCCTCGGCCTCGTTTCGCTCAACGCCCTGCTCGCGCAGACCTCGTTCCGCATCGACGACGCGTCGAACCAGATCAACTCGCTGTCGCAGGAGTACTTACAGCTCACGCGCGAGCAGGCGGAACTGTCCGCCCCCGGCCGGATCGCCGCCTGGGCCAGTCGGCATGGCATGCGTCTCCCCGACGTCATCCATTTCCTCCACGTGCCGACATCGGCCCGGACGGCTCCGGCCGGGGAGCCGGACTCCTTGGATCTGCGCGCGCTGGCGTTGAAGGCGTTGGCGGAGAGACAGCAGTGAAGCGGCCGCCTCTCGGGCGCTTGATCGCGCTCCTGTGCACGCTGATCCTGGCCATGGCCGCGATCGTGGTTCGGCTCTCGGTGCTACAGGTGAGCCAGGCCGGCGAATACCGAACCCGAGCGCTCGATCAACGCGTGCGAACCGTCGAGCTCCCCGCCGGTAGAGGGGAGATCCTCGATGCGAACGGGAACCCGCTCGCGATCTCGCTCGAGGCTCGTGACATCTATGCGGACCCGCGGTACGTGACCGATGCGTGGGGAGAGGCCGCGAAGCTCTCGCCCCTTCTGGGAGTGGATGTTCGCGAGCTGGTGAGGCGTCTGACCTCGGGCACGACCTTCTATTACGTTGCCCGTCAGGTAGATCTCGACGTTGCCAAGAAGGTCGAAGGGATGAACCTCCCGGGCCTGGGCTTCCTACCCGTCAGCAAGCGCTACTACCCGGCCGGAACCCTTGCGGCGCAGGTACTCGGGTTCGTCGGGA
>JBGPKY010000095.1:0-9511 GCA_041486205.1 Actinomycetota bacterium
CACTCCGGATCGTCGAGATCGGCACCACGGGACCGAACGTCTCCTCCCGGGCGATCTCCATCTCGTCGGTGACGCCGTCGACCACCGTCGCCTCGAAGAACAGGTCGCTGCCGTACTGCGGAGCACGCACGCCGCCTGTGAGGACGGCGGCGCCTCGCTCGGCGGCCTCGACCACGTGCCGATCGGTCTTGTCCGCCACCCCAGGGTTGTTGAGCGGTCCCATCGTCGTACGGTCCTCGAACGGATCGCCCAGTCGCACCCCCGTCTCGACGGCCGCGATGAGCTTGGCGAGGTACTCGTCGTGGACGTCCTCGTGAATCAAGATCCGCTCTCCGGCCGTGCAGCTCTGACCGGCATTCAAGAAACAAGCGACGAGGGTCGCCCGCACCGCTTCGTCGAGATCGCCATCCTCCAGGATCACGAGCGGCCCGTTACCGCCCGTCTCGAGCAGGAGCTCCTTGCCGGCGGCCCGCTCGGCCACCCGGTGTCCCGTGGCGATCGAACCGATGAACCCCACGGCAGCAGTCCCCGGGTTGACCGCGAGCTCGTCACCGACCACCGGGCCGGGCCCCGTCACGAGGTTGAACACGCCGGGTGGCAGATCGGCCTCGGCGATGCACTCCGCGAGCTTCACCGCGCAGACCGACGTCGTCGGTGCGGGCGCGAGTACGACCGCGTTCCCGTAGGCGAGCGCTGGCGCGACGATCTCCGCCGGCATGGTGTATGGCCAGTTCCACGGGCTGATGACCCCCACCACGCCGCGAGGCACACGGTAGAGCAGCACCCGCTTGTTGGCGTCGACGGAGGGCGGCAGCAACCCTTCCATCCGCCGCGCGTCGGCCGCGGCCATCTCGAAGTAGCCGACGAGTTCGGTCACTTCATCCTGGGCTTCGGCGCGGAGCGGTTTGCCCTGATCGAGCGCGAGCGTTCGCGCGAGGTCGTCGCGTCGCTCCTCGATGACCGCCGCGACACGCTCCATCAGGGCCGCGCGCTCGAACGCCGAGCGTCCGGCCCACGTTCGCCACGCATCGTTCGCTGACGCGATCGCGCGCTGCGCGTCTCCCCGAGTTCCCTTGGGCACGGTCCCGATGATCTCGCCGCTCGACGGCGAGAACGCATCGAAGGTGGCTCCGTCCTGCGAGCCGATCCACTCGCCGCCGATCAACATCCGATGCTCGTCCGCCACCCGTTCACCTCTCTGCAGAGGCCGGGGGCGGCCCGCAGGCCGCCCCCGTCTGCCCCTTCATTCGCCGGCTACTCGACCGGGATCTCCTGGTAGATCGCCTTGAGGTCGATGCCCTGGCTCTTGCGGTAGACCTTCGCAACCACGTAGATCACCAACGCAAGGAGGTACATCCCGCCCATGAACCACAACGACGTGTGGTCGTTCACCGCGTAGTTCGAGTCGGTGAACCACTTCCATAGGTTGAAGCCCAGGAACAGCGCGGTTATGAACCCCGATACCGTGATCAGTGGGATCCCCGCGATCTTGTACCTCGCGATCGCTGAGTTCTCGTACAGCTGCTTCTTGCGCCACGGCAGGATCATCGCCGCGATGGCCGTGCCGAAGAACGTCACCGCGATCACGAGCGTGGCATCCAGGATGAACTTGTAGAACGTGCTCGTGTACGCGTACAGCGCGCTGACACCGATCGACGGCACCAGCATCAGGACCAACGCCCACACCGGAACGTGCCGCTTCTCGGACACATCTGCCACGCGCTCGGGCAGGATCCGGTCGAAGGCCGCAGCGAAGATCACGCGTGTCGACGACAGGAACAGCGTTCCGGCCCAGCCCAGGAACCAAGCGCCGAACGCCAGCACGATCAAGGCCGATATCAGCGAGTTGTGGAAGTAGAAGCTCGCGAGCAGCGGTGGATAGGACCACACAGGGATCGGTGACTTCCCGAGCCCGTACACGACGTCCCAGTAGTTCAGGTTCGCCGCGTTGAACCACTGCCACCCGAAGAACTTCGAAGCGAGCAGGAGGAACAAGATCGCGATCACGATCGTGACCCACAGACCCCGCATCATCCCGCCCATCACGCGCTTGAAGTCGCTCGCGCCACGGACCTCGCCGTAGAGCGTCGCGCCCCAGTTCGGCCACAGGATCCAGAAGCAGAGGAACGGGATCAGCAGCAGGGTGTCGCCGAAGATCGGGGAGAAACCGAGGTTCGGTACGACCTGCGACCCGCCGGCGTCCTTGAACGTCTGGGCGTAGGCGTTCTTCGCGCCGAACAGGTTCGACGACTCCTGATTGAAGGCGCTCGCGAAGCCCGTGCGGGACCCGAACAGCATGACGAGGAACACGAGGGCGAGCGCCGCAAGCCCGATGTAGAAGCAGTACTTCTGGACCTTGGCGTACCCCTCCATCCCGAGCGACACCAGGAACCCAGCCAGGACGACCGTGACGATGTCGACGGTGAAGATGCCGTTCTTCCCGGAGAGGAAGGTGAGCAGGCCGCCCCATTTGAACACCGCGGCGATCGGCTGGAACACCTCGACGTTCAGGATGCTCCCGTAGACGGGCGCCCAGTACCAGAGGATGAACCACCAGCCGGTGACCGCGAGAACGAAAGCGATCCCGCCCCCCAAGACACGGCTCTGCCACACGTAGTCGCCACCGGCGCGCGGCATCACGGAGATCAGCCCCGCGTAGGTGATGACGAGGAACGTGATGAAGATGCCGGAGATGAGCAGCGCCGAGAGCACTTGTCCTTTCGGGACGAACGCCAGCACGGACAAGCTGAAGAACAGCCCCAGCGTGACGAAGTTGATCGACATGAACGAGTAGAGGAAGGCGTCGAACTTCGACCACCCCTTGACCAGGCCGGTCGCCTTCCGCAGGAACAAGGTAGGAGCTTCGCCTACCGCTGCCATCAGCACCCCCCTTGGGATCCGAGCAACAACGTTCCGACTCGACTCGCCGTGCTGCACACCTAGCTCGCTTCCGACATCACCTCCGTTCCGGCGGATGGGTAAACGTTCATCCGTTCACGAGCTGGTAGTTCTTGACCTTCCGCTTCTTCGTGTCGATGTTGACGATCGCCGCCTGGAGGATCCCCTCCTCGTAGGAGCTCCCCGGGTTCAAAGCGAGCGTGCGGCCGATCCGGGCCGCACCCTTGCTCTCGTGGATGTGCCCGTGCAACGAGAGCATCGGCTGATAGCTCTTGATCGCCTCGCGAACCGAGGTCGAGCCGACCGGTCGCAGCGCTTGCCCTCCCGACTTATACGTTAGGTCCTCGTTCAGAGCGGGCGCGTTGTCCAGCTTGGACCCGTACGGGGGAGCGTGGAAGTTGAAGATCGTGAGGTCGGGATCGGTCGCGTGTTGCAACGCGCGCTCGATCCGCCTCGCGAGCTCGGGCTCCTCGGCCTCGCGGAACGTGTGCCAGGGTGTGGGGTTCGTCCACCCCATCGAGACGATCGTGAATCCGTCGAGCTCCATCGGATGGTCTTCGTCACCGGTCTCGACGATGCTGGCCTGCGAGAGGATCTCGTCGATCTCGAACATGTCGTCGTTCGCCGGACACGCGATCGCTCGGATCCCGGTGCCTGCGAGCTTGTCCTCGGCCATGGCGATCCACCGCTCCATCCCCTCGACCATGACCTCCTTGAACCGCTTGTCGACGAGGTCTTCGTCCTCCTGAAGGGCGCGATACTCCTCAGCCGAGACGCGGATGGGGTAGTAACCGCGGTTCTGGACCCGCTTCTCGAACTCCACGACCTCGGTCTCGGTCTCGAGCATCTCGTGGAAGTCCTGGAGCGAGGACTCCCAGGTCCCGTTGGCCTTCTGGACGATCGGAACCATGGCTTTGCCGGTCACGTCACCGCCGAGGATCACGACGTCGGCTTTGTAGAAAGCACCGGCGTTGAGGAACTTCTTCCAGCAGATCTCGGACCCGTGCAGGTCAGTGACGTAGAAGACCCTGGGCACGCACCCTCCTCGGTGGAAACCGCCCCGAGTGTCCCCCGCCGCCCGCTCGGGCGCAAGCCAGAGGGCGCGCAGGTCGCAACCAGGGGGTGCACGTCGGGGCGCACGGGTGTCATGCTCCGTCCGTGCCTACGCAGTACGACTTCATCATCATCGGAGGTGGATCGGCCGGGAGCGCGCTCGCCAACCGGCTGAGCGCCGACCCATCGAACCATGTGCTCGTGCTCGAAGCCGGGCGGTCCGACTACCCGTGGGACGTGTTCATCCACATGCCGGCAGCCCTCACGTTCCCGATCGGGAGCCGCTTCTACGACTGGAAGTACGAATCCGAGCCCGAGCCGTTCATGGGCGGCCGTCGTATCTACCACGCCCGAGGCAAGGTCCTGGGCGGTTCGAGCAGCATCAACGGGATGATCTTCCAGCGGGGCAACCCGATGGACTACGAACGGTGGGCGGCCGATGCGGGCATGGAGACCTGGGACTTCGCCCATTGCCTGCCCTACTTCAAGCGGATGGAGACCTGCCTCGCCGCGGAGAGGGACGACCAGTTCCGCGGCCACGCCGGACCGCTCGTGCTGGAGCGAGGCCCGGCCAGCAGCCCGCTGTTCGGAGCCTTCTTCGAGGCCGTGCAGCAGGCGGGCTACCGGCTCACCGACGACGTCAACGGCTACCGGCAGGAGGGGTTCGCGCCGTTCGACCGCAACGTGCACCGCGGCCGGCGCCTGTCGGCGGCCCGCGCGTACCTACACCCCGTGATGGGGCGCCCGAACCTGGAGGTCCGGACTCGCGCGTTCGTCACCAGGATCCTGTTCGAGGGGAACAGGGCTGTCGGCGTGGAGTACGGGCACGGGAAGGATGCGGCCGTCGAAGCCCGAGCTGGGGAGGTGATCCTCTGCGGAGGGGCCATCAACTCCCCACAGACGCTGCAGGTGTCCGGGGTAGGCAACGCCGACTTCCTGAACGCTCTGGGCATCCACGTGGTGCAGGACCTTCCCGGCGTCGGAGAGAACCTCCAAGACCATCTCGAGGTCTACGTGCAGTACGCGTGCAAGCAACCGGTCTCGGTGGCCCCGTACATGAAACTTCGGTACCGGCCGTGGATCGGGTTCCAGTGGCTCTTCCTGCGGAAGGGCCCGGGGGCGACGAACCACTTCGAGGCGGGAGGGTTCGTCCGCAGCAACGAGGAAGTCGCCTACCCCAACCTCATGTTCCACTTCTTGCCGATCGCGATCCGCTACGACGGCTCCGCGCCAGCGAGCGACCACGGCTATCAGGTCCACATCGGGCCGATGTACTCCGACTCCCGCGGCTCGGTGAAGATCACGACCCCCGACCCGAGGGTCCATCCCGCGATGAGATTCAACTACCTTTCGACCGACCAGGACCGGCGAGAGTGGGTGGAGGCGATCCGAGTCGCCCGAACCATCTTGGGTCAGCCAGCCTTCGACCCGTTCAACGCCGGTGAGCTGCAGCCCGGGGCGGAGGTCGAAACGCCCGAACAGATCCTGGACTGGGTAGCGAGGGACGGCGAGACCGCTCTCCACCCGTCGTGCACATGCAAGATGGGGATCGACGAGCTGTCGGTAGTGGATCCGACCACCATGAAGGTTCACGGACTCGAGGGGCTTCGCGTGGTCGATGCCTCGGTGATGCCGTACGTGACCAACGGCAACATATACGCCCCGGTGATGATGGTTGCCGAGAAGGCGGCGGACCTGATCCTCGGGAACACGCCGCTCGCGCCCGCTTCGGTCGAGTTCTACCGCCACCGAGGGGTTGACGGCGCGGGCCCGCGCTAGTGGCCGACCTCTTCGGGAAGCTCGTACCACTGCACGCGCTCACCGACACGAGCGCGGATCTTCCACTTCAAGCCCTTCGGCACGGCGTCCGCGTGGGCACGGAGGGCGCGCGCCTGCTCGACCGGATCGTAGGCCGCTCCCGCCGGGACCAACCGCCGCAGTTCTCCGCCCAAGAGCTCGATGACCCGGTCGAGGTTGCCGGTCGCCGTTCGCCACCACCCCCAGTCGTTGGCAACGATCGCTCCGAAACGCCCGAGCCCGACCGCCCCCGGCTCATCGCCCGTCTTCACCTCGAACCCGGAGAGCAGGTAGGTCATGTCGTGCACGTCCTTCTCGTTCTGCTGCACAACCTGAAGCTTGGTCAACAGGAGATCGGTCACGTCGAGCGTGTAGGGCATACGGTCTATGCGCTCCTTGAACTCGAGGACGTGGCACATGTTCAGCTTGTCCATGATGACGTCCACGCTGGTTCGCCCGTCGGCCGTCGTGAAGTACATCTGCCGGTCGCCGTGAAGGAGGTTGAACTTCCGGTCCCCGAGGAACCCGAGCTCGCCGAGGAAGTCCATCACCGGCCGTTTCGCCGTCGAGACGGAGGCGAAGTCCATGTCCTGGTCGCCCCGCACGCGCGGCGGATAGTCGGGCGTCAGCAGCCGAACCGCTTGGCCGCCGATCAACCGGAGCGGCACTCCCCGAGCGTGTGCCGCCCGGGCCGCCTCGACGGCGGTCTCGAACGAGCCGTTCATCCGCGGCTCACTCCTTGGCGACCTGCCCGACCCAGCGAAGGAGGTCGCGCTCGGTAACGATCCCCACGAGGTGGCCGCCCTCGACCACCGGTAGGCGCCGGATGCCGTTCGCGTTCATCCGTTCGAAGACGAAGACGATCTCATCGCCGGGCGAGGCCGTCACGACCGGCGCGGACATAACGTCGCCTACCGCTCGGTAGATGAGGCCCGGATCGTCGAGGATCCGACGCGAGACGTCCCGCTCGGTGAACATACCGACCGCCGACTCGCCGTCCGTCACGACGACGGAGCCGATGTCCCGGTCGAGCATGGCGCGGAGAGCCGCCCCCACCGGGTCGTCGCGCGCGACCGTCACGACTGCCTTCGTCATGAGCTCGCCGATCGTGTCAGGTGCCTTCGTCACACCAGCCTCCCCAACGCGTCGAATCGGCCCACCTTACTCCCCGGCGCCGCGGCACGCGCCGGCCGCTCGCCTCACCGACCAGCGCCGAGGAGCAGCAGCCCAAGGACAACGAGGGCGACGCCGAACGCCTGGCTGATCGCCGGCCGCTCGCGCAACAGGACGACACCGGCCGCGACCGAGATGAGCGGGAAAGTCGCCGAGGCGGCCGTGACGATCGACACGAGCCCGACTTCGCTGCCGCGAGCGTAGGCGGCACCGCCCAGAACGTCGAGGATCCCGACGCCCGCCGCCGCGAGCAGCGCCGCAGTCGCACCACCCCGCGGGATCGAGGGCCGCCGCAGGACCCAGAGGGCCAGCAGGACGACGAACGTCGAGATCCGGGAGATGCCGAGAGCCCACAACCAACCGACCCGCTGCGACGACTCACCGAGGACGAAGGTCGCGACCCCGAACATCAGCAACGAGCCGAGCGCGAATGGGACACCGTCGCGATGCATCCGCTTCCCCGAGCCGACGGTCCGAGGGTCCGCAGACGTGAGGACGACCCCCACGACGGTGACGATAGCTCCGAGCGCTACCAGTCCGGCGAGCGTCTCATGCAGCAAGAGGAGAGCGAGCGGGATCGTCACGACGCCGTATGCCGCCACGATCGGGGAGACGAGCGCGACCGGGCCGAGAGCGAGTCCCTGGTAGAGCAGCAGGTAGGCACCGGCCGCCAACACGCCGTTGGCAGCGAGCAGCCCGATGTCGCCCAGGCCCCCGCTCCAGTTAGGAAGGAAGGCGACCGCGAATAGAACGAGCGTGACCAGCCCCGACAGTTGAGCGACAAGGAGGGTGGCGAAACTCCCGAGCTTTCGGCCGGCCACGGCGGCGCCGAAGTCCGCGAGTCCCCAGCCGAGCGCTGCGCCGAGTCCGAAGATCACGCGGGAGGTCGCGCTTCCGCGAGCGCGTCGACCGCGATCGCAGCGTCTGAGGTCACTATCAGCGGGTTCGCCTCCAGCGAGGACAGCCGGCCCCGGAGGTCGTGCGCCGCGCGCGCGACCGCTTCGATCGCTTTCGCTACGCTCCGAAGGTCGTGCCGCGAGGGTTCGAGGCCGCAGCGAGCCGCCTGCTCCGAAACGAAGCGCAGCGCCTGCTTCGCGGCGAGCGGCGCCGCGACGAACGTCGCCTCGCCGGCTTCGGCGAGCGCGCCGCCGGGGCGGATCGTGACCGCCGCGCCGAAGCGCTCGTCGATGACGGCGCCGACAAGGACTTCGGCACCGGAGACCATCTGCTGCACCAGAACCTGTGGCCTCCGCGCGCCGGCCCGCTTCGCCGCCTGCAACACTTCCGCTGCCGCGACCTCAACGTCGACCCTCCTAGTGAGCCCGAGCCGTACCCCGCCGAGCTTGGCCTTGTGTGGGATCTCCGGCGCGAGCGCCTTCACCGCGACCGGGAACCCGATGTCGCGAGCCGCATCCCCGGCTGCGGTCGGTGTGGCAACGGTTCTCTCGCTCGGGCGTTTCACGCCGTAGAGCTCGAGCAGCTTCGCGCCCTGCGCTTCGTCGAGGGGGCCGCGCAAGCCGCGCAGCAACCGCAGCGCCTTCGCACGGCTCTCGTGGGGCGCGATCGACTTCACGGCTCGAGCGTTCGTCGTCTGCAGCTCAACCAGCGCGCGGATCGCACCCGTCGCCGCATGGTGACCTTGCAAGAACGGGATGCCCGCGTCCTCGACGAAGCCCTTCGCGGCCTTCGTGTACGACAGGGCGCTCATCGCGACCGAGGCGAACACGACACCGGTTTCCTTCTGGAGCTCGCGCACCCGCTTCATGATCGGCTCGGCCCACACCCCTTCGCCCTCCAGTCGCGGCGGGAAGGCATCGAAGGCGACGAGCCCGATGTTCGGATCGGAGGCGAGCGCCTCGACGGCACCGACGTACATGTCCGTCTCGACAGCGGCTTGCCCAGTCACGTCGAGCGGATTGTTCTGCGAAGCGAAATGCGGCAGTGCCTTCTTCAACCTGCGCTTCGTCGCCGACGCGAACCCGGGAAGTTCGAGCCCTGCAGCCCCTGCCGCCTCCGCGAAGAGGGTGCACGCGCCACCCGATTGCAGAGCCGCCGCCACGCCGTTCGTCCGGAGCTTGCGATGGTACGAGAGCAACACGGCCGCCTCGAACATCTCGACGGGGTCCGCAACGAGCACCACACCGAGTCCTCGCAGCCAGGCGTCGCGCATCGCGGTGTTCCCGGCGAGCGCGCCCGTGTGTGCGACGATCGAGCGGCGCGCCGCTTCGCTACGGCCTTGGGGCGCGCAGATCAGAACGGGCTTCTTCGCCTTCCGAAGAGCGGCGAGCCCGCGGCCGATCCCCTCGATGTCTCGCATCGTCTCGACGTAGCTGGTCACGACCTTCGTGTGCGGATCGGCCGCCGCCCACTCGAACATATCGCCGAGCCCAACGACGGCCTCGTTACCGACGCCCAGGATGATGCGCAGCCCCGCGCCGCGGTCGGAAGCAAGCTGGTTCATCGCCCAGGCGACCGTTCCGCTCTGCGACATCACGCTTATGACCCCGGGGACGGGATCCGGCGGCGGCGTCGTGCCGTACGGCGCGACCTTGTCGACGTAGTTCACGAACCCCTCGACGTTCGGGCCGAG
>JBGPKY010000096.1:0-9501 GCA_041486205.1 Actinomycetota bacterium
CGTCCAAAGCTCCCAGCCGCCGACGGGCCGCTCGCGCTGGCCGCGATAGGCCGGAGGCCCCTTCGGCGCGGGCTGGTCGGAGCTCGGGCGGGTCTCTGTGGAGGCGGCCATCACAGGTGCCAGCGGAACGCCAGGTCGAGGATGTCCTTGCCCATGATGTAGGTGATCGGGATCATGCTGAGGACGAACAGTCCGGTCGAAGCGAGGGACAGCTCCTTGAAGCGTCGCGTCGAGTTCGGCCAGAAGTCGAAGATCATGATCTTGATGCCGTTGATCGCGTGATACATAACCGCGGTAACCAGGCCTAGCTCCAGAAGTCGGACGACCCAGTTCTCGTAGACGGCGACGACGCGGTCGTACGCGTGCGGCCCCCAACCGATCACTGCGGTGTCGATCACGTGCGCGAAGAGGAACAGGATGACCGCGATGCCCGTGATCCGATGGGCCATCCAGGACCACTGTCCCGGACTCCCCTTGTAGAGGGTCCCGAAGTCGGATCTCTTCTTCGCCACGCTGCTTCCTCTCAAGACTAGCGCGGCCGAGCGGGCTCTCGTTGGCCCTTGCGGCCCACGGCCGGGCGGAGTCTACTCCAGCGCGGAGAGCACCGACCCGAACCCCGGTCAGCTGTGACCGCGGATATCCACTTTCTCTGAGGGCTCGCACATCTACCGGCGCCAGCGGCGGCCGGACGGAGGGGCAAGGAGCGCCTCGAGCAGCGATAGGGGCGATCCCTCGGCTGCGATCTTCTGCTGTTGTCGCCCGATGTCGACCGAAGTCGGAGCAGCGAGACCCAGACCGACAAGGCCGATCGCCATCCCCACTGCGTAGGTCCAGATCGATCGCGTTATGAAGCTGAAGGCGAAGCCGAGGAGCGCCGGCGTTTCTGCGGATGCGAGTCCGATGTACATCCGCGTTGCGTACGAGGAGGCCAGTCTCGTGAGAGACGTTGTTCGCAATGCCCGCCTGCGGAGTCGATCGCCGACCGCCAAGGAAAGCATGCCTTCGATAGCGATGACCGCGAATACCCATCCGGGGGCGCTCGCGGGTTTCGTTGCTTCGGCCACGATGAAGGAAAGGACGTACAGGTACAGGAGGAGCGCGGCTATGAACGCGAGGAATACCGTTCGAAGGAGTGTCAATCCGTCGGCCGGCCGGGGCCGAAACAGGCCGAAGAAGAGCAGGATCGAGCCCGCTTTCCGGAGCGCGGGGCTCCACCCGGGGTTGGCGTTCGACGTCATCTGACCCGGAGGGCCACCATCACCCCGTCGCGGGTGGGAACGATCGTCGAGAGGTAGCGGTCGTCGGCTGCTATCTCGGCGTTGTGCTCCAGGATGGCGTCGGTCGTCTTGCGGTCCCAGTCGTTCTCGACGTCGGCGCCGGTGACCCGGCCGTACCAGAGCACGTTGTCGCAGATGTAGAGGCCGCCCACGCGGACGCGCTCGCTCGCGGCTCGCCACGCGTCCGGGTAGCCCTCCTTGTCGATATCGTTGTAGACGACGTCGAACTCGCCCTCGGTCGCGTTCAGGTTCGTCACAGCGTCGCCCACGTGCCAGCGGATGGGCCCCGCCAGCCCGGCGCGCGTCAGGTATGCGAGCGCCTTCGGTTCGTTCGCGGGGTCGCCGTCGGTGCAGTGGACCTCGCCGACGTCTCCGACCGCGCGAGAGAACCAGTACGCCGAGTAGCCGTAGCCCGAGCCCAGCTCGAACACGCGCTTCGCGGCGATAGAGCGAGCCAGGATCTCCACCGTCGCGCCGACGAGCCGGCCGATGATCGGGAAGCCTTTCGCTCCGGCTTCGGCTTCCATCTCGAGCAGCACCGGCTCGTCGTGGCGGGCGAGAAGCCCGCGCATGTACTCCTCGACCTGCGGGTTCACGATGTCCATCCGCGGATGCTAACCCGCTACCCTTATCCGCATGGCAACGGACCGACGAGAGACCGACTCGGGCATCGAGGTTCGCCCGATCTACGGGCCGGAGGACCTCGAGGGGTTCGACCCCGCGCGCGACCTCGGGTTCCCGGGCCAACCGCCGTTCACTCGCGGTATCTACCCTTCCATGTATCGCGGTCGGCTGTGGACGATGCGCCAGTACTCGGGGATGGCGACCGCCGACGAGACGAACGAACGGTTCCGATTCCTTCTCGATCATGGCCAGACGGGACTAAGCGTCGCCTTCGACCTGCCGACACAGATGGGCTACGACTCCGACCACCCGCGCGCCGAGGGCGAAGTGGGCAAGACCGGAGTCGCGATCGACTCGGTCGAGGACATGAAGCGGCTGTTCGACGGCATCCCGCTGGACGAGGTGTCGACCTCGATGACGATCAACGCGACCGCGGCCATCTTGCTGCTGTTCTATGAGCTGGTCGCCGAGGAGCAGGGCATCGACGCGTCGAAGATCAGCGGCACGGTCCAGAACGACATCCTCAAGGAATATGCAGCGCGCGGGACGTACATCTATCCGCCCAAGCCTTCGATGCGTATCATCACCGATCTCTTCGCGTACTGCGGCGAGCGGTTCCCGCAGTGGAACACCATCTCGATCAGCGGCTATCACATGCGTGAAGCCGGTGCGACCGCGGTGCAGGAGGTCGCGTTCACGCTGGCCGATGGCATCGCGTACGTGCAGGCCGCGCTGGATGCCGGTCTGTCGGTCGACGACTTCGCGCCGCGGCTTTCGTTCTTCTTCGCGTGTCACATGAACTTCTTCGAGGAGGTGGCGAAGTTCCGCGCCGCACGGCGGATGTGGGCGAGGATCGTGACCGAGCGCTTCGGCGCGAAGGACCCTAAGAGCCTGATGTTGCGGTTCCACACGCAGACCGGTGGCGCCACGCTCACCGCGCAGCAGCCCGAGAACAACATCGTGCGAACGGCCTACGAGGCGCTCGCGGCGGTGCTGGGCGGCACCCAGTCGCTGCACACGAACTCCTACGACGAGGCGCTCGCCCTCCCGACCGAGCACGCGGTGAAGATCGCGCTTCGGACCCAACAGCTTCTCGGCTACGAAACGGGCGTGGCCGACACGATCGACCCATTGGCCGGTTCGTACTACGTCGAGTCGCTCACCAACGAGATCGAACGCCGCGCCGAGCAGTACCTAGAGAAGATCGACGGGATGGGCGGTGCGGTCGCCGCGATCGAGGCCGGGTACGTGCAGGACGAGATCCACGAGGCGGCGTTCCGCATCCAGCGAGGGGTCGAGTCCGGCGAGCGGATGGTGGTCGGCGTCAACCTGTTCCAGGATCCGGAGGAGCGCCCGGTGGAGATCCAGCGGATCGGGGAGGAAGAGGTCGCGCGGCAGATCGAACGCGTCGCGACGCTACGCGAGTCCAGAGACCGGCCTGCCGTCCAGCGTGCGCTCGCCGCCGTCGAGGCCTCCGCACGCGGGACGGGCAACCTGCTTCCTCCGATGAAGGAGGCTCTGCGGGCCCGGGCGACGCTGGGGGAGGTCTCCGACGTTCTCCGCGGCGTCTTCGGGGAATACCGCCCGCGTCGCTAGCCGATCGCGACGAACGCGACGTGCCCGACCGCGGCGATGCCGGCAACCGCGAGCAGCGCTGCGATCCAGCTTGCACCGCCGCGGCGCCAGGCGCTCGCAGCGGCGCCGAGGCAGCCGACTCCCACGGCCAACTCGACCACCCAGGTCAGGACGTTCGGCACGGTGGGCAACGCTATCCGTTTCGATATCCTGCGCGCCATGGACATCACAGTGATCGGCGGAACGGGAGAGGAAGGGTTCGGACTCACCCTTCGTCTCGCCAAGGCGGGGCAGCACCTGATCATCGGTTCGCGATCGGAGGAGAAGGGCCAGACGGTCGCGGCTAAGGCCGTGGAGATCCTGGGCGCCGGCGCCCAGGTGGATGGCACGACGAACGAGAAAGCTTCCGAGCGGGGCGACGTCGTGTTCGTCACGGTCCCGTTCGCGGGGCAGATGGACATCTACCGCGTGATCAAGGACCACGTGGCTGACGGCAAGATCGTCGTCGACTGCACCAGTCCGCTCGCGACGGCGGTGGGCGGGAAGGCCTGGCAGGTCGTCAGGCCATGGCACGGTTCGGCGGCCGAGCAGGCGAAAGCGATCCTCCCGAAGGCGAACATGGTGGCCGCGTTCCACACGATCTCCGGGGAGCAACTCCAGGATCTGGAGCGCCCCATGGAGAGCGACGTGCTGGTGTGCGGCAAGGACCCCGCGGCGAAGGCCACGGTTGGCGAGCTGATCGCGCTCATCCCGAACCTTCGATGGGTCGACGCCGGAGACCTCACGACGGCGCGGATCGCGGAAACGATGACGGCGCTGCTCATCTCGGTCAACCGCGCGTACAAGATCCACGACGCCGGCTTCCGGGTCACCGGTCGCGACTCCTGGGGAGTCCCGCCCGAGCGCCCCAGCGCGTGAGCTGTCCCGGGCGCCATGTCGCGATCGACGACACGCGTCTGTGGATCGTCGAGCGCGGTGAAGGCTTCCCGGTGTTCGTGCTACACGGTGGGCCGGGCCTCGACCACCACGAGTTCGCCGATCACCTCGATCCGTTCGGCGAGCGGTATCGGCTGATCTTGGTCGATCAGAGGGCGCAGGGGCGGTCCGACCCTGCGCCGGAGCACACGTGGACGCTCGAGCGGATGGCGCAGGACGTCATCATGCTTGCGCTAGCGCTCGGGCTGAAGAGGTACGCCGTGTTGGGCCATTCGTTCGGAGCGTTCGTCGCGCTGAGGAACGCCGTCGACTATCCGGGCCAGGCGGCAGCGACGATCGTGTCGGCCGGGATCGCGTCGGTGCGGTACCTCGAAGCGTCGGCGGAGCACCTCGCGCGGCTGGAACCGCCCGAGCTTCGAGAACGGATCGCCCGTTCGATCGAACGCGAATCCGAGGCGACGACCGCCGAGCAGCTCGAGGAGATCATGAGGGACCAATGGCCGTTCTCCTTCGCCGACCCGCTCGACCCGAGGATCGCGGTGTTCGTCGAGCGCTCCGCAGGGATCCTGTCGGTGGACGTGCTCCGGCACTTCGAGGCGAGCGGCTACGGGGGGGTCGAGCTGGAGGACCGACTCGGCGAGGTGCCACAGCCCGTGCTGGTGATCAACGGCCGTCACGACCGCGTGTGCCCTATCGAAGCCTCCGTCGCGATGGCGCGTGACCTCCCCAGATCCGAGCTCGTCATCCTGGAGAACAGCGGCCATATGGGCTTCGTCGAGGAAAGCGAGTCGTACCTGTCAGCCGTGGGAGGATTCCTGGACCGGTCCGTCGGCTGACCCAATAGACTTGCGCCGCAACGGAACCGGGATCACGACGAGCGAGAGGGCCGCGGCCACAAGCAGGATGGATCCAGAGACCCCCAACGCACCCGAGACGCGAAGATACGAACCCAGAACGCCGGCAAGGAAGGCTCCGGCGAGGTAAGAGCCGTCCAACACCGTCTCGGTGGCCGCGAACACCCGCCCGCGGAGCGCGTCGGGGGTGCGTTCCTGCAGGAGCGACTCGTACGAGATGTTGCCGATCGAGTTGCCGGCGCCCGCGACGATCCAGGCGAGGAGAACCGCGGAGAAGTCGGTGGTCCGCGAGACGGCGAGGACGCAGAGCCCCACGATCGCGACCGAGATCGTTATGAGTCGCTCGCGATGCCATCGTCTCGTGAGCGCGGGGGAGGCCACCGAGCCGAGCAGCATGCCTAGTCCCCACGCCGTGGTCACCATCGCGAGGACACGAGCCCGCGTCGCGAACGAAGCGCCCCGCGTAAGGACGTCGCGAACGAAGAGTGTTTCGAGCGGCGTCTTCGTGGCGGCCGCCATCAGAACGACGCCCATCACCAGCAGCACGCCGCGCACGAGCGGGGTCGTAACCACGTACCGCAGACCATCTACTAGGTCGCGCCGTGGGGAGGTCGTTTCGCCCTTGCGCTCGGTGGCCGGGATCCTCGAGCGCATGATCAGCAAAGCAGAGACGATGAACGACACCGCATTGAGCCCGAACACCGACCGCGAGCCGATCGACGAGACGAGGAATGCTCCGAGCGCCGGCCCTACCATGACAGCGATGTGATACGTCGCCCCGACCAGCGCGTTCGCGGCAACCAATCGCTCGCCGTCGACGACGTTCGGGATCGAGGCGTACAAACTCGGTTGGAAGACCGCGCCGAACAGACCTAGACAGCCGGCGACGACGTAGAAGTGCGCCGGCGAGGGTTCAGGTGTGAGCAGCAGCGTGACGACGGCGGTCGCGCGCGCGACGTCGGCCAGGATCATCAGGCGCCGGCGAGAGTGCCGGTCGGCGAGCGGGCCGGAGACGAACGCCCCGACGGCCGCCGCTGGCGCGACCTGGCACACGAGCAGGACGGACAGCGTCCGAGCGAGATCCGCCCCGCCGGCGCGAGTCGAGAGGGTCGCCGCCACCGCGAGCGCGTACACCCAATCGCCGAGGTTCGACACGCCTTGAGCCATCCATAGCCGCCGGAAGCTCGGCTGCCGCAGGGTCTGCGAGAACTGCCCCGCTGCGGAGGGCGTGAGCTGCGATCCTGTGGCGCGGTGGATCGTGAGAGCCGCGCCGAGGGCTATGCAGACGTCGCCAGCACTGAAGACGTTCGATAACGGCCACGACGCCGGGATGGCGAAGATGTCCCCGAGGAACGCGAGCCGTGGGTTCGCTACGAGGATCGAGTTCGTGAAGAAACGCGGAAGAGCGACCGGGAGACCGGCCCGGACCAGCGCGTGAGCCGCGGCCGGCATCACGCCGCCGTTCACGGCGATCACCAACAGGTTCAGCGCCGCGCCGACGCCCACGAGCCACAGCCCGGAAACGCGGCGATTCACCCAGAGGAACGCGGTCGCGACGACGTAGGACCCGACGTATGCGACCTCGCGGAGCGGCGTCCGCGGTCCCGGCGCGACCGAGATGATGAGGACCTGGATGCCGATCGAGACCGCGAGTAGCCATCCGCTGCGGAAGCGGATCTCGGCCAGGGCCGCGAGGCGGCCTCGGAAGAGGGGGACCGTCACCACGGCCAGACCCACGAATGCGAGCAGCAGCATTTGGCTCCGTCCTCGGGAGGGAAGCTTCGTTCCAACTATCGGCGGGCTCGAGCGCTGCCTGAGTCCCGGCCGAACTACCTAGCCCGTCTTCGTCCGACGGGCTCACCTGAGCAGACCCACCGGAATACCCCGAGCGGTGGATGTTGAGAACTTCGGGTCGTGACTACGTTTGACCCTATGTTGAGGGAACGTCTTCACCGGCTCGGGTACTCGCTGGCCACGCTCGTGGCTCTCGTGCTGGCGCTCGGCGCCGGGCGGAAGTGGCACTGAGCGTCGCTTGAGACGGCACGAGCCCCGGAACGACGCCGGGGCTAGACCGTTCCCGGCGCTTCATCCGGCCGCCCATCGGGCCGACAAACGACAGAGATGAACGTCAGCAGGCTGAGGCCGGTCAAGGCCTACGTGGCCGTCGTGTCCATCGTCGGGTTGGCGGTGCTGGCCGGCCTCGTCGCGACCGGCGGGACGATCTCAGTTCGCACGGGTCCGGCGGGCGCCGGCGGGTTCTGGGTGTTCTTCGTCTTCGTCGTGATCGGCGAGATGTTCCCAATCGCCGTTCCCCGCCGCCAGGAAGCGGAGGAGATAACCACCTCCACGACCTTCGCGTTCGCGATGATGCTCGGCTACGGCACGGTCGCCGGTGTCGTATCGCTCATGGCGGCTTCACTGGCGGGCGACCTCCTTCACAGGAAGCCCGTCTGGAAGTCGCTCTTCAACGCCGCGCAGTACGCCATCGCCATCGCCTTCGCCGGCGGCGTGTACCACTCCCTAGGGGGTATCGGAAGTCTGTCCGCGGAGCACGTCGGCGCGGTCGTCGCCGGCGGCGTGACCTTCTTCCTCTTGAACGATGTGCTGGCCGGCGTAGCAGTCGGCCTCGCGCAAGGATCGCCGGTGCTTCGCTATCTGGTCCGCGACTTGGTGTTCCAGGCGTGGACCGCGGCGGCGCTGCTTTCGCTGTCCCCGATAGTCATCATCGCCGCCGAGCGCAGCCTCTGGCTGGTTCCGCTCCTCGGCGTTCCGGTCGTGGCCGTCTACTGGGGCGCGAGCGTCTCGCTCGACAACACGCGGCTCCTTGCGCAACTCGAGGAGTCGCTCGCTCACATGACCGAGTTGAACCGGCTGAAGGACGATTTCGTCGCCGTCGTCTCCCACGAGCTCCGAACGCCGCTCACCTCCATCCAGGGGTACATCAAGACCATGCTTCAGCTCGCGGAGGATCTAGGGGAGGAGCAGAGACGTTCCTTCCTGGAAGCGGCCGATCGGCAGAGCGACCGACTGAGGCGGTTGATCGAGCAGCTTCTGATCGTCGCCCGGCTTGAGTCCCACGTCGAGCCGCTGACCCTCTCACTCGTTGCCGTGGGACCGCTCACCAAAGGCGTTGTCGACGAGCTCCGCTCCCGCGCGCACGGTCATGCGTTCGATCTCCGGTTCGATCCGAGTGTCGGGCTCGTCGAGACCGACGAGGCGAAGCTGCATCAGATCCTTTCGAACCTCGTCGAGAACGCCTTGAAGTACTCGGGGCCCGATACGCGTGTCACGGTTCGCGGGGTGGCTACGGGGAACGGCATCGTGATCTCGGTTGAGGACGAGGGCCCCGGCATCCCGCCGGCTTCTCACGACAAGGTTTTCGACCGTTTCTTCCAGGTCGACCAGTCGATAACGAGGAGCGTAGGCGGGACCGGCCTTGGCTTGTATATCTGCCGCAAGATGGCCGAGACGATCGGCGCGAAGCTCTGGCTCGATCGTTCGACGTCCGAAGGATCAGTCTTCTCGCTGTGGGTACCCATCGAGCCGCCGCACGACCGGGCTCAGACGCCGGCCCTCTCGCCTGTGGGCGAGAGGCTCGTCGCATCGCTCAGTCGATGACGGCGAGCGTCTGGCCCGCCTGCACGACCTGACCCTGCTTGACCGGGAGTTGAGAGACGACTCCCTCTCGCGTAGCCGGGATCGCGTTCTCCATCTTCATGGCCTCGAGGATGCATACGATGTCGCCGGCCCGGATCTCCTGGCCCTTCTCGACGAGCACGCGAAGGATCGTCCCTTGCATCGGTGCGGCGATGACGCTGTGCACGTGTTCGCCGCCGTGACCGGCGTGCGAGGCCGGCGGCTTCGGCGGAGTTTCGGCGCGGTGGTCGAAGATCCGGATCGGGACGCGGCGGCCGTCGACCTCTACGAGCAGCTCAGCCGGGAGCGGCTGTTTCGGTTCGGGCACGGCGGGCGCGGCCGGCTCGGCGCCCGGGAGGCTCACCCCGCGGAGCGCGCTTTCCAGCCATGCGGTGGTGTGGGTCGCCTTGCGGTAATCCTGGCTCTCCAGGATCCACTGGTGGAGAGGGATCGTGGTCGGCACTCCCTCTACACGGAACTCCCCGAGTGCGCGGAGCATCCGGCGTCTCGCTCGCTCGCGATCCTCGCCCGAAACGATCAACTTCGCGAACATCGAGTCGTAGTCGGGCGGGACCTCCTTGCCCTCGCGGACGGCCGAG
>JBGPKY010000097.1:0-9404 GCA_041486205.1 Actinomycetota bacterium
ATCGACCCGGAATCCATCGATGCGAACCGGTTCAAACGGCTTCTCGACGAGGCGCACGATGCCATGCCCGAGGCGCGCTCGGCGAAGCTGTCCGCTGCGCTCCGCATGTGGCGCGGTCCCGCGCTCGCGGACTTCACTTACGAACCGTTCGCACAGCCAGCCATCGCGGCGCTGGACGAGCTGAGGATCGTTGCGATCGAGGACCGCTTCGAAGCGGACCTGGCTCTCGGACGGGGCGTCGGATCCGTCGCTGAGCTGGAAGAGGTCATCGCTGCGCACCCGTTCCGTGAGCGCCTGCGCGGCTTCCTGATGCTGGCGCTCTACCGGGCCGGACGGCAGGCGGACGCACTCGAGACTTACCGCAGAGCACGCTCGCTGCTCATCGAGGAGATGGGGCTCGAACCAGGACCGGCGCTCCGTGAGCTCGAGGCCGCGATCCTTCGGCAGGATCCCGCACTCGAGCTGCAGCCAACATCTCTTGCCGCGGAACGCTCCGACGCGGCGCCCTCATCGTGGCTTCCGCGAGAACGCCGGACCGTCACGGTCGTCGCGATCGATCTGGCCCCGGCGGCGGAGCCGACGGTAGATCCGGAAGCGGTCGGCCGCCTCGGGGCGCACGCAGCGCGCGTCACCGCCGACGTGCTCGAGCGTCACGGCGCGCGCGTGGAGCGATTGTTCGGGGACATGTTGATGGCGTTCTTCGGGTTCCCGCTCGCGCACGAAGACGACGCGTTGCGAGCGGTGCGCGCCGCGCTGGAGGCGCTCACGGCTGTCCACGCGCTGGACGACGATCCGTCGCGCGTGGAGGGCGTCCGGAACCGCGTGCGCGCCGGCATCGAAACCGGCGACATCGTCGTGGCAGGTCCCGGAGCGGCCGTCCACGACGTGGTCACGGGAACGGTCCTGGCGGCGGCCGGGCGGTTGCAGCAGGCGGCCGACGACGGAGAGGTGATCGTCGGACCGGCCGCGGCGCGCCTGCTTCGGGGAACGGTGATCCTCAAACCGGTCGAACGCCTCACGAGCGACGGAGCGCAGGCAACGGCGTGGCGCGTCCTCGAACTCGTCGCAGGCGCTGCAGCCCTCCCGCGTGCTGTTGGTGCACCGATGTTCGGCCGCCAGAACGAGCTCACGCGGATGCGTTCCGCGTTTCGGCGCGCGGTCCGTTCGGGCTCGGTCGTGCGGATGACGGTCTTGGGCGAAGCGGGGATCGGCAAGTCCCGTCTCGCATGGGAGCTCGTGGCCTCGATCGGCGCGGATGCCGACGTCATCACACAGCGATGTCCGGCGTACGGCGAAGGCATGTTCTTTCCGCTGCGCGAAGCGGTCGTCGAAGCGGCAGGCTTGCGCGGGTGGCGGGCGCTTCATGACCTGCTCGGTGGAGATGATCCCGAACAGAGGGCCCTCAGCGAGATCGCCGGGGCGATGGGGTTACAAGCCGAACCGGTAAGCGCCGTTGCGCTGTTTCCGGCCATGCGTCGTCTGTTCGAGGCTCTCGCCTCCGAACGCCCGGTCATCGTCGTCTTCGAGGATCTTCATTGGGCCGAACCGACGTTCCTCGATCTCGTCGATCATCTCGAGCGCGAGGCAGCCGGTCGGATCTTCCTGTTGTGTCTCGCACGCCCCGACCTGCTCGAGCGCCGACCCGAGTGGGATCGACAGGACGGGCTGCAGGTCGGTCCGATGTCCTCGAGTGATCTCGAGAACCTTATCGTCGAGCGAGCGGGGTCCATCGCCCCGGATGCGCTGCGCCGGATCATCGAGGTCTCGCAAGGAAACCCGCTGTTCGCGGAGCAGTTGCTCGCCGCGCTCGACGACGACACCACCGACGCGGTGCCGGGTTCCCTACGGGGGTTGCTCACGATGCGGCTCGACCGTCTCGGACCCGGCGAGCGCGACGTCCTCCGCTGCGCATCGATCGCGGGTATGGACATGGAGCGGAACGCGGTGTGCGCGCTTCTTCCCGACGACGCGCGTCCGTTCGTCGAGCGCCACCTGGATACGCTGGAGCGCAAGCGCTGGATCGAGCGCGCCGGCACGAACAGATTCCGGTTCTGTCACACGCTGATCCGGCTCGCTGCGTATCAGAGCATGACCCGCGAAGATCGTGCTCGTCTGCACGAACGGTTCGCCGAATGGCTTGAGCGCGAGTCGCCCGATAAGCCGCCAGAACTCGCCCAGATCCTCGGTTACCACCTCGAGCAGGCCGACACGCATCGGCGCGCAACCGGGGCGACTTCCTAGATCCGAGAGACCGGAGCGATGGCGGCCACCGACGCGTACCGACCACCGGACCCGGGGAATTGGAACCTAAACGCCGGAATCGGGCCCTCGCCGTCGCTGCCGGAGCCCGACTTTGAACAGAGTCGGGACTGGTGCTCTGGGGAGCGCGGGTCGGATCTCCGCCGATTCCCAAAAAGTAGGGGTCAAACCTCCTCGCGCACGCGTGTTGGCGACACGCGGTTCCAGGTACTGGCCGGCCGATTCTTCCGCACCCACCCCCACCCGTTCGGCTCCGGCGACCGGCGATACTGTCGCCGACGACACGTACCGTGTGACCGTGAGCGAGCCCACGTCAGCCGAAGACATCTTGGCCCAGTTGGCGCTCGCCTCGAGGGAGCTGCTGGTTCTCTGCGATCCGCGGTCCTCTCCCGACCGAGCGACGCGGCAGGATGAGTGGTCCTACCCGTTCCCCCTGAACTGGGAGCTGCAACTTCGGTACCTGTGGATGGACGCGGCCGGTGCCTTCGACGTCGTGGCCTCCTTCCTCTCGCAGCAGGTCGCGCCCACCGTTCTCACCCAAGTTCGCTTCCTCGTCGAGACGTACTGCCTCGTTCGGTGGCTGGTTGACCCGGAGGATGGCCGGCAGATCCGCGCTTACCGCTGGACGCTCAGCGAGGTCCGGGATGTGCGGGGCATCTTCGCGAACTGGTCGGGTCACGACGAGGCGCGAGCGCCGATGCTGGAAGACCTGAAGGAAATGGAGAAGGAGGTCCAGCGACGGGCCGCCGAGGCCGGGGTTTCGATGCCGAAGCAGCCGAAGATGCAGTCGCTCCTCAAGAGGTATGGGTACGACTCCCCGCTGCACAAGACCCTCTCCGACATCGGCGCGCACCCGGGGTTCGCGTCCGCGCTCGCGTTCTTCCGTCTCCCCGGTGAGCGCACGATCAGTATCGACCTCGGTGGCGGCAAGCCGTCGCGCGCCTACTTCCTCGGCATGGCTTACGAGGCTTTCGGCCGGACGGCGGAGTTGATCGCGGCCGCGCGTGGGTGGGACGAGCTCGCCTCGAACGTGCGAGCGCACATCGATCGAAACGGTGTGACGCTGCAGGAGGTTACGCGGTTGATCGCGGTCTCGGGTTCCTAGTGGTCTGTTGTAGGTAGTGCGATCGCTCACGAAAGCGAACACAGCCACTTGATCAGGATCCGCAATCGGAGCGTCCTCTTCCGAGCGACATCGTTGGCTCCTGGCCGCATCCAGCGTCTCCGATCTCGGAGATGGGATCAGATACGCCGCCCTGCCGCTCATGGCGGCATCGCTCAGCGACCTCCGGCGCTTGGCCGGACACTGACGCACAGTGATGCTGGAGGGCGACAGTACGCGCCAGGGCGCGTGGCCGTTAGGCGTTACACGTATCGTCGACGAACGACCCCGCCGTGGATACCGTCCCTAGGAGCACAATTTCGGGACGGAGTGCCGGTCGCTCATCGCCAACAAGCCGAGAAGAACACTTCTGGTCCTTTCGGTGTCAGCCGCTGGAGGAACTCGTCGAGCACGTCCGAGCGTGAATCGTGACGGTGTTTCGCTGCGATCCTGGCTCTTAGACTCGGCTGATGGCGAACCGGCACTTCGGCAAGATCCATCGAGCTGCAGATGGCCCGATCGCCCTGACCACCCCGGCGCGCGCGGCCACCTGCGCCGGGGCGCGTGACAAGTTTTGCCCTTCGGACCACAGGTGCCGGCGCGCCCATCTGACAAGGACCTGAGTGTCTCTCTCGCCGGAAGCGACCGCAGCGGCTTGGCTGATACCGTCCGCAGCGTGGACGTGCCCTCTGAATCGTGGCTCGATGCCCGTCTCGTCGTGCGTCCATCCGCTATCCACGGCCTTGGGCTCGTCGCCTCCCGAGGGATCAGGACGGGAGAGGTCGTGATGCGACTCGGCGGCGACACGATGAGTGATGCCGAGGTTCGTGAGCGGATCGCTGCGGGCAATCGCTACGACGGCATCGTGCTTGACGAAGACGTGAACCTCCGGATCGCGCCTTCGAACTGGCCGGGTATCTGCGGCAACCACTCGTGCGATCCGAACGTATGGCTCGCCGCGCCTCTTGATCTCGCGGCTCGTCGCGATATCGCCGACGGTGAGGAGGTTGTGAGCGACTACACCTCGTACACGATGGTTCCCAACTGGAAGATGGATTGCTCCTGTGGTTCGGACTCCTGCCGCCGAACCGTGAGCGGTGACGATTGGCGTCAAAGCGACCTTCAGGCGCGATATGCAGGCCACTTCGCACCGCCGATCGCCCGGCGGATTGCGGCGATGTTGCTTGGCGACTGACTGGGTCGCGCATCGGGGCTAGCAGCCGACGCCGGGCCACCCGGCCCACGCATCACCCGGCGGCCAGCGCGCGCCGGGGCGCGTGGACGTTATGGCGACCCTGCGGGTGGGAGCGCCTACGCTGGGCGATTCGACCCCTTCGCCTGCGACTCGTCATCGGATCCGTTCACTATCACCTCGGTGACGAGGACTGCCCCCCCGAGCACCGAGCTGAAGGGCCCCGATCGTTGGAACGTTCTTGGGCGGCGACGAGGGAAAGGGCACCGACAAGGTGAATCCCCCAGACCGACCGATTCGCAATTCTTGCCGGGGGCAACGCGGGACCGACCCAGGGGATACGCCGTCGGTTTCGGCAAGGATCATGCCGCGGCGTAAGCTCGCCACATGCTTGAACGAGCAAGCGAGTTGAAGGGCGTCCCCGACCGCTGGCACCTGTACCGGGTAGTGAAGTAGGTCACTTCGCAGGTGACGTCAGAGATGGATGGCCCGTCCAGCCATGTCGCGCGGGCGGCCCTCACGCGCCGGGGCGCAAGTGCCGGTTCGGCACATCCCGAACACGAGACCTCTTCGCGCGATTCTAAGCCCGATCCGTTCACCATCCACCTCGGACACGGGGTGTGCAGAGGTTGCGGGCAAGAAGGTTCTGCCGTATTACGGAGCTCGTGGACCCCGCTCGTTACCTCCCTCTGCTTAAGGCACTGTTCGCCTTGGAGCCGAAGGTGTTCATCATCGGCGGCATCGCCGAGGACGCTCTCCTCAACGGGACCATGACGCGCGATCACTATGACGTCGATATGACCACCTACCGCGACACCGTTCCTCTTCGGGAAGGGCAACTCGCTGAGCTAGGTTTCCCGAGGCTTGAGGTCAAGCACGAAGTGCTCCCCGGCCTTGCGATGGTCTACGAGACGGGTTACGGCGATCTGCATGTCGAGATCGGTCCTTATGACGAACTCATCCCCGGCGATATCTCGTTCGTCGCCCCCGGCGAGAACGGACCGATGCGGATCCACTCTCCGGACGACATCTTCACGTACCCGGCGACGACGATCGACGGCGTGCCGATCCAGACCGTGTCTCCCTTGGCTCTATTCCTCGGGAGAGCCGGGTTGGAAGCGACGGGCGCGCTGGGTCCGCTAGACGACCGAGGCGTGGCGACGCAGAGGCGGCTGCGGGAAGAACTCTTGGTCGGCGTGCCAGAGGGCAAGTTGCGGCCACGGCTAGAACCTCTAGACAAGGTCAACTGAGGCTGAGCAGCACGGCCACTAGGCACGGAGACTCTTTGCGCCCGGCTGCATGCGCCGGGGCGCAAGTACCGGTTCTGCGCTTGGTTGGAAGAGCGCCCTTCACGGCCGGTGGAGACCCAACCGGTGCACTATTCCAGTTCACCTAAGATGGTGCGTCGCATCCTGGCGACAAGAACACCTGGCAGTTGCG
This sequence comes from Actinomycetota bacterium, assembly GCA_041486205.1. Lineage (GTDB taxonomy): Bacteria > Actinomycetota > UBA4738 > UBA4738 > HRBIN12 > JBGPKY01. The sequence goes on from JBGPKY010000097.1 coordinate 5,994, forward strand.
TATACACATAGCTCGGTGTTCCGGGCTTCCCCTCCCCAGGGTCGAGGAGCGGTTCCTCGAGCCCGTCGAGCGCGAACCCGTGCTCGAAGAACGGTTTCAGGATCATCCAGAGCGGCCGGTGGAAGTACCACTGCTCGACGGGCTGGCCGGGGATTGCGACGCCCTTGCTGCTGAACGATTGCGCGTAGGACGACACCTTGACCGAGTAAACTTCGGTGACGCCGCCTTCAAGACCGAGCTCGACCGTCCGCCGCACATCGCCCGAGTTGAACGCCGGATGCAGCGTCGAGAAGACGAAGCGGCCGGTCGCCTTCAGGAGCCGCGAGGACGCGGCCACCATCGGCTCGATGGACTCCATGTCCATGATCGCCATGTTGCTGACGACCGCATCGAACGACGCCGGCTCGCCGAGCGCGAGCACGGCCTCCTCGTCCATCGCGTCGGCGTACCGGTACTCGACCTCCCCGCCGTGCGAACGAGCCCGTCCCAGCATGCCCTCGCTGAAGTCGGTCGCGAGCACGTCCGCCTCCGCCTTTGCCATCCTGCGGGAGAACTCGCCGTTCCCGCACGCGATCTCGAGAACCCGTTCCCCCGGCTCAAGCCGAAGCAGCCGTTCAACCGATGGCTGGATGAGATGTCGCTGCCAGGTGGTGGCCAGCTCGTCCCACACGGAGCGGACGTCGTCGTGCAGGCTGCGTTCCTCGTTCACACGCGGAGCGTAGCGTTCCTCGCGTCCCGGTGTCGGAGGAGAACGAGGGACTGACGTCTGCCCGTGCCGTCACCAGCTTGGATCGCCCGACGGTGTCGGACAGCAGCCCGCGCCGGGGCGCAAGTACCGGTTCGGCACATCATGCCAGCGAACGCTTATACAGCCTCTGGGAGGCGCTTCAGGCACGTCCCGTCATGCTCCCGACGCCGAGCTGGACTACGGCTCAGGGGACAGGGGGATGGAATGGAACAGCGCGATCTTCCACTCGCCACCCTCGCGCCTGAGCACGCAAGTGGTCGGTGCGGAGACGTGTGTGCGCTCACCCTCGAGCGTGTAGTCCTGCTCCAGCCAGAACGTCACGGTTCCCGTGTCGCCCCAGTCGACCTCGTGGGCGTCGTGGATCTCCGAATGTACGTCCGAGGCTGTCTCCATGAGCTGACGGACGTAGCCGATCATCTCCCCATCGCCTCGCATCCACTTGCGCGAGATCTCGTCGATGCCCTGCGCGTTCGAGCCGATCAGCGCGAGCCCGGCATCCACGTCGGCCTTTTCCAGGGCGTCGAATATCCCTTGTACCACCGCGGTCAGGTCACCAGCCATCACCACCGCCTCCTCCGTGGCCCGTGCGGGCCTAATGAATCTCGACCATACTCTTCGGACCCGAAGACTGATCCCCCAGTCGCATCGCGTCGGCTGTAGGCGCTGGGGCGCGTGGCAAGTTTGCCTCTGACTTGCAGCGCCGGGGCCGCGTGGACCTCATCGGCTTTCTATGCCTGTTCGCTCACCACCCGGTAGAGCTGCCAGCGGTCGGGGACGCCTTTCAGTTCGTGTTCACCGGCGTCCTCGAATGTCAGACCAGAGCCAGCGACGAGGTCCCTCACCGTCCGCGACACGAGGATCTCCGACGGCCGGGCGAGACCGCCGATGCGCGCGCCGATAACGACCCCGACGCCCGCCGCCTTGCCGTCGATGGTCTCGACCTCGCCCGTGTGCACGCCCGCCCGAACCTCGAGTCCCAGCGTGCGCATGGCACCCAGGATCTGCTGCGCGGCGCGGACCGCCCTCGCCGGCCCGTCGAACGTCGCGAAGAAGCCGTCGCCGGCTGTATCGACCTCCGTGCCGCGATATCGAGCCAAGATCGAGCGCACGGCCGCGTGGTGCCGTTGAACGAGCTCGCGCCACGCGCGATCGCCAAGTTCCACGACCCGTTGCGTCGAGTCGACGATGTCGGTGAACAGCACCGTCGCCAGGACGCGGTCGAGCACGGCCTGCTCCTCCCTTATCCCTGCCACGAACCGGTCGACCTCTTCGAAGAACCGAGCGTCATCGGCGAGGAAGTTGTGCTCAGGACCCGGGATCTCGACGAACCGTGCACCCGGAATCTGCTCCGCGACCCACGGCCCCGCGCCATGAGGATTGTCACGGTCGACCTCCTTGGCCACGACGAGTGTCGGCGTGAGGATCTGTCCGAGCAGCGGGCGCACGTCCACCTGGCGATCTACTTGTTCGATCGCCAGCGCGGCTTGCGGGCTCGCGCAGAGCCTCGAGTATCGAGCCCAGGCAGCCAGCTCTTCTTCGTCGGCCGCCTCGGCTCGATACTCCAAGTTCCACCGCCAGAAGTCGACCGTTCCCCATTGCTCGGCGATCCGCCGATCCCACTCCTCGGCGTCGGCCCTGGTCCATCCCCACGGGAAGTCCTCCGTCCGCCAGTACGCCACGAGCGGCGCGCCGAGGATGAGGCCGAGCGTTCTGGCGGGGTACGAACCGGCGAAGAGCAGGCTGACCGCACACCCGTCCTCGAACCCGAACACGGCGGCACGCTCGGACCCCACGGCGTCCATCACCGCCCGCATGTCGTCCATGCCCTTCTCGATCGACATCGACTCGAGCGAGCTCGGCCGGTCAGACACACCGAATCCGCGGCGATCGAACACGATCACACGGGCCCGTTCGGCCAGCTTTGCCAAGAAGTCCGCTAACGGGGGAAGGTCCCAGTTCGCGTCGACGTTCGACAGCCACCCATCGCTCACGACGAGGTCGTACGGCCCGTCGCCGACGACCTGGTACCCGATGTGGACGTCGTCCTCGGTCTTGATGTAGCGCGTATCCGGGCGCCGGCGATGCATCACTGCATCGTCGCAAGTCGCCGGGGGAGGAGCAAGCGGACTGAGGCGCGGGCAGCTGCCGAGGTGGACGAGCACTCGGCCGGTCCCGCCGCAACTTCATCTGGCGCTGCGGAGGAGCCGCGACGGCCCTCTGTTTCCACATACAACGCAGCCGGTCCACGCGATCGTCTCGATGGTTCACGGCGAACTTCCTCGGTGAGCCGAGTGAAGAGCTCCGAACGAAGTTGGCCGACAGCGAGGTTCCTGAACTCTTCACGCCCTACGAGTCGATGTAGACACCGCTCGCTGGGTTGGGCTATCGAGCCGTCGGAGATTGACCTCCAGGGGAGGGCGGTGGGCGGCTTCTCGCGCTGGGCGCGTGGACTTTAGCGGCGTGAATCGGTCCGAACTTAGCCGACTGCCTACTCGTCGAGTACCTCGATCCCGATGCCCGCGCCGAGCTCTCCCGCGGTGCGGATCACGTCCGACCACGGCATACGAACTCCTCGCAGCCGTTCGGGGCTATGGGCGGCGGATAGGTCACATCCTCGCATCTCACTCCCAGCGAACGTAGCGCCCGTGAGGGTCACACCGGAC
>JBGPKY010000098.1:0-9403 GCA_041486205.1 Actinomycetota bacterium
CCGGATTCGGCCGGCGTCGCCTTGTACGGGCCGCCGGTCGAGGATGGCTTCGTCGTCCGGATCGATCTGGACCTGTCGGACCTCGAGGCCGCCGGCGAAGAGGTCATCGCCGCGGCCGGCGAGTTCACTACCGTCAGGGGGTCCGATCGCACGTCGCGGTCGCTGCGGCTGGTCGTCTCGGATGACGCCGAAGGCAAGCTCGCCGATCTGATCGAGGGACGTGTCCGCGGCGCGCGCGTCTTCTCCGTCGGACGTTCGATGGAGATCGTCAAGGACCTCGGGATGGCTTGCGATATCAACCAGCGTTACGAGCTGGGGAAGTTCCAGGGAAGCCACGGTATCGGTCACACACGGATGGCGACCGAGAGTCGTGTCGATATAGCGCACTCGCACCCGTTCTGGGCGCGGCCCTTCCCCGACATCTGCGTCGTTCACAACGGGCAGATCACCAACTACCACAAGCTTCGGCGCCGCCTGGAACAGAAGGGGCACCGGTTCGCAACCGAGAACGACTCGGAGGTGATTGCCGTCTATATCGCCGACAAGTTGGAGGCTGGCGAGTCCCTGGACGCCGCCCTACGGCAGTCGATCGACGATCTCGACGGGACGTTCGCCTACTTGATCTCCACTGCGAACGGGATCGGTTTGGCGCGCGACCAGTTCGCGACGAAGCCGCTCCTCTACGCTGAGAACGACGAGTTGGTCGTATTGGCCTCCGAGGAGATATCGATCCGAGCGATGTTCCCCGACCCAGCGCTTGTCCCGAAAGAGCTGCAGGCCAAGGAGGTCCGCTGGTGGCTCAAGTGACGGAGACGGCGAAGCTCGACGCCGCAGGCCGCGAAACGCGCGACGTGAATCGAGAGATCAAACGGCTGATAGCGGAAGGAGCGAAAGAGATCCATGTAGCGAACCCGGTCGGCCGTCACTCCCTCGCGGTCGCCCTGAAAGCCGACGACGTCAGGATCGTGTTCGAAGGGCCGGTCGGTTGGTACGCGGCGGGGATGAACTACGGCCCACATGTCGTGATCGAGGGCAACGCAGGGTGGGGACTCGCCGAATGCATGATGGACGGCTCGATCGAGGTCCACGGGTTCGCCGGATCCGGCACGGCTGCTTCGATCCGGGGCGGACTCGTCTTCGTCAGGGACGACACGGGGGCGCGCGCGGGGATCGCGATGAAGGGCGGGACCCTGATCGTGGGCGGGAGCGCCGGCTACATGTCCGGATTCATGATGCAACGCGGAACGATCATCGTCTGCGGCGACGCGGCTGACGGTCTGGGGGATTCGATGTACGAGGGCACCATCTTCGTCGGTGGCTCCATCGCTTCTCGCGGCGCCGATGCCGACATCAAGGAGACGACCGACGAAGACCGAGCGATGCTGACCGGCACGCTGTCGCCATTCGGTATCGACGCGAACGCGTTCGACTTCACGAAGGTCGAGTCCGGGCGGCGCCTGTGGAACTTCTCGACCAAGGAGCCGGAGCTGTGGAAGTCCGCACTCTAGGAGGGTCGGCATGAGCGAGGGGAACGGGCAAGGGGTCGCCGGCCCGGTGCTGCGGGAATCGCCGCTCTGGCCCCGGTACGTCATCGAGGACATACAGACGAAGGCTCAGCTCGGCCGCTACCGGATGCAGGGTTTCTCGATGCACCGCCGAGGGGTGCCGAGTTTCGACGACCTCACCTTCGTGCCCTGCACGCTCTCGCGTGTGCCGCTCGAGGGCTACCGGGAGAAGTGCAGCACGAGGACCGTGCTCGGCACGAGGTTCGCGGAGAACCCCGTAGTGCTGGATCGCCCGATCACGATCGCCGGGATGTCCTACGGGGCGCTCTCGGGGCGTGCGAAGACGGCTCTCGGCACCGCGGCCAAGCGAGCCGGGATCTCAACGACGACGGGCGACGGCGGGATGTGCCGAGAGGAGCGTGAAGCCGTCGACACCATGGTCTACCAGGTGCTGCCTTCCCGATACGGGTTCAACCCCGATCATCTGAAACTGGCGCAAGCTGTCGAGATAGTGGTCGGCCAAGGCGCGAAGCCCGGGACCGGCGGGGTTCTCCTGGGCTCGAAGGTCTCGGAGGAGATCGCGGAGCAACGCACGCTCCCGGTCGGAGTGGATCAGCGCTCGCCGGTCCGGCACCCGGACTTCATCGGGCCCGATGACCTCCAACTCAAGATCGAAGAGGTCCGCGAGGCGACCGACTGGAAGGTGCCCGTCTACGTGAAGATGGGCGCATCCCGTGTCGGCGACGACGTCAAGCTCGCGGTGAAGGCCGGCGCCGACGTGCTGGTGATCGACGGGATGGAAGGCGCGACGGGAGCCTCGCCGGAGGCGCTGCTCGATCACACGGGCATCCCCACGCTGTCGGCCCTCTGCGAAGCCGTTCGGTCGCTCGAGTCGATGAAGGCGCTGGGGGACGTGCAGATCATCATCTCCGGCGGGATCAAGAACGGCGTCGACGCGGCGAAGGCTCTCGCGCTCGGTGCGGACGCTGTCTCGATAGGAACCGCCGCTCTCATCGCGCTCAACTGCAACGCGCCTCTCTACATCGAGGACTACGAGAGCCTCGGGGTGAAGCCGGGATTCTGCCATCACTGTCACACTGGCCGTTGCCCGGTCGGCATCACCACCCAGGACCCCGAGTTGATGAAGAGGCTCGAAGTCGACGAGGCCGCCGAGCGGGTCTTCAACTTCCTCCAGTCGATGACCATGGAGATGCAGATGATGGCTCGGGCGTGCGGCAAGAACGACGTGCACGACCTCGAGGCGGAGGACATGCGGTCGCTCACGCTCGAATCGTCGATCATCACCGGTATCCCGCTCGCGGGAACGGATTTCACGCTCCGGCCGGACGACATCGCGGCCGCGGTTGCCGCGCGCCTGTCCAGCGGAGACGGGCCCGGGTACTGAGGGCATGACCTTCCTGATCCCCTGCCCGGTCTGTGGGCCTCGCGAGGCGGGAGAGTTCAGCTACGGCGGCGAGATATCGGGCCGTGCCGGCCCTGAAGCCTCGGCCCGAGAGCTGTGCGAGTACCTGTTCTTCCGAACCAACGCGAACGGCTGGCAGACCGAATGGTGGTTGCACCGCGACGGCTGCCGGACCTGGTTCCGGGCCGAGCGTCACACGATGACGAACGAGATCAGGAGGACTTGGATGGAGGAGGAGCCGGAGAGCGCGTGAGTTGGAAGCGACTGCCCGCGGCGCCCGACGAGGCGATCGACAGGAAAGAGCTCGTCACGATCTCGGTCGACGGGCGCCGGCTCCAGGCCTTCGCCGGCGACACCATCGGATCGGCTATGGCGGCAGCCGGGATCACCGTCACGGCGCGCTCCTTCAAGTACCACCGGCCACGCGGGCTCTTCTGCATGACCGGCGCCTGTCCGAACTGCCTCGTCGGTGTCGACGGCGTGCCGAACGTCAGGGCGTGCACCGAGCCCGTTCGCGACGGCATGACGGTCGTCCTTCAGAACGCCTGGCCTTCGGTGAAGCGGGACGTTCACGGCTGGCTCAACACGTTCTCGTTCATGATGCCGCCCGGCTTCTACTACAAGGTCTTCCAGCATCCCAGGTGGGCCTGGCGAGTGGTCGAGCCGTTGATCAGATCGAAGGCCGGTCTGGGCGTCGTGCCGCAGCAAGGGGATCATTCCCGGCGGGAGAAGATCACGCTCCATCCCGACGTGCTGGTCGTCGGAGGCGGCGCAGCGGGTCTCGCTGCAGCGGCAGAGGCCGCGCGGGCGGGGGCTGCAACCGTCCTTTTGGAACAGGCCCAGGAAGCCGGCGGGCATCTCCTCGGATCCGGGGGTGAAGCGCAGGCGGCGGAGCTTCGCGGCGAGGCCGAGTCGGCGGGCGCCCGGATCCTGACCGGCACCCCCGCGTTCGGCGTCTTCGATGGTCCCCTGATCGCAGCGGCCGGGCCCCGGACGCTGTACCGGTTCCGCGCCCGTCAGGTCGTCTTCGCGACCGGGGCCATCGAGCAGATGGCCGTGTTCCCGAACAACGACCTGCCAGGAGTGATGCTGTCGTCCGCCAGCGAGCGCCTAGTTCGTCGCTACCGGATACTCCCCGGCCAGCGTGCGGTCGTCCTCACCGCTAGCGAGCACGGCCACGCCAGCGCTCGAACCCTTCGTGATGCTGGCGCCAGCGTCACGATCGTCGACCTCCGTCCCGACGCCCCCTCTCACGAGGAGATCCCCGTGCTGGCTGGCTCGACGATCCTGCGGGCGCACGGCCGCCGCCACGTGGAGGGCGTAACGGTCGGTGCACCCGGCTCCACTTCCGGCCGCCGGTTGTCCTGCGACCTAGTCGTGCTCGCCGGTTTCACCGCGCCGTCGACGAACCTGGTGGCGCAGGCGGGAGCGACCCTCGGGTTCGACGAGCGGTCGCAGGCGTTCCTGCCGGTAGAGCTTCCTCCCACCGTTCACGCGGTCGGCGCGGCGGCGGGCGCGGCTTCGGTGGAAGCGGCCGTCGCGCAAGGCCGGCTCGCAGGTCTCGAGGCAGCCGCGGCTTCGGGCTTCGAGACCTCCGGGGGAGCCGAGCGGATAGACGCACTTCGGCGCGCAGCCTCGGAGGCTGGTGATCCAGTCGTGCTGCCGCCCGAGGCTGCGAGCGGCGACGGGAAACAGTTCGCTTGCCTCTGCATGGACGTGACGAACAAGGAGCTGAAGTTCGCGGTGCGGGAGGGGTTCGATTCGATGGAGCTCCTCAAGCGGTACACGACGATCACGATGGGCCCGTGCCAGGGCAAGGCGTGCATGCTGTCCTCGCAACGCTTGTGCGGCAAGGCCACCGGGCACGCGCTGGGCGAGACCCGTCCCACGACGGCCCGGCCGCCGTGGACGCCGGTCGAGCTGGGAACGCTCGCCGGGGCGCGACTCACGCCGCGCAAGGAGACCACGATCCACGATCGACACGCCGACGCCGGCGCGACGTTCATGTGGGCGGGGGATTGGCGCCGCCCACACCACTACGCCACCCCCGAAGATGAGGTCGCGGCGGTGCGCACCGGAGTCGGGCTGATCGACGTCTCGACGCTCGGCAAGTTCAAGATCCGGGGGCCCGGCGCGGTCGAGCTCCTCGAGCGCCTCTACCCGAACCGATTCGAAGACCAGAAGCCCGGCCGCGTTCGATACGGCGCCATGTTGAACGACGAAGGGGTGATCCTCGACGACGGGACCGTGTGCCGGCTGTCGGAGGAGGAGTTCTTCGTCACCGTCACCACGGGCAACACTGCCGCGATCGAACGATGGATGACGTGGTGGCTCGCGGACTGGTCCTTCGACGTGCAGGTGCTGAACGTTACCGGGGCGTTCGCCGCCGTGAACCTGGCGGGGCCGGAGGCCCGAGGAGTGATGGAGCTCCTCACAGAAGGGGACGTGTCCGCCGAGGGTTTCCCCTACATGGCCTGCAGGCAGATGGAGGTGGCCGGCGTGGCGTCGATCGTCCTGCGGGTCGGGTTCGTCGGTGAGCTCTCCTACGAGATCCACTTCCCAAGCATGTACGGACAGGACGTGTGGGACCGGATGATGCAGGCCGGGGAGGGGTTCGGCGTGAAACCGTTCGGACTGGAGGCCCAGCGGATCCTTCGCTTGGAGAAGCAGCACATCCTGGTCGGCCAAGACACCGATGCGGAGTCCGACCCCTACGAGGTCGGCCTCGGCTGGATGGTGAAGCTCGACAAGCCCGACTTCCTCGGCAAGCGCTCGTTGCTCGACCTGGGGTCCTCGGAGCCGGGCGAACGCTTGGTCGGCTGGACCGCCGAGCCGGCGATCGTGCCTCCTGAAGGGAGCTCGGTCGTCCACGAAGGCGTCTGGGTCGGGCGCGTGACATCGGCGAGGCGCAGCCAGGCGGCCGGCAAGGTCGTCGGCCTGGCCTGGGTGCCGTCCGGCTGGGCCGAGGACGGACGGCCCTTCGACATCCAGTTCGCGAGCGTCACCGTGCACGCGAGGGTCCATCTGGAGCCCTTCTATGATCCGTCGGGCTCGAGGTTGCGGTCGTGAGCGGGACCATCGCGACGTCGGCCGTTCCCGCCGCCCGGCCGTCAGACGACCGGCCGGTGCTCAGGTCCCCCTCCGGCTCGATGCACGCCGCTCTCGGGGCCGCGCTCGCGCTGCACTCGGGCTGGGAGATCGTTCGCTCCTACGGCGAACCGGACGAGGAGCGGAAGTCGATCGTGGAGGCCCTGGCCATCGTCGACGTGACGGCGCGCGCGAAGATCGACGTTCGCGGTGACCTCGCGTGCGTCGAGCCGCTCGGGGCCGAGGGAGACGTCGTTGCACGCTTGAGCCCCCGATGGGCCATGATCTTCGCGGCGCCCGGCGACATCGGCGACCGCGTCCAGGCTCTTCAGGATCGCGCGGGGACGGCAGCGATGGTGACCGACGCCACGCACCTGTACGCGGGCTACGCGCTGTGCGGCCCGCTCCTGCCGGACCTCCTCGCGCGCGTAACCGGTTGGAACCCGGCGAGCCTTCCACCCGGAGGAGCGACCGGCGCCCCGATCGCGGACGTGCGCGCGGTAGTCGTTCGAAGGGAGACCCCGTTTCCGGTCGTCGAGGTGTACGTGAGCTCGGAGTTGGGCAGGTACGTCTGGGAGACGCTGCTCGGGGTCGTCACGTCGCTCGGCGGAGGCCCAGCCGGGTGGGACGCTCTGCGCGCCGAGGGGTGGAGCTGATGCATCCCGTCCGCTACTTCAAGCCGTGGCGCATGTGGCGTCGCCACGAGCTGAGCAAGACCTACGATGTCGTGATCGTGGGGGGAGGAGCTCACGGCCTCGCGATCGCGTACGAGCTCGCGAAACGCGGGATCCGAAAGGTGGCGGTTCTCGAGAAGAGCTACATGGGCGCAGGCGGCTCCGGCCGGAACACGACGATCATCCGCGCTAACTACCGGACGCCCGCGGGCGTGGCTTTCTACAAAGAGAGCCTCCGCCTCTTCGAGCAACTCGCGCAAGAACTCGACTACAACCTCCTCTTCTCCCAGCAAGGCCATCTCACGCTCGCTCACGCGGAACGCGCACTCATCACCGCCCAAGAGCGCGCGGAGGTGAACCGCTTGCTAGGGGTCGACAGCCGCGTGATCGATCCGCCCGAGATAGCGAAGCTCTGTCCGCCGCTGGATCTCTCGGACCGGGCCGAGTTCCCGATCATGGGCGCGCTCTACCACCCGCCTGGGGGAGTGCTTCGCCACGACGCGGTGGTGTGGGCATACGCCCGCATGGCCGACCGTCGAGGGGTCGAGATCCACCAAGACACCGCGGTGACCGGAGTGAGCGTCGAAGGCGGAAGGGTGACGGGTGTGCGAACGTCCCGCGGCGACGTCTCGGCGCCGATCGTCGTGTCAGCCGTTGCCGGCTGGTCCTCCGAGATCGCAGCGATGGCAGGCATCCGTCTCCCCATAGTGACCCACCCGCTGCAGGCGTTCGTCACCGAGCCGCTGAAACCGTTCCTGCACGCGATCCTCGTGTCGGCGACGCTTCATGTATACGTGTCGCAGACCGACCGGGGCGAGGTGCTGATCGGCTCGGAGATCGAACCGTACTCCTCGTACAGCCAGAGTTCGACCTTGAACTTCCTTGAGGTAACCGCGAAGCACGCCCTCGAGCTCCTGCCGATGCTAGCGAAGGTGAAGATCATGCGCGCGTGGGGCGGTTTGTGCGACGTGACCCCCGACTACTCGCCGATCATGGGCCGGACCGAGGTAGAGGGGTTCCTGGTCGACGCGGGGTGGGGCACCTACGGGTTCAAGGCCACGCCGATCTGCGGGGTGACCATGGCCGAGCTGATCCGCACCGGGCGGGTCCCCGATCTGATCGCGCCCTTCGCCTTGGAACGCTTCTGGCAGCGCGAGCTGGTCTCCGAGATCGCAGCGGCTGCCGTCTCCCACTGAGACTTCCCGCCATGTCTGCGAGCCCGGATAATGGGTTCGTGGATAAGGATCTCCTACGCCGTAACGTCACGGGCGTGCGCCTGATCGCGGTGGACGCAGGCGTGCGCTCCGAACGTCCCGATACGCTCGCGACGGAGGAGCCGATGGAGATCCGGGTGGGCGGCCCCGGCCAGGAGGCGGAGGCGATCGCGGTGACCATGCGAACGCCGGGTGGCGACTTCGAGCTCGCCGTGGGGTTCTTGTTCACCGAGGGGATGATCGACGAGCAGGCCGACGTTCGTAGGGTGAGCTACTGCGAGGATCTGGCGCCGGAGGAGCAGCGCTACAACGTCGTCACCGTGAACCTCGCACGGCATGTCGACGCGGAGCGGTTCACGCGGAACTTCTACTCGACCTCGAGCTGCGGGATCTGCGGGAAGGCGTCGCTGGAGGACATCGAGGTCCACTGCGAGCCGATCGGTTCGGGGCCCGTGGTCGAGGCAGCGGTGGTCGGCTCGCTTCCCGACGGGCTCCGCGGCGGGCAGAAGGTGTTCGACCAGACCGGTGGTTTGCACGCTGCCGGGCTCTTCGCGCCGACGGGCCAGCTCCTCGCGCTGCGCGAAGACGTCGGGCGCCACAACGCGGTCGACAAGATCGTCGGCGAGGCGCTCCTCTCGGGAGATCTCCCTCTGCGGGAGCGGATCCTGATGGTGAGCGGACGCATCAGCTTCGAGATCGTCCAGAAGGCGGCGAGGGCGGGTATCCCGATCGTCGGTGCCGTGAGCGCGCCGTCCTCGCTCGCGGTCGAGGCGGCCGAGCGTTTCGGGATGACGCTCGTCGGTTTCGTCCGTGACTCTCGTTTCAACATCTATTCGCACCCGGAACGGATAGCCGGCGGCCGACCGTTGGTCGGAAGCGGGGCCGCCTCCGGTTGAACGGCCGTTTAGAATCCAGGTTCGCGGAAAGTGAAAGGAGTCGCTCGATGGGGAACAGGTACACCCGGCTCACCGAGCCGATGGTCCGCGAGAACGGCGCGCTTCGCATCGCTACATGGGACGAGGCCCTCGACGGGGCCGCGGACGGACTGCGACGCGCGACGGAGCGGAACGGCGGCAACGGGGTCGGCCTGTTCAGCTGCTCCAAGGCCACGAACGAGATGAACTTCGTCGCCCAGAAGTTCATGCGCCAGGTCTTGGGCGGCAACAACATCGACAGCTGTAACCGCACCTGACACGCTCCATCGGTCGTCGGTCTGGCGACGGTGTTCGGGGCAGGTGGGGGAACCAGTTCGTACGAGGAGGTCGAGAACACGGACCTCGTCATGCTTTGGGGATCGAACGCGCGAGAGGCGCATCCGATCTTCTTCCACCACGTCCTCAAGGGCGTGCACAAGGGAGCCAGGCTGATAGTGGTCGATCCGCGCCGGACTGCCTCGGCGCGATGGGCGGATCTCTGGCTCGGCCTCGACGTGGGCTCCGACATCGCGCTCTCGAACACCATGGCCCGCGAGATCATCGCGAAAGACCTGCACCACAAGGC
>JBGPKY010000099.1:0-9196 GCA_041486205.1 Actinomycetota bacterium
CGGCGGATTCGACCACATGCTGGTTGGGGAGTAGCCGTTCTGGAGCGCGGCGGATGCGGTCACGAGCTTGAAGGTCGAACCCGGTGGGTAGAGCTCACCGATCGCGCGGGACAGGAGCGGGTTCGATGGGTCGGCGTTCAGGGCCGCCCACGCGGCGCGAACGGCTGGCGAGTCCTGCGACGACAAGGAGTTGGGGTCGTAGGTGGGGTTCGCGACGAGCGCACGAACCGCGCCGGTCACCGGGTCGAGGGCGACGACGGCGCCGGGAAGCGTGCCGAGGGCCTTCGCCGCCGCTTCCTGCATCACAGGGTCGATCGTCGTTATGACGGTTCCGCCCTGCTTCGGCCGCCCGAGGATCTGGTCGGCGAGCGTCTCGGGCAAGAGCTGGGGTGCGCTTCCGGCCAGGAAGTCGTTCTCGGCCTGCTCGAGCCCGCTGCGACCGTAGATGACCGAGTAATAGCCGGTGATCCCGGCGTATAGAGGGCCGTTCGGGTAGTGACGCTGGTAGCGGAGGGTCCCCGGGCTCTTGCGGCTCGCCGCCAGCACCGTCTGGCCGTCGGCGGCGAGGATCGAGCCGCGATCGACCTCGTACTCCGCGATCAACTGGCGTTCGGCGTTCGCCGGGTTGTCGGCCAGGCCTTTCGCCGCGAAGACCTGTAGGTAGTTGATCTGCGCGAAGAGCAGGAGGAACAGCGCGAGCATGGCGAGCCCGAGTCGCCGGATCTGCTTATCCACGGACCCGCTCCTTGCGTGGTGGGGCCGGACCAGCAGATACGCGCACCAACAAGGCGAGGATCACGAAGTTCGAGACGAGGCTCGAACCGCCGTAGCTGACGAAGGGGAGTGTGACTCCGGTCAGCGGGATGACGCGGGTCACGCCGCCGACGATGACGAAAGCCTGGATGGCGAGGCTCGTCGCCAGGCCGGCTGCAAGGAGTTTGCCGAACCCGTCGACGCTATCGAGGGCGGTCTCGAAGGCCTTGCCGACGAGGGTGACGAAGAGCAGGAGTATGGCGGCCGTGCCGAAGAGTCCGAGCTCCTCGCCTATCGCGGCGAAGATGAAGTCGGTCGAGGCGTAGGGGATGATCCAAGGTGAGCCGCGACCCAAGCCCGCCCCGACGAGGCCGCCGGTCGCCATGCCGAACTGCGCCTGCGCGAGCTGCCCGTAGCCGAACTGGAAGACCTTCGACGGCTCGAGTGCGTGCAGCCAGATGTCGACGCGGAGCTGCACGTGTCCGAACGCGAGATAGCCCGCGAACGCGCCACCGGCGAACAGGACGAGCCCGATCGCCAGGTAGGCACCGCGCCCGGTCGCCACCCACAGCATCGCCACGAAGATGGCGAAGTACAGCAACGACGCCCCGAGATCCTTCTCCGCGAACAGCACTACGAGCGACGCTCCCCAAGCGAGCAACACCGGAGCGAGGTGCTTCGCCTGTGGCAGGCGTAGCGGTCCGAATCTCCCGACCGCCACCGAGAGCAGCTCACGTTTCGTGTTCAGGTAAGAGGCCAGGAACACGATGATGCAGACCTTCCCCAACTCGGAGGGCTGGAAGCCGACCGGTCCGACCTTCACCCACAGCCGTGCGCCGTTGATCTCGCGCCCGATGCCGGGAGCGATCGGGAGCAGCAGCAGCCCGAGGCCGACGAGGCCGATGGTGTACGTGTAGGCGTCGAGCATCCGGTGGTCCCGAACCACGAGCAAGGTCGCGCAGAACGCGACCAGTCCGACGACGAGCCAGGTGGCCTGCTCGGCAGCCAGGCCGCCGGAAAGGCGGAAGATCATCGCGAACCCGAGCCCGGTCAGGACTCCGGCGGTCGGGAACAGAGCGGGATCCGCCGCGGGTGCGGCCTTGCGCATGACCACGTGCGACGCGAGGTAGCCGACGACGAAGATCGAACCGTACAGAGCGAGGTTGACCGGGATGTGCCCCTTCTTGCCCAGCCCCACCAGCGCGTACGCGCCCACCGCGATGACCAGGGCGAGGATCGTCAGAGCGAGAGCGGTACCCTGGCGCGGGGGAGCTGGAGCCAAAGCCTGACTCACGGCATCGTCACCGGGTTGGTCGGTGGCGCAGAAGCGCCCATCACGTCCCTACGGATCTGCTCGACGATGGCCTCGGCTTCTTCGCGGCTCCCGGCCGTCTTCCCTTCTGACAGATCCCGATACAGCGCAAGCTGCTCCGCCTCGGCGGCGGTGATCGATGTTTCGACGACCACGTGATGCAGCCGGAACCCCGCAACCGAAGACGGCACCCCCCGGTAGATCGCCACGTGCCCGTTCGCCACTCCCACGTACCACTGCGAATCCGTGTAAACGCGAACCCCCACCAGCCCGACAAGCAGGATGGCAACCGCAACCGCAGCCCAAACAGCCATCTTGCCAACGGGTGGTGAGCCCGTACCACGGGATGGCCCGGGAGCCTCGCGGAGCGGGGTTGGGGATGGACTGGCAAGCGGAGCGAGGCTCCCGGGCCCACCACCTCGATCCGCGTCGCCGGCGTCCTCGAAGTCGCCGGAGTCCTCGAAGTCAAGGATGACCACGGTGATGTTGTCCACGCCCCCCGCGCGGTTCGCCGCCCCCACGAGCCGTTCCGCCGCGTCGTCCGGCGCAGTTGCAGCGGAGAGGATCTCGCGGATCCGCGTTTCGGTAAGCATGGCCGTGAGGCCGTCGGTGCAAAGGAGCAGTCGGTCGCCGCCAGTCACTTCGATGACTCCCTCGTCGACCGCGACGTCGACGTCGACGCCGAGGGCTCGAGTGAGGACGCTTCGATGGGGGTGCACGTTCGCCTCCTCCTCGGTGATCTCGCCTTCGACGACCATGCGGCGGACGAGCGTGTGGTCCTCGGTGAGCTGCCGCATCTCACCCTCGCGCAACAGGTACGCGCGCGAATCGCCGACGTGCGCGAGCCGCACGCTCGAGCCTTCGATGAGCGCGGCGGTGAGCGTCGTCCCCATGCCGGCGACCGTGCGGTCGAGCATCGAGCGTTCGAACACGGCGCGGTTCGCTTGCTGCACCTGCTCGGCGAGCGAGCCACCGCGTCCATGCCGGGAGAGCACCTCGAGGGTCTCGAGTGCGAGCTTGGAGGCGACCTCGCCGCCGCGATGTCCTCCCATGCCGTCGGCGACGGCGAACAGCGGCTCGTCGGTGAGGAACGAGTCCTCGTTGCCCTCGCGGACCTGGCCGATGTCCGTTGCTGCGGCGGCGGCAACCTTCATCGGCGGAGCTCCAGCGTGGTCTTGCCGACGCGAACGATGTCGCCGGGGCCGATCTCCTCCGCCCCCGTGACCCGCGCGTCGTTCAGATAGGTCCCATTGGTCGAACCGAGGTCCTCGACGAAGAACGCCCCGTCCTTCGCGAACAGCTTCGCGTGGACCTGCGAGACGTAGGTGTCCTGCAGTCGGATCGCGCACGACTCCGCGCGCCCGACCTCGAGCGGGGCGCCGAGCTTGTACGTCCCCAGCTTGTCACCCTCGGGCCCGCGCACGGCTACCGATGTCGGTGGCTTCCTGGTCCTCTCGGTCTTCTGCCTCCTCGCCGGGGCGGGTCGCTGCGCGGCCTTCTGGGCGGGGCGCGACCCACGGACCTCCACGGCCACGGACTTCACGGCGCGGTAGATGAAGAAGTACAGGAGCGCGAGGAGCGAGTACTTGAGGACCGAAAGGACGAACGGGGACACCGCTCAGCTCCTCCGGAACTCGAGCACCGTCTCGCCTATGGTGATGCGATCTCCGTCGGAGAGCGGATGCTCCTGCACGAGCTCGCCGTTCACCTGTGTCCCGTTCGTCGAGCCGAGATCGGTCAGCAGGTACACGCCGTCTTGGAAGCGGATGCGAGCGTGTCTCCTGGACGCGCCCGGATCTGCGATCACGACGTCGCATTCGGCCAGCCGCCCGATCGTGACGATCTCCTTCTGCACTCGGAACGTCTTCGACGGCTTCCCGTTCTCGAGCAGGATCATCGAGACCTCGCCGGCAGCGGTCACAGCCGGCGCCGGTGGCGGCGCGACGTCCTCGCCCTCGACGAAGGTGGCCTCGCAGTGGAACTTCCCCTTGCCGAGGGCCTCGTCGATCTCGAAGTCGACCTCGGGCGGGCCGACCAGTCCCCAGCCACGCTCGGCGGCCCCGTCGCGCACGACCTGCTTCAGCTCGGTCGCGAGCGCCTGCTCGGCCTGCTCGAACCGCTCGCCGTCGGTCTGCGACAGCGAGAACAGGAAGTGGTTCGGGACCCACACCTCGCGGACGCCGACGGTCTTTCGCGTGTCCATCTCGCGCAGCATCCGTTTCGCCAGCTCCACCGGTTGAAGGCCGCTTCGGAACACCGTGCCGAAGACCCCCTCGACCAAACCCTCGAGGCGGCGTTCGAAGTCACGGAGGATCGGCACGATGAACTCGCATTTGCGCAGGTAGACGGCCTGACTGCGCGATTCTATCGCGGCCGCTGGTTGCGAGCCGAGCGGGCGGGTCCGCTTCGACCCTGCTGCTACCATTCCCAGCGCTGCGGGCGAGTGGCGGAATTGGCAGACGCGCAGGATTCAGGATCCTGTCCGGGCAACCGGGTGGGGGTTCAACTCCCCCCTCGCCCACCAGCTACCAGAGAACCTCGATCGGCAGCTTCTCTCGCGGAAGCCCAGGTTTCGACTCGGACCGCAGCAGGCCCCAGGTGCAGACTGCGATCCCCGCGAACAGCAGCAGGAACCCGAAACCTTTCACCACCGCGGCGATCGTGTGAGCGCGGCTCAGTATGTTCAGGTGCTCGGGTCCGAGGACGAACGCCCAGTCGTGCGTGCCGCCGATCAGGTGCAGCCGCCGGTACGGCGCATCGGCGATGTAGACGCTCGCGTCCTGCGCTGAGGTCGCCCCCCACGCGAGACACACACCGCCGCCCAGCACGTCCTTGCGGAACCACAGGAAGTACACGGCAAGACCGATCGGCACCATCACCTGCGTGATCGATCCCATCGACGCTGTGATCACGTCCGGCAGCCAGAAGGTCACCATGTGCCCGAACTCGTGGAACCCGAGGTCGACGAGTCCGAGCAACGGCACGCGAACGCCCCGCACGAACGCGAAGAAGCCGAAGGTGAGACACGCGCCGAGGCCGGCGACGAACTTCCCGCGCTGCGACCACCAAGGTCCCACGGCTGAGGTATCGGCTAGGGTTGGCCCCGACCGAAGGGAGCTCCTCGGTGGCGGTCATCGAGATCCACGGCCTGCGGAAGGAATACCGACGTCTGCGGCGTGGAACCACCATCGCCGTGAGCTCTCTCGACCTGGAGGTTCCCGAGGGCGGCGTGTTCGGGTTCCTCGGACCGAACGGAGCGGGCAAGACCACCACGATCCGCTGTCTCCTCGGTCTGGTGAAACCGACCAAGGGCTCGTTGCGTCTCCTAGGCGCGGACGTGTCGAAAGACCTGCCGACCGTGATCCACCGCGTGGGTTCGATCGTCGAGACGCCGACCTTCTTCCCGCGGTTCTCCGGGAGGCGGAACCTTTCGCTGCTCGGTCGCCTTCAGGGGATCGGGCCGAAGTCTGTGACGTCGATCCTCGAACGTGTGGACCTCGCCGAGCGGGCCGACGACGACGTGCGCACCTACTCCCTCGGCATGAAACAGCGACTGGGGATCGGCGCCGCCCTGCTGAAGGAACCGGACCTGCTGCTTCTGGACGAACCCGCGAACGGCCTGGACCCTGCCGGGATCGTGGAGGTGCGCGAGCTGCTCCGAAGCCTCGGCGCCGAGGGTCGAACGGTGTTCGTCTCGAGCCACATCCTTTCCGAGGTACAGCAGATGGCCGATCGAGTCGCGATCCTCGCTCGAGGGGCGTGCATCACGGCCGGACCGGTCGGCGAGGTCCTGACCGCAGGGCGGGCGCAGGGCGTGGTCGTGAGACTCGAGGACCTTGGCGCCGGCGTCGAGGCGCTCCTCGCCGCGGGGCTCGACGCAGCCGTCGATGGCGATCTCATCCGCGTGAAGCTGCCCCCGTCCGAAGCAGCCCGGGTCACCCGAGCCCTCGCGGATCGAGACCTCTACCTGAGCGAGCTCCGCACCGACGAGGTCGACCTCGAGACCGTCTTCCTCGAGCTGACCGGGGAGCAAACCTCGTGATCGCGCTACTCGGTGTCGAGGTCCGCCGCGCGCTCGCGAGGCGGATGCTGCTCACCCTGATCGTGCTCGCCCTCGGTGGGGTAGCCATCGGCGGCGTCGTCACCTTCATGAAGTCGCATCCGCCGACGCCCGAGGCGCTCGCGCAGGCGCAGGCGCAGGCCGACTCGGACCTTCAGCGCTGCTTGGCCGGGAAGTTCATACGCGAGAAGAACCTGCCACCCGGCACCACGATCGAAGAGTGGTGCAACGAGAACATCTCCGCGGCGAACTACGTCCCGAGCTCCACGTTCCATCTGCGGGACCTGGACAACTGGCTCCAGGGTGTGAGCTTCCTGCTCGTCGCGGGGGCCCTTGCGCTCGGCGCCTCGTTCGTAGGCGCGGAATGGCACGCGGGGACCATCACCACGCTGCTGACGTGGGAGCCGCGTCGGCTCCGAGTACTCGCAGCGAAGACCATCGCGATCGCGGCGGTCGCGTTCGCCGTGGCGATCGGGCTCCAACTCGCTTTGAGCCTAGTCTTGACGCTGGTGGCCGTGGTTCGCGGCAGCATGGCCGAAACCGGCGGGGCGTGGCTTCGGTCCGTCGTCGGGTCGGGCCTTCGGATCGCGGCGACGGCGTCGATCGCGAGCGTGTTGGGGCTCGCGGTGGCGATGATCGGCCGGAACGTCTCCGCAGCGCTGGGAGGGATCTTCGTGTACGTCGCGGTCATCGAGGGGATACTGCGAGGGATCCGCCCGAAGTTGGGTCTTTGGCTCGTCGGGGACAACGTGAGTGTCTTCATCACCGGGATGCCCCGGGTCTTCTCCGACCAATCGACGGCTGCCGCGACCTTCGGAGAAGGGCAGTCGATCACCTTCTCCCGCCCTCAGGTCCGGACCGTCGGACAGGCCGCCATGGTCGTTGGGCTCTACGCGGCGGCCCTCATGCTCGCCGCGGCTTGGTCCTTCCGCGCGCGCGACGTGAACTGACGACTCGACGGGGCGGCCACCCGAGCGCGGACGACGGGCCCGGCTGGCATCGACTCAACGTGGAGCTGAGTACTAAATGTATGATGACAATCTTAAGGTGAAGTATCCTGGGAGGTCATGAAGCTGACCCTCTCGCGGCGGGGTGATTACGTCGTACGGGCGGCCATCTGCTTGGCGGGGGCCTACGGCGAGGACCACGCCTACCGGAAGATCCGTGAGGTGGCTGCGGCGATGGAGCTGCCGCCGTCCTACACGCCACAGGTCTTGGGCATCCTCGCCAAGGCGGGCCTGGCGGAGGCGAAGGCGGGACGCGATGGCGGCTACCGCCTCTCGAAGTCGCCGGAGGCGATCTCCCTCCTGGCGGTCGTCGAGGCCGCCGAGGGTGAGCTGGTGTCCACTCGTTGCGCCCTGCGCGGCGGGCCCTGCCATTGGGACGACGTTTGTGCGCTGCACCCCGCGTGGACGAAGGCCTCCGAGGCGATCCGCGAATCGCTCGGCCGGACGAGCCTCGCCGAGGTCGCCGCGGTTGACCGCGATCTCGTGGCCGGTAAGTACGTCGCCACGCCTCCAAAGGGTCACCGCGTGCCCGAGCATCCGAGGCGCACGCGCTCAGCCCGTGCTTGAGACAGGTCCTTCAGCCGGCCTCGATGGGGCCGTTCGGCATTGGTCCCGTCGCCGCCCACGCTCTACCACTGACTGAGGAGGGCGAGAACATGGCTAGATGGGAAGGATTCCACAAGTGCCCGGGATGCGGGTTCGACATCGGGACCGGCGAAGGCCAACGCAGCTGCGCTTGGGGTGAGTGCCCCTACCTGCCAGAGGAGCTGGACGTCTTCTGTCCTTACTGCCGGTTCAACTTCTTCACGATGGAAGGGAACTCTCCCTGCGAGGACCCGCTGAAGTGTGACCACTCGAAACCGCCGCTCGAACACGTCGAGAACCTGAAACGTTGGGCCGCGGCGCACCAGCCCTCGGTACCTCCCCCGACGGGCTAGGTGCGGTCGCTGCTGGCCACCGCGCCGGCGTCGGGCTGCGCGCGCGGATGGCGGACCGGCAGGGTCACGGTGAAGCGGCTCCCCTCGCTGGGCTTGCTCGAGACCGAGATCGTCCCTCCGAGGTGAACCAGGAGGTCTTGCACGAGCGACAGACCGAGTCCCGCGCCGCGGAACGTTCGAGTTGAGGAAGAGTCCACCTGGTAGAAGCGGTCGAAGATCCTCGGCTGCTCGTCCTCGGGTATGCCGATGCCGTAGTCCTGCACCCAGAACACGATGCGGCCGTCTTCGGCGCACGCCTCGAGCTCGCAGGGCGAACCGTCCGGCGAGTACTTCAGCGCGTTGTCGATGAGGTTCGAGATGACGCGGCTCAGAAGCTGTCGGTCGGTGTGCAGCACGGGCAGATCTGTCGGTACGCTCAGGTGGATGCGGTCGGCGTCTCCGGAGAGGCCCTCCACGACCTCGTTGCAGAGATCCTCGAACAGCACGCGTCCGACGGCCACCGGTAGCTGGTTGTTCTCCAGGTTGGAGGCCGTCAGCAGGTTCTCCACCAGCCGGAGCAGGCGGTCGCCCTGACGCTCCATCCGCTCGAGGAATTCCGTTCGCATCATCCGGTCCTCGGAGAACTCGGGATGCCGCAGGGTCTTCGCGTAGCCGATCAGCGCGGTCACGGGCGTGCGGAGCTCGTGCGAGACGACCGCGACGAACTCGCCCTTCATCCGGTTGAGCTCTCGCAGCTCGTCGACGGTGTGGTACTCGGTCTCGAGGAGTTGTTCCAGCCGCTTGGCTTGCTCGGCGAGGATCTCGTTCTGCTCGGCGAGCCGGTCCGCCAGCCCACGGCTCCGGAAGTACATCTGCCGGGCGAACACGAGCGGTCCGAGGAACACGACGACCGACCAGAAGCCCTCGGACTCGTAGAAGCGAGCGATGACGGTTCCGAATAGGCCGAGCCCGATGTAGCTGAGGAGGAACTCCCACGGCGCGGTCCCGTGCATCTTCGCCACGACGTGTCCGAGGGGGAGCCGTCGATATACGGCCGTTTGGATGGCAACCGACAGCGTGTTCACCGCGTACGCCGTCACGGCAGCGAGCACGATGCCGGGGACGATTCGGTACCAGTTGGAGTGAG
>JBGPKY010000100.1:0-9087 GCA_041486205.1 Actinomycetota bacterium
CAGCTTGGCGAGATTCCTCATGCCGGCTCCCCCGAGGCCGATCATGTGAACGCGTCGCACGGCCACGAGATCGGGGACGTCGAGGGTCGGGATGCTCCCAGCGGGCGCTTGATACGGGTCGTTCATCGAGCCGCTCCCGCTACGACGTCGGCGAGACGCTCGGCGGCGTCGGGCTTCGCCCAATTCTCCGCTCGCTTGCCCATCGATCGCAGACGGGATCGATAGCCGACCAAATCGACTATCCGATCGGCCAGCGACGTCGGTGAGACCGCATCGTCCATCATCACCACGGCGGCCCCAGCTCTTTGCAGCGCGCGAGCGTTCGCCTCTTGGTGTCGTCCGGTCGCGTAGGGATAGGGGATCAAGACCGACGGCAAGCCACAGACCGCTACCTCCGCGCACGTGGTCGCGCCGGCGCGCGAGACGACCAGATCCGCGGCCGCATAGGCAAGCTCCATCCGATCGAGGAACGCGAAGGCGCGCACGCGAAGAGCTGAGTCGCGTGGGAGCATCCGCTCGGTGGCCTCCAGGTGAGCGGGGCCCGTGAGCAGAACGACCTGGAGGTCACGACGATCCGCGAGCAGCTCGAGCGCCCCGGCCGTCGCGCGGTTCAGGTGCAGCGCGCCCTGACTTCCGCCGAAGACGACCACCGTCGTGCGGCCGGACTCGAGGCCCAGCTCTTCGATCGCTTCCGCGACGAGCCTTCCTCGCGAGTCGGGCACGCTCGTGATCGCTTCGCGAACAGGGTTGCCGGTGACAACCGTTCGCGCCCGTCGCGGAAGCATCCGCGCCGCTTCGGCGAACACGAGCGCCACCACCCTTGCGGGACGCGCGAGCAGCCGGTTCGCGAGACCCGGGACCGCGTTCTGTTCGTGGAGCACGAGAGGGCGGCCGGTGCGCGTGGCGGCGATTGCAACAGGGACGCTCACGTAGCCGCCCATCCCAACCACGACGTCGGCATCCTCGACCAGGTGACGGCAGCGTGCGACGGACCGCAGCGCGGCGAACGGAGCCTTCGCTGCACGCGTTGAGAACTCGCGGCGTAGCGGTTGTGCCTCGACGGCCACGAAGGGATACCCAGCCTCGCAAACGAGCTTCGCCTCCAGGCCGTTCGGCGTTCCGGCGAAGCGCACGCTCGCGGCGTGGCCGTCGACGAGTCTACGAGCCAGCGCGAGCGCGGGGAAGACATGCCCCGCCGTCCCGCCGCCAGCGATCAGGACCCTCACGACGCGCGCCTCTTGGTGCTCGCTTTGCGCGCGATCGCGACCGGCGAACGCGCGATGTTCACGAGGATGCCGACGCCGGCGAGCGAGATCACGAGAGAGGAACCGCCGAAGGAGAGGAAGGGCAGCGGCACGCCGGTGATCGGCAGCAAGCCGGTCACCGCTCCGAGATTGACGAGGGCTTGGAGCCCGAACCACGAAACGATACCGGCCGCGAGGAGGCGACCGAACATGTCGGGTGCCCGAGTGGCAACACGGATCCCCGCATACAGCAGCAAACAGAAGGCGGCGATGACGACCACCTCGCCGACCAACCCGAGTTCCTCGCCGAGGATCGAGAAGATGAAGTCGGTGTGCGCGTTCGGCACGTACATCCACTTCTGGCGGCTGGCCCCGAGGCCGACACCGGTCCACCCGCCGGAGCCGAGCGCGATGAGCGACTGCACGAGTTGATAACCGCTCTTCATGGGGTCGGCCCACGGGTGGAGGAACGAGAGCAGCCTCGCACGCCGGTAGCTCTCTCCGAAGATGAGCGCGAGGCCTAGTGCAGTTCCCGTCAAGGCGACGGTGGCGAGGTACCGCAGCCGCACGCCGGCGGCGAACAGCAGCATGAAGACCGAGCCGGCCAAGATAACCGTGGTCCCCAGATCGGGCTGGAGCATCACGAGGCCGCCGATCGCCAGCATCACCGGGCCGAGCGGTAGCGCTAGATGCGCCAGCTCATCGAGATGGTTCCGCTTCTTCGTGACGATCATCGCAACGAAGACGATGACGGCGAGCTTGGCGATCTCCGACGGCTGGATCGTGATCGGGCCGAACGCGATCCATCGCGCGGACCCCGAGACCGTGGTTCCGATCGATGGGGAAAGCACCAGCAGGAGGAGGCCGATGCTCAGCGAGAGGAACGGAACGGCGAGGCGCTGCCACACCGCGTAGCGCATCTTGGACGTGAGGAGCAGCGCGGCCACCCCCACGACCGCGTATACGGCCTGCCGCTGGAAGAAGAGGAAGCTCGATCCGTACTGCGCGTACGCCGATACCGAGCTCGCCGACAGCACCATGATCAGCCCCGCCCCGGTTAGGAACGCTGCGGTGCCGATCAGCATGATGACGGTGTTGCGCGCCGAGTTCGCGGCCTCGGTCCGCGTCAGCGGTCGATCGTCGAGGCGCACGATCCGCAGATCGGTTCGGGCGGCGGCGACGCTAGCCACGCGCGTCGGCCTCCTCAGCGAGTCGAACTGCTGCTCGAGCGAAGAGCTCGCCTCGCTCCTCGTAGTCGCGAAACATGTCCCAGCTCGCACATGCCGGCGCGAGCATCACCACGCCGTTCGCCGGCGCAAGTTCGAACGCGGATCGCACGGCCTCTTCGATCGAGCCCGCCTTCCGTACGGGTACGAGGCCTTCGAAGATCCCGGCGATCTCGGCGGCGGCTTCGCCGATCGCGATCACCCCGAACAACCGCGGCGCCAGAGCCGCCAGCGGCGAAAGATCGACGCCCTTGGAAAGGCCGCCGGCGATCAACACGACGCGCTCGCGGTCTCGCAAGCTCGCCAGCGTGGCGTGAACGTTCGTCGCCTTCGAGTTGTCGACGAACGAGACCGAGCCCGCGCTCGCGACCTGCTCGCCTCGGTGCGGGAGCGGGCGCATCACGCGCAGGCCTTCGGGCACGGCCTCGGGTATCAGTCCGAACGCCACCGCGGCGGCCGCGGCCGCGGCCGAGTCCTCGCGGAACGCCGCACCGTCGAGCGGCGGCCGACCGAGCCGACGTTCTCCGTCGACGCGCGAGACGAGCTCGTCCTCTACGTAGCCAACTTCGTTGACGTCCGGCTCGCCCGAACGGAACCACACGACTCGGCAGGGCGCTCCACGCGAGATGGAAGCCGCCACGGTGTCCTCGGCGTTCCCGACATGCATGTCGCCCTCGCCCTGGAGGCCGAAGATACGGGACTTCGCTTCCGCGTAGGAATCAACAGAGCCGTGCCAGTCCAGGTGATCCGGCGAGACGTTGAGCAGCACCGAGACCCTCGGACGGAGCGTTTCGACGAACCGCAACTGGAACGACGACGCTTCGACGGCAAGGGCGTCGTGGGCCTCTCGAGCCGCTGTCGTGAACGGGTAGCCGATGTTGCCGCACGCCATCGCGTTGAGCCCCGATGCGCGCATGATGGACGCGATCATCTCGGTGGTCGTCGACTTCCCGTTCGTGCCGGTGACGGCAACGAACGGCACCCGGCAGAGGCGTGCGCCGAGTTCGAGCTCGCTCCACACAGGCAGCCCGTGCTGGCGAGCCCACCCTAGGACCGGCGCGCGCTCGGGTACGCCTGGACTCGTCACGACCAGGGTTACGCCGTCCATGTGCGCCGGCTCGTGGCCTCCGAGAACGACCTCGACGCCGAGCGCCGCCAGATCTTCCACGCCCTCGATGGTCGAGCGTTCCTCTGTCGCGCGGACCAAAGCGCCTTCTTCGGCGAGCGCGCGCGCCGCAGCGAACCCGCTTCTCCCGAGTCCCACGACGAGCGCCCTCTCCCCCGAGAACGCGCCGCTCATCCGAGGCCCCCGCGCGCGATGAAGTCCGCGTAGAAGAGGCCTAGGCCCACCGCCACGCACAACCCGGCGATGATCCAGAACCTGACGATGACCGTGAACTCGGGCCAGCCGGATAGCTCGAAGTGATGGTGGATCGGCGCCATCCGAAGCACGCGGCGGTGGAACACACGGAACGAGACGATCTGCGCGATCACAGAGGTCGTCTCCAGCACGAACAGGCCGCCCAGGACGACCAGGAGGAGCTGGGTCCTGGTCATGATCGCGAGCCCGCCCATCAAACCACCAAGAGCGAGCGCGCCGGTATCTCCCATGAAGATCCGCGCCGGCGCCGCGTTCCACCACAGGAAGCCCGCGACGGCGCCGACGGCGCCAGCCGCCACCACGGCTAGATCGAGGGATGCGTCAAGCGATACCGGGTAGCACGCGTCGACAGGAGCCAGCTGGCAGCTGTGACGGAACTGCCAGAACGCGATGAACACGTACGCCGCTAAGACGAGGATCGAGGAGCCGGACGCGAGCCCGTCGAGACCGTCGGTGATGTTCACGCCGTTCGAGGACGACGCCAGCAACAGCAGGACCCAGATGTAGAACGCGATACCGAGATTGAGCCCGCTGTCGCGGATGAACGACATGTCGCGTGAGGCGTGCCCGATGTGCACCGCAAGCACTCCGAAGACGATCGCGATCACGGCTTGGCCGAGGATCTTCCCGGTCTTCGACAGACCGAGCGAGCGCTGCCGCTTCACCTTGATGAAGTCATCGAGGAACCCGACCGCGCCGAGCCCCACCGTTGCCAACAACACGAGGAGCCCGGCAGCGGAGAACGTTTCACGCACCAGGCCCGTAAGCACGTAGGCGAGCCCCATCCCGATGAGGATGACGGTCCCACCCATCGTCGGCGTGCCCATCTTCTCCATATGGGTGTGCGGGCCGTCCTCGCGTATCCGCTGACCCCATCCCCAAAGGCGGAACAGTCGGATGGCGACCGGTGTGCCAAGCAGGGTGACTGCGAGCCCGACCGCGGCCGCGATGAGGATGGCGGTCACCGAAGCGCCTCCGCCAACTTCTCGAGCCCTGCGACCCGAGAGCCCTTCACCAGGACGACGTCGCCGCGCCGCGCCCATCCGCGAAGGTCGGCAAGGGCCCCGTCCGTGTCGTCGTAGCTTGCGACGTCCTCCGGCAGAGCGCCTTCGCGCACGGCGGCTCGCGCGATCGGGCGTGCCAGCTCGCCCACGGTGATCAGGCGGTCTACTCCTAGTCGAACGATCAAGCTGCCGACCTTCTCATGTTCATCGAACGCGATCGGCCCGAGCTCCGCCATGGGGCCCAGGACGGCCGCCATGCGACCGACGCGAGACATCCACCTAGCCGCCCTGAGGCCCGCGGCCATCGACTCGGGGTTCGCGTTGTACGCGTCGTTCACCACGCGGATACCGTCCCGCGTCACGAAGGTCTCCATCCTCCACTCGGCGACGCGAGCGCCCTTCAGCGCGACCGCGCTCTCGGACGGCGGCACCCCAACGACGATGCCGCACGCGACCGCTGCCAGCGCATTCGAGACCATGTGCTCCCCGGGCACCGTTAGGGTGACCGGCTCTCGATCTCCTCCGACCGCGAGCGTGAACGAAGCTCGTCCTTCGTCATCGAGGACGATGTCCTCCGCGCGGACGCCTGCGTCCTGTGCCGACCCGAAGAGGATGACGCGGCCGCTCGCGCGATCCGCGAAGGTTCGCACCACCGCGTCGTCGGCGTTCAGCACCGCGACCCCGTCGCTCTTCAGCGCGTCCACGGGCTCTGCGGCCGCAGCTACGATGTTCTCCCAGGAACCGAAGATCTCCATGTGTGCGACGCCGACGTTCGTCACGACCACGACGTCCGGTCGGGCGACCCCGCTCAGCAGCGTCACGTCGCCGAGCCGACGAGCGCCCATCTCGCAAACCAGCGCCTCGGTATCCGGCGGTGAGGACAGGAGCGTGACCGGCAACCCGACTTCGTTGTTGAATGAACGCGGGCTCGCGTAGGTGCGGAGCCGCGTGGCGAGCACGGCCGCGGCGAGGTCCTTCGTCGAGGTCTTGCCGTTCGCGCCTGTGATGCCGAGCACCGTGGCGTTCATCCCTCGCCGCTCGTCGGCCGCCAGATCGAGCAGCGCTCGGCCCGTGTCCGGCACGCGAACGGCGGGCGCGCCGAGCGCGCCGCCGTCGATCACAGCCGCGACCGCCCCGCGCTCGAAGGCCTCCGTCACGAACCGGTGCCCGTCCAGCCGCTCCCCGCGGAGCGCGAAGAACAGCGAGCCCGATACCGCTGCGCGACTGTCGGTGACCACCGATGTCACGGTTGCCTCCCCACCGTCGAGTCGCCCACCGACGGCCGCAGCGACCTCCGAAAGCGTTCGGGGTCTCACGATGAGTCCCCGAGCGTGCGCAGCTCCTCGAAGGCGACCACGCGGTCGTCGAACGGGATCGTGTGATCTGCGAATTCCTGGTCCGTCTCGTGCCCCTTACCCGCGATCACGACGACATCTCCGGCTCTGGCCCGCGTCACAGCAACGCGGATGGCGGCACGCCGGTCGGGCTCGATCCGGTACTCGCCGCCGCCTTCCAACGCCCCCCGCTCGACTTCGGCGATGATCGCGAGCGGATCTTCGCTTCGCGGGTTGTCGCTCGTGACGACCGCGAAGTCGGCATTCGAGGTCGCCACTCTGCCCATCAGAGGGCGTTTGAGGTGATCGCGGTCGCCGCCGCAACCGAACACCACCAACAGCCGTCCTGTCGCGAGCCGCCGCGCGGCGCGCAACACGTTCTCCAAGCCGACGGGCGTGTGGGCGTAGTCCACCATCACCAAGAAGTCCTGTCCGGCTTCCACGGCCTCCACTCGACCTGGTACGCCGCGAACCTGCCCTATCGCTCGTGCCGCAGTCTCATCTGCGATCCCCAACACGCGGGCCACTGCCATCGCCGCCAAGCAGTTCTCAACGTTGAAGAGGCCTCGAAGGGCAGAACGTACGGTCAGGCCTTCGACGCGGAACGCGATCCCGCCGGCCGTCGTCTCGACCTCGGTCCCCCGCACATCGGCCCCCGCTTCCAGTCCGAACGTGATCGCCGGCATATCGGGACGACGCAGTCTCCGGCCCTCGGGACTATCGGCGTTCAAGACGGCACGATCCGCCATCGCCGGTCTGAACAGCCTGGCTTTCGCTTCGAAGTAGTCCTGCATCGACTCGTGATAATCGAGGTGGTCTTGCGAGAGGTTCGTGAAGACCGCACACGCGAACCTCGCGCCGTCAACGCGGTGTTGGTGGAGTCCGTGCGAAGACACCTCCATCGCCACCGCCTCCACTCCTCCAGCTTCCATCTCCGCCAGCAGGCGGTGGAAGTCGGTCGCCTCCGGCGTCGTTCTCGGGAACGGCACTGGGGTCCCGCCGATGCGAACACCGGTGGTCCCCATCACGCCGGGCACTAGCCCTGCGGCACGGAAGACCGACTCCAGCAGGTACGTGGTGGTGGTCTTTCCATTGGTGCCGGTGACGCCGACCATCGTCATGCGATCCGCAGGTCGACCGAAGAACTCGGCGGACATCGGGCCCATCGCCTCGCGGACCGACGGCACGCGCACCTGTGTGGCCTCAGCGTCGACCCATCGCTCCACGACGAGTGCACTCGCCCCGCGCGTGACCGCCTCCCGCGCGAACCCGTGACCGTCCACCTTGGATCCCGGCACGCAGAAGAACAGCGAGCCTGGCGCGATGTCGCTCGTTCGGTGAACCACATCCGTGATCCGGATCGAGGGGTCGCCGCGGACCTCGCGTTCGCGAAGCGCGATCACGAGATCGGAGAGGGGTCGGATCAAGAGCTCGTCAGGAACCAACGAGGGTGAGCTTACCGCCTGCGCTCCCCGCCACCTCCGCGAGGTCGCGCTCATGGCAGGGGCAGGTTGTGAGGAGGCAGACCTACGGCATCACCCGGCGCGATACCCAGCCGAAGTATCGCGTAGCGCGCGATCTTCTGGAACAGCGGGGCGGCCGCCACGCCGCCGTAGACGGTGGCGGGCCGGTCGAGGATGGCGGCGATGACCACGTCCGGGTGCGATGCGGGAAGGAAACCGATGAACGACGCGAAGTACTGCCCAACGATGTAGCCGCCGTTCGGCGCCGGGATCCTCGCCGTGCCGGTCTTGCCGGCCACTTGGTATCCGGGGATCTGGGCAGCGGTTCCGGTGCCGGCTTGCACCGCGTAGGCGAGCATCTCGGTAACCGTCGCCGCGGTCTGGCCGGAGACCACGCTGCGGGTAGGCGAGGCCGGTGCCGCGTGATAGACGCCGCTGGGGTCGATCGTTCCCTTCACCAGTCGCGGCTGGACCCAAACGCCGCCGTTCGCGATGGTGGCGTAGACGTCCGTCATCTGTTGCGGCGTCACCGCGATGCCCTGGCCGTATGCCATCGTGGCGAGACTCGTGACCGACCAGTCTGAGAGGGGCAGCATGATCCCGGCCGACTCGCCCGGGAATCCGGTTCCCGTCGACTGTCCGAAGCCGAACCGGGCCAGGTAGGTCGCCAGCGAGTCCTGTCCCAGGAGCTGCGCGACCTGGACGGCTCCGACGTTGCTCGACTCCGCGATGATGTCGCCGAGGGTCATGTGCTCCACGGGGTGTGGGTGCGAGTCGTGGATGATCGAGGGACCTACGCGGATCGTCGAGGGGACCGAAAGGCTCTGGCCTAGCGGCAGCGTTCGCTCCTCCACCGCCGCGGAGGCGGTGATCGTCTTGCTCACCGAACCGGGCTCGAACGCGTCGGTCAGAGCGCGGTTGCGCCAGCTCGCCGGAGGTGACGCCCCGAAGTCGTTGGGGTCGAACCAAGGGTATGAAGCCATCGCAAGGATGTCTCCGGAATGTGGGTCCATGACTACGACGGTCCCGCCCTTCGCGTGGTTCGCGATCACAGCCTCTTCGAGGGCGGCTTGGACCTCGTACTGGAACTCGCGATCGATGGTCGTGACGATGCTCACACCAGCTACCGGTGGCTGCTCCTCGTCGATGCCACCGGCTATCGGTTGGCCGTGCGGGTCCAGCTCCTGGGTTCGCTGTCCCGGTGTTCCTGCCAGCGCGCTCTGATACTGAAGTTCCAATCCGTTGAGGCCCGACCCGTCGGTCCCGACGAACCCGAGTACCTGCGCCGCAAGGGTTCCGGCCGGGTAGTAGCGCTTGCTGACGGGTAGGAAGCCCAGGCCCGGGAGGTTCATCCCTTCGATCTTCTTCGCAATGTCGAGATCTACCTGACGGGCTACGTAGTAGAAGGTCGTGCCCGAGGTCAGCCGCCTCACCA
>JBGPKY010000101.1:0-9003 GCA_041486205.1 Actinomycetota bacterium
AGGGACCCGTCGCCGAGCATCTGCAGGCCGGGTCGCGTCCGCGCTTCCTCGCGCAGCTCCTCTTCCGGTTGGTCGAATCCGTTCCACGGCCCGGATGCGAGACCGGCGATCGCGACGTTGCCGTGGTCGTCGTGCAACGACGCGAGCAACCGCGCCAGCGCGCTGAGAGCGTCGGGGATCGGCCCGCCGAACGAGCCGCTGTGAACCGCGAGGTCGAGCACGCGAACCGTAACGCGGCAGTCCACGACGCCCCGCAGCGTCACGTTCAGTGTGGGAAGGCCGTTGCGGTAGTTGCCGCCGTCGGCGACGACGACCGCGTCGGCGGCGAGCAGATCGCGATGGCCTTCGATGAGGAACGGGAGATGCTCCGCGCTCGACTCCTCCTCACCCTCGATGATCACCTTCACGGTGACCGGAGGGCGGCCGCCGAACGCACGCAGCACGGCGGCGTGGACCGCGATACCGCACTTGTCATCTGCGGTGCCGCGACCGAACAGCCGCCCGTCGCGAACGACCGGCTCGAATGGCGGCGAATCCCATTGGTCGGCGGGACCTTCTGGCTGGACGTCGTGGTGGGCGTACAGGAGCACGGTCGGCGCCCCGGCAGGCCCCGCGACTTCGCCGAAGACCGCGGGATGCTCGGCGTCCGGGAGCTCGATCAGCCGTACACCGCCGAGCCCGGCCGCCTCCAGGATCTCGGCGGTGGCCGCGGCCGACGCGCGCACGGGAGCGGGATCGTAGTCGGGGAACGCGATCGAGGGGATGCGGACGAGCCGTTCCAGGTCGGCCTGCGTCGCGGGCATGCCCTCGGCGATCGCGGCTCGCAGTTCCTGTGTGCCCATCCGGTTGCGAACCATACCGAAAAACCAGGGCCGTTCGGCCCACATCGACCGGCGAGCCCGCCGGCAGCCTGTCGGGAGAGTCCGGGTGAGGGGAGAGGTCCGTGGAGAAGGTGTTCGTGAAGTACGAGGAGGGCGATCGGCTCAGGGTGTCGATCCGCGGGCACGACCTGCTGGTCGACCAGCCGGTCGCGGGCGGGGGCGAAGACGCCGGGCCGACCCCGACCGAGCTGTTCGTCGCCGGGCTGGCCAGCTGCATCGGGTTCTACGCCGGGCGTTACCTCCGCCGGCACGAGCTGCCGACCGCCGGCCTCGCGGTGGAGTGCGGCTTCGAGTTCGCCGCCGACCGACCGGCCCGCGTCGGTCGCGTCGACCTCCGCGTGGTGCTGCCGCCGGGGTTCCCGGACGACCGACGGCCGGGTCTCCAGGCGGTCGTCGAGCACTGCACGGTCCACAACTCGATCACCCACGCTCCGGACATCGCGATCACGCTTGAGTCCGTGGTGCGGGCGGAGTCGAGCGGCTAAGGCCAGAGCCGCTCGAGGATCCACGAACCGTCCGATCGGAGTGTGTACCGGAGCCGGTCGTGGAGGCGATGTTCGCGTCCCTTCCAGAACTCGATCGTCTCGGGTGCCAGTCGGAATCCGCCCCAGTGAGGTGGAAGCGGCACGTCTTCCCCCGGGAAGCGTGCGTCCATCTCCCGCCAGGCGGCGTCCAGATACTCCCGTGAGGTGACGACCCGGCTCTGCTCGGAGGTCCAGGCGCCGATCCGGGCCTCGCGCGGTCGTGTCCGGAAGTAGGTTTCCGACTCTTCCAGGCTCGTCCGCTCGACCTCACCCGTCACACACACCTGCCGGTCGAGCTCCTTCCAGAGGAACACGAGCGCCGCGTTCGGGTTCTCCGTGAGCTGCGACCCCTTGCGGCTGAGGTAGTTCGTGAAGAAGACGAGCCCACGCTTGTCGATCCCCCTCAGGAGCACGGTGCGCGCGGAAGGGCGGCCGTCCGAAGCGGCGGTCGCGAGGGTCATCGCTTCGGGGAAGTCGATCCCGGCATCGCGGGCGTCTTTCAGCCAGATGCGGAACTGCACGATCGGATCGGGGTCCAGGTCGCGCTCGAAGAGGCCAAGGTCGTGATGTCGCTCGCTCACGGGTGCCCTCGGCAGGACTCGAACCTGCGCACCCGGCTCCGGAGGCCGGCGCTCTATCCGCTGAGCTACGAGGGCTAACGCGAAGTCTAGCAACGCCCCCACGGCGGCCCGACCTGTTTTGCCACCGGTCGACCCATGGGTATGCTTCGATGAGTGACCGAGGAGACGAAACCGCGCATCCTGATCGTCGACGACGACCCGGTCATCGTCCGGCTGCTCCAGATCAATTTCCGCCTCGAGGGCTACGACGTCGATACGGCCTCGCGCGGTGAGGAGGCTCTCCAGCGTGTGCGTGATCACCTGCCCGACGTCGTCGTCCTCGACGTGATGATGCCCGGGCTGGACGGCTGGGAGGTCTGCCGCCGTTTCAAGGAGAACCCCAAGGTGAGTCACATCCCGGTCATCTTCCTTTCGGCTCGCGCTCAGGACGAGGACCGCCAGCGCGGCTACGCTCTGGGCGTGGACGAGTACGTGACGAAGCCGTTCGATCCCGCGCATCTCGTCGAGATCGTGCGCCGGTCCCTCGACAAGCCGAAGCAGGCCTGAGGGGCCCTTTCCGGATGTCCATCGAAGACCGCCTAGACGACTGGCTCCAACCCGCGGTCGCATCGGCGGCGTCCACGCTGGGTCTGACCGAGGAAGCCCACTGGGGCGTGTTCTCGAAACCGCCGCGCAAGGAGTTCGGCGACCTCTCGAACAACGTGGCTCTCGAGCTAGCATCGAGGGTCAAGGGCAAGCCACGCGATGTCGCCCAGCTCATCGTCGAACGATTGGCCCCATCACCGCTTGTGGATCGGGTCGAGGTGGCGGGACCGGGTTTCATCAACATCTTCCTGCGTAACGGATGGCTGTACGACGTGCTACGAGAGGTCGTTGCGCGCGGCGGCCGGTACGGATGGATCGAGCCGCACGGCCTCTCCGTGCAGGTCGAGTTCGTGTCGGCGAACCCGACGGGACCGCTGCACATCGGACACGCACGCAACGCGGTGATCGGGGACGCGATCGCGAAGGTGATGGAAGCGGCCGGCTGGCGTGTAGAACGGGAGTACTACTTCAACGACGCGGGACGGCAGATGGACCTGTTCGGTTCGTCGGTGGAGGCGCGCTACCTCGAGTTCCTCGGCCGTCCGACCGAGGTGCCCGAGGACGGCTACCGGGGCGAGTACGTGGTCGACGTCGCGAAGGACGTCGCCGCTGCTTTCGGCGACTCGCTCCTGGACCTGCCCCAGGAGGAGCGTCACGCGCGGTTGTTGCACGAGGGCGCTGAGCGAGTGCTCGCCATGATCGAAGCGACGCTCGAGCGATTCGGCGTTCGGTTCGATTCGTTCTTCTCCGAGCGGACGCTGCACGAGAACGGCGAGATCGACCAGGCGGTCGCGCGACTTCGGGAAGCTGGGCTCGCCTACGACGCGGAGGGAGCCGTGTTCTTCCGATCGACGGAGTTCGGCGATGACAAGGACCGGGTGTTGATCAGGTCGAGCGGCGCGCCGACGTACTTCGCGGCCGACTGCGCCTACGTCATCGACAAGTTCTCACGCGGGTTCAACCACCTGATCTACGTCTGGGGCGCCGACCACCACGGCGACGTCGTCCGGGTGAAGGGTGCCGCCAAGGCGCTCGGGTACGACCCGGCGGCCGTCGAGATGGTCCTGTACCAGTGGGTGTCGCTGTTCCGCGGCGGTGAAGGCGTGGGCATGAGCAAGCGCGCTGGCGTGTTCGTGACGCTCGACGAGCTGATCGACGAGGTCGGCGCGGACGCCACGCGGTTCACGCTGCTGCTGCGGTCGAACGACTCGACGCTGGATTTCGACATCGAGGTCGTGAAGCTGCAGACGATGGACAACCCCGTCTACTACGTGCAGTACGGTCACGCTCGGATCGCCTCGATCCTCCGGCGGGCGGCGGAACTCGGCGTGGCGCGCAGGCCGGTGGGCGATGTCGACCTGTCTCTCCTGTCCTCGGAGGCCGAGCTGGACCTCCTGCGCACGATCGCGGACCTGCCGGAGGAGATCGCGCGGGCTGCCGAACTGCGCGCACCGCACCGGCTCACGCACTTCGCGCAGGATCTGGCCGCGCGGTTCCATCGCTTCTACACGGAGTGCCGTGTCGTTACCGACGACGAGGCGCTCACACAGGCACGACTCGCTCTCTGCGCCGCCGCCAAGCAGACGATCGCGAACGTTCTCGCCCTCCTGGGCGTCTCGGCGCCCGAGTCGATGGAGCGCGCGGATGGGTGATGGCCCCATCGTCGTGCGGCCAGCGACGCCGCACGACGTCGCAGGATTCCTCGCGCTGTACCGCACGGTCGCGGCGGAGCTTCGATTCATCCGTACCGAGGAAGTGCCCTTCGATGCGCGCCACTACCGCGGGGAGTTCCGGCGGTCATGGGCGGAGAACGGGGCGCAGATCGTGGCGACGTCGAGCGACCGGCTAGTGGGAGCGCTGGGCGCGCATCGCGAGC
The DNA here is from genome assembly GCA_041486205.1 of Actinomycetota bacterium. GTDB lineage: Bacteria > Actinomycetota > UBA4738 > UBA4738 > HRBIN12 > JBGPKY01. The sequence goes on from JBGPKY010000101.1 coordinate 4,448, forward strand.
AACACCCGATCGTTCGCCACGTCGCGACGTTCGGCATGTTCGTAGCGCCGTCGTGGCGAGGCCGCGGCGCCGGCTCGGCGCTCGTGCGCGAGCTGTTCCGCTGGGCGCGCGAGTTCGATGTCGAGAAGATCGAACTCTCGGTCTACCCGGGGAACGAGGCCGCGGTCGCGCTCTACCGCAAGTTCGGTTTCGTCGAGGAAGGCCGGCTCGTCAGGCACTCTCGGAAGTCCTACGGTTACGAGGACGAGATACTGATGGCGGCTTTCGTCGAGGCGGAGTCGGGGACGGAGACGGTGTGAGCGAGCGGACCCTTCGGATCGGCCTGCTGGGCTGCGGGAACGTCGGCGCGGCGCTGATCCGGCTGCTCGACATCCACCGCGAGGACATCGCTCGCCGGGCCGGCTGCCGCCTCGAGATCTCGCGCGTGGCGGTGCGCGATCCGTTAAAGGCGCGCGACGTTCCGCTCGAGGCCACGAGGTTCACTGCGAACCCGATGGATGTCGTCGAGGACCCCGACGTCGACATCGTCTGTGAGCTCATGGGCGGTTCGGAGCCGGCGGGTTCGCTGATCCTCGCGGCCTTCGATCGCGACAAGCCGGTTGTGACCGCGAACAAGGAGCTGCTCTCAACGCGCGGACGCGAGCTGTTCGACGCCTCCGATGCGAAGGGCCTCGACCTGTACTTCGAAGCGGCGGTCGGCGGCGGCATCCCGCTCATCCGCCCGCTGAAAGAATCGCTAACCGGCGAACGGCTCACGCGCGTGATGGGCATCGTGAACGGAACGACCAACTACATCCTCACGAAGATGAGCGAGGAGGGGGTCGCGTACGGCGACGCGCTGGCGGAGGCGCAGCGACTCGGTTACGCCGAATCCGATCCGACCGCCGACGTCGATGGCTACGACGCCGCCGCGAAGTGCGCGATCCTCGCGTCGATCGCCTTCAACGCGCGCGTTGTCGCCGCCGACGTCTTCCGCGAAGGCATCTCCCGCGTGAGCACCGAGGACATCGACTTCGCGCGCCGGCTCGGCTACGTCGTGAAGCTCCTGGCGATAGCGGAGCTGGACGGCGAGTCGATAGCGGTTCGAGTGCACCCTTCGATGATCCCCTCGGCGCATCCGCTCGCATCGGTGCGTGACGCCTTCAACGCGGTGTTCGTCGAGGGCCCCAAGGTGGGCGAACTGATGTTCTACGGGCGCGGCGCCGGCGGGGATCCTACGGCGACGGCGGTCGTGGGAGATCTGGTGAGCGTGGCGCGGAACCTCGTGGCCGGCGCGCGAGGCGTCGGGTGCACGTGTTTCCTGGAGCGGAGGATCCGCCCGATGGAGGCGCACGAAGGCCAGTACTACATCGCGCTCCGCGTCGTGGATCGTCCCGGCGTGCTGGCCGAGATCGCGAGCGTGTTCGGTCGCAGCGAGGTGTCGATCAAGAGCGTGTGGCAGGAGGGCCTCGGCGCCGACGCGCAGCTCGTGTTCGTCACGCACCGCGCGCGCGAGGGCGCGTTCCAGAAGGCCGTTGGCGAGCTCCGCGAGGTCGCCGCCGTCGAGGCCGTTCGCAGCATCCTCCGCGTGGAGGCCGAGGAATGAGCGCCCATCAGTGGCGCGGGGTGATCGAGGAGTACCGTGAAAGGCTCCCTGTCACGGAAGCGACCCCGGTCGTCACGCTCCGCGAGGGCGGCACGCCCCTGGTTCGCTCCGAAGCCCTTTCGGCCGAGACGGGGTGCGAGGTCTACCTGAAGTACGAGGGCGCGAACCCCACCGGATCTTTCAAGGATCGCGGGATGACGCTCGCGATCAGCAAGGCCGTCGAGGAAGGCTCGAAGGCCGTGGTCTGCGCGTCCACCGGCAATACCAGCGCGAGTGCGGCCGCGTACGCGGCCAAGGCGGGGCTCACGTGCGCCGTCCTCGTTCCCAAGGGGAAGATCGCGCTCGGCAAGATGGCGCAGACACTCGTGCACGGGGCGCGGGTGCTGGAGGTCGAAGGCAACTTCGACGCCTCGCTGGAGCTGGCTCAGGACCTCGCGGCCCATTTCCCGGTGACGCTCGTCAACTCGGTGAACCCCTACCGTCTGCAAGGTCAGAAGACGCTCGCCTTCGAGGTGTGCGACGCGCTCGGCCGCGCGCCCGACGTCCACTGCGTTCCGGTCGGCAACGCCGGGAACATCTCGAGCCACTGGATGGGCTACTCGGAGTACCTCGCCGACTCGACCATCGCCGAGCCGCCGCAGCTGTTCGGCTTCCAGGCCGCCGGCGCGGCGCCGCTCGTGATCGGTAAGCCCGTCAAGGACCCGCAGACGATCGCGACGGCGATCAGGATCGGGGACCCTGCGTCGTGGGACAAGGCCATCGCGGCAGCGAAGGAGTCCGAGGGCGGCATCTTTGCCGTAACCGATCGCGAGATCCTCGCGGCCTACCGTCGCGTGGCGCACGAAGGGTTGTTCGCCGAACCCGCGAGCGCGGCTTCCGTTGCCGGGCTGCTGCACGTCGCGGCGCAGGGCAAGCTGGCTCCGGGTTCGACCGTCATTTGCGTCCTGACCGGTCACGGTCTGAAGGACCCGGAGTGGGCGATCACCGGCGCGAGCCACCCGCCGACCGTTCGCGCCGACCCGGCCGCGGTCGCGGCGGAGCTGGGGCTGTAGCGGCGTGAGGTTGACCGCGCGCGTCCCGGCCACGTCGGCCAACCTCGGCCCGGGCTTCGACTGCTTCGGCCTCGCGCTGGACCTGTGCAACGAGGTGACCATCGACACCGAGGGCGAGCCGGGCGTGAGCTGGGAGGGAGAGGGCGCCGACGAGCTCGCGACCGACGGCACTGACATGGTGAGCCGAGCGATGCGGTTCGCCCAAGGGAAGGTCGCGGGAGGCCGCGGAACCGGCGTTCACGCGCTACCGCCTCTGCACCTCCACGGGGTCAACCGGATCCCTCTCGAGCGCGGGCTCGGTTCGAGCGCGGCGGCCACCGTCGCCGGGATCGCGCTCGTCTACGCGTTCTTCGACCTTGCCGATGGGGAGCCGAACCCGCTAGCTGCCTTCCCGCTGGCTGCGTTCTCGCTAGCCGCCGAGTTCGAGGGCCATCCGGACAACGCAGCGGCCGCCGTCTTCGGGGGGTTCACGATAGTCACCGATGGAGGTCTCGTGCGCCGGTTCGATCCGCATCCTGACCTGCGGCCGGTCGTGTTGATCCCCGAAGACGTAAGACTGTCCACCGAGGACGCCCGGCGGGCGCTTCCTACGCAGGTGCTCCTGGACGACGCCGTCTTCAACGCGAGCCACGCCGCCCTCACGGTCGCCGCCCTGCTGCACGAGCCCGCCCTGCTCCTCGCGGCGCTCCGCGACCGGCTCCACCAGGACGTACGTCTTTCGCTCGTCCCCGAGGTCCGCGAGGTGTTCGAGCTGCTGCGTTCGAAGGAAGTGCCGGTGTGCGTGTCCGGGGCGGGACCGAGCCTCCTCGCTTTCGAAGACATCGGCCACCAGGTCCCCGACCCCGGGGAGGGCTGGCGGGCGGTCCGGATATCGGTCCGTTCGGCCGGTGTGGAGATCGTTCGGGCCGTGTAGCCTCCCTCGCTGGTTCGATCGGGAGCCGCGCCAGGATGTGATCGATGTCATTGAACGCGTTGATAGCCGAACCTAGACTCGCCGAGGAAGGACGGGCGCTGTGCGCCCGGGCCGACATGCCGACATGAGTATCGAGCCGGAGACGACGCCGCCCCCCCGACGCCCGGTCAAAGATTCCGTCCCCATCCTCGTAACGGATCTCGCCAGCAAGACGCTCGCGGTGAAGGAGGGTGAGACCTTCCTCTACTCCGACCTGGAGGGGAACCTCGATCACGGTGGCGACTACGGACTCGGGCTGTACTCGCGCGACACGCGGTTCCTCTCGCATTTCCGGATGACGATCTCGGGACGCGACCCCGTGCTTCTGTCGTCCTCCTCCGAACGCGGCTACATGTCCCACGTCGACCTGACGAACCCCGACCTGTACGAAGGCGACGAGGTCTCCGTTCCTCAGCAGACGCTGAACATCCGCCGGATCCGCGCTATCAGCGGCCGCTTGTTCGAGCGCGTGCGGGTGAAGAACTACAACGACCGCGCCGTGACGCTGGACATGGAGTTCCGCCTGGGTGCCGACTTCGCCGACATCTTCGAAGTTCGCGGCATGGTTCGCGAGGAGCCGGGAACGCCGGAAACGCCTCAGCTTTGGACCGACCGTGTCGAATTCGCCTACCTGGGACGTGACGACGTTCGGCGCGTAACGCGGGTGGAGTTCACACCGCAGCCGGACCACATCGGCCTCGACGGGGACCTCGTCGAGGTCGTGTTCAAGGTTCACCTAGGGCCCTATCAGACCAAGCTGGTCGGCATGTCAGTCGAGCCCGTGGTCGGGGAGACCCGGCCCGTCCAGGTGGATTTCGACACCGCAGTGCATGAGCTCCGCCGCTCCTACGAAGAATGGGAGCGCGGATCCACTCACATCATCACCGACAACGAGCTGTTCAACCAACTGCTCGATCGGAGCCTCCGGGACCTGCGGGCGCTTTACACCCGGACCGACGGAGGCGGG
>JBGPKY010000102.1:0-8966 GCA_041486205.1 Actinomycetota bacterium
AGGCACCGATGTCGCAGCCGATCCTCGACGCTCTCAAGAAGCTGATGGCGGACGGCGTCTACCAGGCGATCCTCACGAAATGGGGCGTGGGGGACGGGGCGATCACGAACCCGACGATCAACGGGGCGATCTACTAGCCGAGAGGGGCTGAGTTTGGGAGAGGTCCCCACTCCCGGGACCGGCGGAGGACACGCCGGTCCCGGGGCGGAACAGATCAAGGCCATCCCGGCCAAGCACTCTGGGCGGTGGGTGGCGACCATCCTGGTCACGTACCTGGGTGTCGCGATCCTTTGGGGGATCCTGACAAGCCCCAATTTCAAGTGGGGGATCTTCCGCGAGTTCTTCTTCTCTGACGCCGTCCTTCGTGGGTTGCTGCTCACGCTCGAGCTGACCGCGATCGCCATGGTGATCGGCGTCAGCTTGGGGATCGTCCTGGCGGTCATGCGCTTGTCTCCGGCGAAGGTAGTCTCGAGCGCGGCGTGGTTCTACATCTGGTTCTTCCGTGGAACACCGCTCCTCGTCCAGATCTTCCTCTGGAACTTCATCGCGGCCCTCACCGGACCTCATCCGGCGATTGGGATCCCCCTCACTCACATAGTGCTGTTCAGGGTGAACGCGAACGCCTTGATCACGCCGCTCAGGGCCGGGATCCTCGCCCTTGGCCTCAACGAGGCCGCCTACATGTCGGAGATCGTTCGGGCCGGGATCCTGTCGGTGGACGAGGGCCAGACGGAGGCGGCGCAGTCCATCGGGATGACCCGCCTGCAGACCATGCGGTTGGTGGTCCTTCCCCAGGCGATGCGGGTGATCATCCCACCCACCGGGAACGAGACCATCTCCATGCTGAAGACCTCGGCGCTGGTATCGGTCATCGCCGTAACGGAGCTGCTGTACACGGTCCAGCTCATCTACTCGGTCACGTACAAGACCATCCCGATGCTGATGGTGGCGACGGTCTGGTACCTGATCCTGACGACGATCCTCACCATCGGTCAGTTCTACCTCGAACGGTATTTCGCGCGGGGCGCGACGCGTGAGCTTCCGCCGACGCCCATCCAGCGTTTCCGAGCACTCTTCACGCGGAACCTCACAACGTTCCACGCGCCACTACCGATCGGGCCGGTCGCGGGGACCGTCGGTAAGGACCACAGATGAGCACCGTGACGCCGATGGTGAAGTCCGAGGGTGTGCGGAAGTCCTTCGGCCACGTGGAGGTGCTGAAAGGCATCGACATGGAGGTAGCCCCGAAGGAGGTTGTCGTGATCATCGGACCCTCGGGGTCCGGAAAGTCCACGTTCCTGCGCTGCATCAACCACCTCGAGAAGATCAACGCGGGGCGTCTCGCGGTGGACGGCGAGCTCGTGGGCTATGTCCAAAGGGGCGACAAGCTGCACGAGCTGCACGACAACGAGGTCGCACAGAAACGCTCAGAGATCGGCATGGTGTTCCAGAGGTTCAACCTGGTCCCGCACATGACCGCGATCGAGAACATCATGGTTGGCCCCATCCAGGTGCGGGGGGAGAGCAAGGGCGTCGTTCGCGATCGCGCCCAGAAGCTGCTCGACCGGGTGGGACTCGGTGACCGCGGGGGCGCCTACCCGGCACAGCTCTCCGGCGGCCAGCAGCAGCGGATCGCGATCGCGCGTGCGCTCGCGATGCAGCCGAAGCTGATGCTGTTCGACGAGCCGACCTCCGCGCTCGATCCCGAGCTGGTCGGAGAGGTGCTCGAGGTGATGCGAGAGCTCGCAACCGAGGGCATGACGATGATCGTCGTCACGCACGAGATCGGGTTCGCCCGCGAGGTCGGCGACGCGCTCGTTTTCATGGACGAGGGCGTGATCATGGAAGCTGGGAAACCGCGTGACGTCGTGGCGAACCCGCAGCACGAGCGGACCCGGCAGTTCCTGTCGAAAGTCCTTTGATCTAAAGCCCGGCGCCCGGCAGCCTCACTGCTGACCGGTCGCCCGCTCGCAAGCCCGGAGACGCTTGGACAGCTCGACCGCGATCTTCCGGCCGATCGAGCCGTAGGTGTCCAGCAGCCGAAGGAAGTCCGAGCGTTCGATCCGAAGCGCCGAGATGTGCGTCGATGCCGTGATCGTCGCTGATCGCGGCCCGCCGTCGAGTACCGCCATCTCGCCGAAGTAATCTCCCGGACCGAGAGTGGCGCTCCTCCTCCCCGGCAACGCAAGTTTGACCTCGCCCTGGAGGAGGAGGACGTAGAAGTCCTGGGCTCGATCGCCGGCCGCGACGATCACCTTCCGCGGGAAGAACTCCACCTCCGTGCTCAACTCCAGGACATGCACCAAGTCTCGCTTGGAGAGCCCGGAGAACAACGGAACATTGCGGAGAGCCTGGATCCTCGCATCCTTCGTCCTCACCGGAACCTCCCGCCTTTGCATGACCGGACTCAATCATGGTCCGAAGGGTTGGGACTGCCAACCGGAGGCTTACGGGTGACTCGGCAGGAGAGAGAACGAGAAGACGGGCCGAGAAGCCTTTGGAGCCGCTCACGCCTTCCCCATACGCGAGCGTTTTCTACTCGGCTTCTCGACCCGTCAAAAGGTGGCCCCAAGCGACCCGGACTCCCGGTCGGCCGGCCGGCTCCCGTTGCGGGGAGTCGCTCTCCGGGACTCGCGCCCCTTCGTTCGTCTCACTCGCTCCGGAGGCTCTTCCGGTCTTCCGGTCCCAGCGGCCGCTCGGGACCGGAGCGAACACTAGCGAGAGGGCGTATGCGTGTCAACGCGACGAACGGGCTGCACTGCAAGCCCTGTGGAATGGACATGCAGGTAGGGCTGTGCGGCGCATCGCGTAAGAAAGAGTGACATCTCTCGACGCACGCTAGACCCCGGCCGCGACGACGACGAGCTCGGTCGCGAGGCCGATCACGAAACCGACGAAGATGCCCCACAACGTGATCTCCCACGACAGTCGACGTCCTGCCGTGAACAGCTCAGCGATCACGTAGAGGATCGCGCCGGCCGCGAGCGCGAGGAACGCGACGAACACCAGATCGGATGTGAACGCCGTTCCTACGAGCGCGCCGACGAACGTCGGACCACCGCCGATCAGTCCCGCGAGCAACAGCCATCCCCACGTCGCGCGCACGCCCGCGGCGGTGAGCGGGCCGACGATGCCGAAGCCTTCGGTCGCGTTGTGAAGCGCGAAGCCGATGACGAGCAACGCGGCGAGCGAGACCTCGCCCGCATGGGCGGCCTGCCCGATCGCGAGACCCTCGGAGAAGTTGTGCAGCCCGATCCCGGTGGCGATCGACATCCCGACGCGGAGGGCGTCGCTTCGCACCTGATCGGTCTCGGCTATGGCCATGGCCCCCGGCCCGAAGCTCGCCTCAGGGGAGCGCCGGCGCCAGGCCCGGCCGACGTACAGGAGGCCCAGCAGCCCGACCCCTAACCCAACCACGTAGAACGTTGCCACCGCCGCCAAGTGACCCCAGGCCCTGTCGGTGACGGCCTGCTCGACCGGCGCGGTCGCGTTCGCGAGGATGTCGAAGAAGAGGAAGACCAAGATCCCCGCCGAAACGCCGTTCAGGAAGGTTCGCAGGGCCCGGCTCCCACCCTGGAGACGGCCCATCGGCAGCCCAAGGAAGATCGTGAAGCCAGCGATGGCACCGAGAAGAACCGTCTGGCCCGTGCTCATGAGCGCCCCAGTCTACGTGCCCTCGGTCGTGCGGCCCCGAACGACCCGAACGTCCGAAATCCTACTCACCAAGTCGGATTCGCAGCAACCGTTGAGCCGACCCCGGTCCGCCGAGGGCGTCGGAGCCCAAGACTAGAATCCGGCGCGTGACCCCTCGCGCGAGTGTCCCCGCGAAACGGCTATTCCTGCTCGACGGGCATAGCCTTTCCTATCGCGCGTTCTTCGCACTCCCAACGACGCTCGCGACTTCCACCGGCCAGATCACGAACGCGGTGTACGGCTTCACATCGATGCTCATCAAGCTTCTGGCCGAGGAGAAGCCCGACCTGGTTGCGGTGGCGTTCGACATCGGGGCGCCTACCGTCCGCCTCGAGAAGTACGCCGAGTACAAGGCCGGCAGGCCGGAGACGCCCGACGAGTTCCGCCAGCAACTCGGGTTGATCGTCGAGGTGCTGGAAACGCTCGCGATCCCGGTGATCGGCGTGGAAGGTCACGAGGCCGACGACGCGATCGGAACCCTCGCCGTTCGCGCGGCCGAACGCGGCATCGACGCGGTGATCGTCACCGCCGATCGCGACTTCTTCCAGCTCGTACGCCCGGGCATCACGGTGATGTTCAACGTCAAGGGCATCTCGGACATCCGCCTGTACGACGAAGCCGCCGTCGTCGAACGCTTCGGGCTTCCGCCGGAGCGGTACCTCGACTACGTAGCGCTGAAGGGTGACGCCTCCGACAACATCCACGGCGTGCCCGGAGTGGGGGAGAAGACGGCCTCGAGGCTGGTGCAGGACTTCGGCTCGGTCGAGGTTCTGCTGCAGCGTACCGACGAGCTGAAGGGGAAGTTGCGCGAGTCGATCGCGGCCGCCGGCGAGCAACTCGCGATGAACAAGGATCTCGCGCGTCTGGAGACCTCCCTGCCCCTAGACGTCGAGCCGCAGGACTGCGTGATGGGCGAGTGGGACATGGAGGCGATCCGTAGCCTCTTCACCTCGCTCGAGTTCCGCACGCTATACGAGCGGCTCGAAGACATCGGCCGCGGTGCGAAGCCTTCCACAGAGGTGGCCGAGCTGAACCTTCGCGAGACGAGCGTGAAGGAGATCGCATCGCTCCTCGCCGCCGAGGGGCCGAAAGCGGTCCGCCTGGATGCAGACGGGAGACGGGTCCGAGGCGTGGCCGTCTCGGTGGGCGGCGGTCAGGCCGCGTACGCGGAGATGAAGGACCTTCGGGGAGTAGCTGATCCGCTCGGCGACGCCCGTGTCGCTAAGTGGGCCCACGATGCCAAAGACCTCGAGGCGGCCGCGATCGCGAGCGGGGGGAAGCTGGCGGGGATGACGTTCGACACGATGCTGGCCGGATACCTCCTGGACCCGGCGGCCCCCTCCTACGGCCTTCCGGCGCTCTGCCAGCGCTACCTCGGCTCGGATCCGCTCGCGTCGGTGAAGTCGGAGGATGAGGGGCAGCTGTTCGGCGAAGCCCCGTGGCGTTCGGCGGCCGCCGAGGCCGCCGCGGTCGCGCTTCTCGCGCCGGCGATGCAGGAGAAGGTCGACCGCGCGGGGCTCACGAAGCTGCTCGACGAGGTGGAGCTGCCGCTTTCCTCCATGCTCGCGCGGATGCAGGCGCGAGGCGTCGCGCTCGACGTCGACTACTTGGACGAGATGGCGGAGGGCGTCCGCGACAGGATGTCCACGCTCAAGGCCGATATCTACCAACACGCCGGGGAGGAGTTCAACCTCAACTCGCCGCCGCAGCTGCGAACGATCCTCTACGAGAAGCTGCGCCTTTCGCCGGGGAAGAAGACGCCGAAGGGGCAGCTCTCGACCGACGCGAGCGTGCTGGAGAAGATCCGCGACCGCCACCCGATCATCGACGCGCTGCTGTCCTGGCGCGAGCTCGACAAGCTCAACTCGACCTACCTGGAAGCGCTGCCGCGGGAGGTCGATCCGGCCGACGGCCGCGTGCATACGACGTTCAACCAGACCGGGGCCGCGACCGGCCGCCTTTCCTCGTCCGATCCGAACCTCCAGAACATCCCGGTCCGAACGGAGCTCGGTCGGCAGATCCGGCGCGCCTTCGTGCCCGGGTCCCCCGGGCAAGTGCTGCTCTGCGCCGATTACTCGCAGATCGAACTTCGTATCCTCGCGCACCTCTCAGGGGACGAGGGGCTGCGTTCCGCGTTCGCCTCGGGCGCCGACATCCACACGGCGACGGCGGCGCGCGTCTTCGGACTGCCGGAGGACAAGGTCGATCCGGCTCTGCGCAACAGGGCGAAGATGGTGAACTACGGCCTCGCGTACGGCCTGAGCGCGTTCGGCCTGGCGTCACGTCTAGATATCCCTCCGGACGAGGCGCAGGAGATCATGGACGCTTACTTCGAGAGTTTCCCCTCGATCCACGAATACCTCGACCGGCAGGTGGCGCGGGCGGCCGCCGAGGGGTTCACCGAGACGATGCTCGGTCGTCGCCGGTACATACCGGAGCTTCAGGCATCGAACCCACGAGTGAGAGACCTCGGGCGGCGTATGGCGCTGAACGCGCCGATCCAGGGAAGCGCGGCCGACGTGTTCAAGCTCGGCATGCTGCGGGTCGACGAGGCGCTGCGGGCGGCCCGAGGCCTCGAATGCCACACCCTGCTCACCGTCCACGACGAATTGGTCTTCGAGGTCGCTGAGGCCCAGCTCGAGGAGGCGTCGTCCCTCGTCAAGCGTGAGATGGAGGACGCGCACGCACTGACCGTGCCCCTTCGGGCCGACCTAGGCTGGGGCCCGAACTGGGCCGAGGCCGCCCCGGCGGGCCACTGAGTCGTTCCGTCTGACCTGCGGATTCGGATTGACGGCCCCTTCCGCGCCCGACTACCATCCCTAGGCCGCAAGGCGCATCGGCACCTCGGCAGATCCCAACCGCCGAGGATGCGCGTCTGGCGCGCGGAAGGAGATGGTTCCGATAGAGGTGAGCGAAACCAAGGCCGTGCCCGAGCGCGACCTGACGCCGGAGGAGCTGATCGAGGCGATGGAGGCCTCGCTCCGCGATTTCAAAGACGGCGACATCGTCGACGGCGAGGTCGTCAAGATCGACCGCGACGAGGTCCTCCTCGACATCGGCTACAAGTCCGAGGGCGTCATCCCGGCCAAAGAGCTGTCGATCCGTCACGACGTCGACCCGAACGAGATCGTCAAAGTCGGCGACAAGATCGAGGCCCTTGTCCTCCAGAAGGAGGACAAGGAAGGTCGGCTGATCCTGTCGAAGAAACGCGCGCAGTATGAGCGCGCGTGGGGCCGCATCGAGGAGACGATGCAGGCCGGCTCGACGATCAAGGGCCCGGTCATCGAGGTCGTGAAAGGCGGTCTCATCCTCGACATCGGTCTACGCGGGTTCCTTCCGGCCTCTCTCGTGGACCTGCGTCGCGTCCGCGACCTGCACCCGTTCGTCGGGACCGAGCTCGAGTGCAAGATCATCGAGCTCGACCGCAACCGCAACAACGTCGTCCTGTCGCGCCGCGCGTTCCTCGAAGAGTCGCAGAGCGAGGGCCGGAAGAAGTTCCTCGAGTCGCTCCAGAAGGGCGAGCGACGCAAGGGGACCGTCTCATCGATCGTGAACTTCGGCGCGTTCGTGGATCTCGGCGGCGTGGACGGGCTGGTCCACGTGTCCGAGCTGTCGTGGAAGCACGTCGACCACCCGAGCGAGGTCGTCGAGGTCGGCAAGGAGGTCGAGGTCGAAGTGCTCGACGTCGACCTGGAGCGTGAGCGGGTGTCACTCTCGCTCAAGGCGACGCAGGAAGATCCCTGGAAGGAGTTCGAGCGGATGTACCAGGCTGGCGAGATCATCGACGGCCAGGTCACGAAGCTCGTCCCGTTCGGGGCGTTCGTTCGCGTGGCGCAGGGGATCGAGGGCCTGGTGCACATCTCCGAGCTCTCCGACTCGCACGTCGAGTCCGCCGAAGCCGTGCTGAACGTCGGCGACCAGGTTCGCGTGAAGGTGATCGAGGTCGATGTCCCCCGCCGCCGCATCTCGCTCTCCATGCGCCAGGTCGGCGGCGCCTCGCCGGCCATCACCGAGACGGAGATCCAGGCCGAAGAGCCGGCAGCTCCGACGTTGGTCGCTTCCGAGGCAGCGCCGGACGCCGCCCCGTCGAGGCTCGAGAGCCCGACTGAGCTCAGATCGGCCTCTTCCCTCGAAGAGGAGACGGCAGCTGCGACCACGTCGACGATGCCGGAGGCAGGGGAGGCCGCCCGGGTTGGGTCTGACGCGGACGTGGACGATGCCTCCGGTCGGACCCTCGAGCCAGAGCCCGAGCCTGTGGTCGAGCCGGCCGCCGAAGAGGATGTTTCCATCGAGTCGATCCTCGAGGATCTGAAGCGGCGCGAGGGCCGAGGCGAGTAGCGAGTGCTGCTCGTCGGCCTAACCGGGGGGATCGGCTCCGGCAAGTCAACCGTCGCACGCTTGCTCGATAAGCGAGGCGCGGTGGTGTTCGACGCCGACATACTCGCCCGCGAGGCCGTCGCGATGGGGACGCCGGGCTACGATCGGGTCGTCGAACGCTTCGGGGCGAACGTCCTGTCACCGGGCGGTGACATCGACCGCGAGGCTCTGGCGAGCATCGTGTTCGCCGACCCGTCGGCGCGCCGAGATCTGGAGGCCATCGTCCACCCCGAGGTGCGACGCCATTTCGCCGAGGCGACCGAACGGTACCTGGGATCGGACGCGGTAGTGATCTTCAGCGCTCCGCTGCTCGTCGAGACCGGGATGCACACCGCCTTCGAGGTGCTGATCGTCGTGTCGGTGCCCGTCCAGACGCAGATAGATCGTCTGCTTCGCGACCGAGCGATGTCGGAAGACGCCATCCGCGCCCGGATCGCGGCGCAGCTACCGATGGAGGAGAAGGCGGCGGTCGCAGACATCCTGGTCGACAACGAGGGATCGCTCGAGGAGCTGGAAGGCCAGGTCGACCGGATCTGGGATGACCTAGCGACGCGCGCCCGCGCCTCCGACTGAGCTACCGATATCATCGGGCGGGTGAGGTACGCGGCAGTCTTCTTCGACGCCGGTGAGACGCTGGTGCATCCGCATCCCACGTTCCCGGACCTCTTCGCCGAGGTGCTCGGACGTGAGGGTTACGAGGTCGACCCCGAGACGATCCGCGACAAGATCCACGTGGTGTCCGACCGCTTCGCGAAAGCGGCGCGCGAGCACGAGCTGTGGACGACGACGCCGGAGAAGTCCCGCCGGTTCTGGCAGGACGTCTACACGATCTTCTTCCGCGAGCTCGGCATCCCGGATGGGAACGGTCTCATCGACGTCGTCTATCGCGAGTTCAC
>JBGPKY010000103.1:0-8854 GCA_041486205.1 Actinomycetota bacterium
ACACAACCTGCAGGACATCGACCTGGAGGTTCCGCTTGGGTTGTTCGTGTGCGTCACGGGCGTCAGCGGCAGCGGCAAGTCAACGCTCGTGCAGGAGGTTCTGCTGCGCGCGCTGATGCAGAGGGTTTACCGCTCGCGCGTCATGCCAGGCAAGCACAAGAAGCTCCTCGGCTGGGAGCAGATCGACAAGGTCATCGACATCGACCAGTCGCCGATCGGCCGCACTCCGCGCTCCAACCCCGCGACCTACACCGGAGTCTTCGACCACGTCCGGACCCTGTTCAGCCAGGTTCCCGAGGCGCGCGTCCGCGGGTACAAACCAGGGCGCTTCTCCTTCAACGTCCGGGGTGGCCGGTGCGAGAACTGCGCAGGGGACGGCCAGATCAAGATAGAGATGCACTTCCTCCCCGACGTCTACGTGACCTGCGAGGCATGCAAGGCCCACCGCTACAACCGCGAAACGCTCGAGGTCAAGTACAAGAACCGTTCGATCGCCGACGTGCTCGAGATGAGCATCGAGGAGGCGCTGGACTTCTTCCAGAACATCCCGGTGATCAAGCGACACATGCAGACTTTGTCCGACGTCGGGCTCGGGTACGTGAAGCTCGGCCAGCCGGCTCCGACCTTGTCCGGGGGGGAGGCGCAGCGGATCAAGCTCTCGTCCGAGCTCCAGAAACGAGCTACCGGTAACACCCTGTACGTGCTGGACGAGCCGACCACCGGCCTTCATTTCGAGGACATCCGCAAGTTGCTGAACGTGCTTCAGCGCCTGGTCGCGCAGGGGAACACCGTCCTCGTGATAGAGCACAACCTCGACGTCATCAAGACCGCCGATTGGATCGTCGACCTCGGCCCGGAAGGCGGGGATAAGGGCGGGCGCGTCGTCGTGGCCGGCCCACCCGACACCGTTGCCGCCCATCCGAACTCGTACACGGGCCAGTTCCTGGCCGAGGTGCTCGGGACCCTGCCGCTCGAAGCGCTGCCGGTCTCCGGCAAGGCCTAGACGGATCGCTCCATCCCGTTGACGAACCTTGCTAGGATTCGGCCCGCTGTGTCCAGGAGGTTGCTTCCGCTTGTGCTCGTCCTTGGAGTCCTGGCCGCCGCATGCTCGGCGCCGCCGAAGGCCATCGTCTCCTTCGGCTCCGGGAAGCAGTTCGTCCCACAGGTGGCCGACTTCCTGGACAACACGGGGGTGGATCCGTCGGTCGCCGTGACATCGGACGGCACGCCGTACGTGGCGTCCTTCGCCTTCCTCGAACAGTTGGCGGAAGGGCAGATCGCGCCGACCCGCCCGATCGGCACTCCGAGTCTCCCGAGCGTTGGCCTGATCAGCGTGAAGGACGGCATCTGGACCCGCGGCGGCATCGCGTTGCAGGCGAACATCTCCAACGTGAACGTTCCCTTCACGCCCGCGGTGGAAGAGGACCTGAAGACCATGACGGCCGCCAACGTGAACGGGACCGCGCTCGTCGCCGACGCCCAGGGGCACCTTCACGCCGCGTGGGCCGCGGACTCCGGCATCTGGTACGCGGACGACGCGTCGGGCAGCTTCTCGGCGACCCAGATCCTCAAACAGACCCCGGCCTTGACGCAGATGGGCCCGCTGGGCGCCCCGTCGGTCGCGGTCATGTCCGACGGCATGGCCTGGGTCGCCTACACGGTTGCGACGGCTGCCGGCCAGGTCGTCACGGCGGCCTCTGACGTGAGCGGTAGTTGGAAGTCCGAGACGGTGGCCACGATCCCCCTTTGCCGGGGCTGCCCGCAGCCGTACCGGACGGCCGTGGGTGTCCTCGGTGACGGCAAGCCGCTCGTCGTCTACTCGGACGGCAAGAACGTACTGGCCGCGACGCCCGGAAAGGCGTCGACCAAGAAGATCACCTGGAACGTCGTCACGGTCGAGAGCGGAGCCGACGGTGCGGGCCTTTCGTTGTCGGTCGACCCGAACGGTGATCCGCACGTCGCCTACTACGCCGGGACCGAAGTGCACACTGCGCGATCGACTGGGGGTGGAGCGTGGCAGGTGGCGAAGGTCGCCGACATCGGCACCGGCGTCAACCAGACCGGCCGCGCGACGGGCGTCGCTGCGGTCGACGCCACAACCGTATACGTCACCTGGTACGACCCAGGCACGGACTCGGTCGGGCTTGCCCTCGGGGACGGGTCCTACACCGCGGTGCCGACCAGCGGAACGGCCGGCGGTGACATGCCGGCTCTCGCGGCGACCTCCGACGGCGCCACCGTATACCTCGCCTGGTACGACGAGGTCGATCAGAACCTGAACCTTGGCACCTACGGCGATGTCACCGGCCTCGCGATCGCCAACCCGAGTCCCGTGCCGACCGGCCCACCGTCTGTGGCCCCGCCGCCGTCGCAGGGATGCACGCAGGCGAAGAACGGTACGGTCAGCGTGACCGCCCAGGGGATCGCGTTCGACACGGGCTGCGTCCAGGTGCCGGCCGGCGCGGCGTTCACCATCACTTTCGACAACAGGGACGCCTCGACGCAGCACAACATCGCGATCTACACGGACTCGTCCGCCACGACGAACCTCTTCCGGGGGGCCCTCCTCACAGGGCCGGCGACCACCACCTACAAGGTCCCGGCGCTGAAAGCGGGCACGTACTACTTCCGCTGCGACGTTCACATCACGATGAACGGGCAGTTCGTCGTCAAGTAGCGCGAAGCTTCCACACCCGCTACCCGGCTGGCCTAGGTCGTCCCCATAGAATGGCCGGGTGAGCGTCCCTAAGCCGGCGAACTCAAGCATCCCCGACCAACCCGGCGCCTACTTGTTCCGGGACGTCGACGCACGTGTGATCTACGTGGGCAAGGCCCGGTCGCTGCGCAAGCGTTTGAGCACCTACTGGAGCCGGCCATTGCATCCGCGGACCGGGGCGATGGTTGCCGCCGCCGCCTCCGTCGAGTGGATCGTCGCATCGAGCGAGGTCGATGCACTGATGCTCGAGTACAACCTGATCAAGGAGCACTTGCCGCGCTTCAACATCCGATACCGCGACGACAAGTCCTATCCCTACCTAGCGCTCACGGTCGGGGAGAGATGGCCGCGTGCGCAAGTCCTGCGCGGCCGCAAGCGTAAGAACGTTCGCTACTTCGGCCCGTACGGTCACGCGTACGCGATCCGCGAGACGCTCGACGCGCTCACGCGCGTGTTCCCGGTTCGGACCTGTTCGAACTCCTTCTTCGACCAGCGGGCGCGGGCGAAGCGACCGTGTCTTTACTTCGACATCGGCCGGTGCTCGGGCCCGTGTGTGCCGGAGCTCACCGGCGCATCAGAACCCGGATACCGCGCGCAGGTCGACGCGATGGCCGACTTCCTGGCCGGCAACCAACGGCCGGTGCTCTCCCACCTGGAGGCCGAGATGCGCGAGGCCTCGGGCCGCCGGGAGTACGAGCGAGCCGCGAAGCTCCGCGATCAGCTCGCGGCCGCGCGCCGCGCCATGGAGAGCCAGGAGATGGTCCTAACGCAGCCGGACGATCTCGACGTAGTCGGGCTCGCCGAAGACGACCTCGAGGCGGCTTTCCAGGTGTTCTTCGTTCGCGGGGGGCGGGTGATGGGGCGCAGGGGCTGGGTCGTGGACCGGGTCGAGGAGCTGGACCGCTCGCAACTGCTCGCGTCCTTCGTTCGAGAGCTCGCCATGGAGCGAGGCGACGAACTGTCCCCACGGGTCCTCGTCCCCCAGATGCCCGCCGGCGCCGAAGTACTGGCGGCGTGGCTCTCCGAGCGACGGGGGAGCCGGGTCACGATCGGGGTTCCCGAGCGCGGAGCGAAGCGCAAGTTGCTCGAAACGGTGACACGCAACGCGGCCGAGGCCTTCGCTCGACACAAGCTGCGGCGAGCATCCGATTTCGGCGCGCGCTCGCGGGCGCTCGCTGAGCTCGCGAGCGAGCTCGGTCTCCAGCAGGCGCCGCTCCGCATCGAGTGCTACGACGTATCGAACCTCGGCCCCACCGACAAGGTCGGCTCGATGGTCGTGTTCGAAGACGGCCTGCCCAAGCGCGCGGACTACCGCCGGTTCGAGATCAAGGGAGTACCCGGTCAAGACGACTTCGCAAGCATGGAGGAGATGCTCCGCCGCCGGTTCGCACGACTCACGGAGCCGGAAGCCGCAAACGGGAACGGATCCAAGCGCCGCCGCCGTTTCGCGTACCCGCCGGCGCTCGTCGTGGTGGACGGCGGCCGGGGGCAGCTGTCGGTCGCAACGAAGGTCCTGGCCGACGCGGGTTTGCACATCCCAGCCATCGGGCTCGCGAAACGCCTGGAGGAGGTCTACTTCCCAGATCGACCCGACCCGCTCCTGATCCCGCGAGGGTCGGAGGCCCTCTTCGTCGTGCAGCACCTGCGTGACGAAGCCCACCGGTTCGCCGTTACCTATCACAGGAGCAAGAGGTCGAAGCGGGCGCTCGCCTCGCCCCTGGACGAAGTCCCCGGCGTGGGCCCCGCGCGTAAGAGGGCGCTGCTGACGCGGTTCGGATCGCTCGCCAAGGTCCAGCGAGCGACCGTGGAGGAGATCATGGAAACCCCCAGCGTAGGTCCTGAGCTCGCTGCCGCCATCCATGAACGGCTGCACGGACCTCCGCGGATCGAACGGAAGGTGAGCGCGTGACGGCCGAACCCGCGAAGAAGGTCACGGACCCGAAGAAGGCCCGGCGCACCGTGTCGCCGGTCGGGTCGCGTCCGCAGGGGGCCGGCTTCACCATCGTGACCGGTCTTTCCGGTGCCGGTCGTTCGGAGACGGCGAAGATCCTCGAGGATCTCGGTTTCTTCGTGGTGGACAACCTCCCCCCTGCGCTGCTCTCGAAGATGGCCGAGCTGGCCGATCGCCCGGGTGGACCAGGTCGCCTAGCCATCGTGGTCGATGCTCGCGGGGGAGTGTTCTTCGGCGAGCTGTCCAAGGCCCTCGAAGACCTCAAGAAACGCGCGATCTCCTACCGGATCCTGTTCCTCGAGGCCTCCGACCAGGATCTGGTGAACCGATACGCAGCTACGCGACACCGGCACCCGCTCGCGCCGGCCGACCGCGTCATCGAAGGCATCCGGAAGGAACGCATCATGATGGAAAGCCTTCGCGGCGACGCCGATCTGATCCTGGATACGTCGGACCTCACGCCGCACGAGCTGCGCGACAAGATCCGCGACGCGTTCGCCGAAGCGCCCCCCGAATCGAGCCTCCAGGTCTCGTTGATCTCCTTCGGTTACAAGTACGGAACGCCGCGCGATGCCGACCTGGTGATCGACATCCGGTTCCTCCCGAACCCCCACTGGGTCGACGAGCTTCGGCCGCTTCCCGGCACGGACGAACGCGTACGCACGTACGTGAAAGGCCAACAGACCTACCGCGAGTTCATGCGTAGGCTCCGTTCGCTCCTGGGGTTCATGGTCCCGGGGTACGTGGCCGAAGGGAAGTCCTACCTCACCGTCGCGATCGGCTGCACCGGTGGCCGTCACCGCTCCATCGTGGTTGCCGAAGATCTCGCAGGGTTCTTCCGGGACAAGGGTCTGCCGGTCTCGGTCGAGCACCGAGACCTCGACCGATCGTAGCCGCGCAGCCGGCCGGACGGCCTTTGTCCGAATGGCTAGGATGATGGGCGCCGTCCCTCGAGGAGGAACCCGTGAGCGTGAAGATCGGAATCAACGGTTTCGGCAGGATCGGCCGGAACTTCTTCCGGGCAGCGAAGAAGCAGGGGAAGGACTGGGACTTCGTTGCCGTCAACGACATCACCGACGCCGCCACATTGGCCCACCTGCTCAAGTACGACTCAGTCCTCGGCCGGTTCGACGGCAAGGTATCCGTCTCCGAGAACGGCATCACCGTGAACGGCGACGAGTTGAAGGTGCTCGCTGAACGCGACCCTGCGAACCTTCCGTGGAAGGAACTCGGCGCTCAGATCGTGATCGAATCCACCGGCCTCTTCACCGACCGTGAGAAGGCGAACAAGCACATCGAGGCCGGTGCCGAAAAGGTCGTGATCAGCGCCCCTGCGAAGGGCGAGGACGTCACGATCGTACTCGGCGTGAACGACGACCGGTACGACGCGGCCGCCCACAACGTCATCTCGAACGCCTCCTGCACGACGAACTGTGTCGCGCCGATGGCGAAGGTCCTCGACGACGCATTCGGAGTCGACCGCGGTTTCATGACGACCATCCACGCGTACACGAACGACCAGCAGATCCTGGACCTCCCCCACAAGGACTTGAGACGCGCTCGAGCTGCGGCGCTCAACATCATCCCGACCACGACCGGCGCCGCCAAGGCGACGGGACTCGTCTTGCCCCACCTCAAGGGCAAGATGGATGGCATCTCTATGCGCGTCCCGGTACCCGATGGCTCGGTAACCGATCTCGTGGCCACGCTCGGGCGCGAGGTCACGATCGAAGAGGTCAACGAGGCTTTCCGCAAGGCCGCCGAGACAGGGCCGCTCGCCGGCAAGCTCATCTACACCGAAGACCCGATCGTCTCCACCGACATCGTAGGCAGCCCGGCGTCGTGCACGTTCGACGCGCTTTCGACGATGACGATGGGCAACCTGGTGAAGGTCGTGGGCTGGTACGACAACGAGTGGGGTTACTCGAACCGGCTGGTCGACCTCGTCCAGTTGGTCGCGTCGCAGCTCTGATGCTGCGAACCCTCGACGACCTCGGCGACGTGGCCGGGAAACGGGTTTTCGTTCGCGTGGACTTCAACGTCCCGCTGGAAGGTGGGAAGGTCGCCGACGATCTGCGTATCCGCTCGACGCTTCCGACGCTGACCGAGTTGCTCGGCAGGGGAGCGTCGCTCGTGCTCGCGTCGCACCTCGGCCGCCCCAAAGGCAAGGTGGTCGACGAGCTTCGTCTGGCACCGGTGGCCGACCGCTTGTCGGAGCTGCTCGCCCGCACCGTGATGTCGCTCGACGAGGTTGCAGGGGAAGGAGCCGCGGCCGTTTGCTCCCACGTCGAGCCGGGAGAGGTGGTTCTGCTCGAGAACCTCCGGTTCGATCCGGGCGAGGAGGTGAACGACGGCGCCTTCGCGGATCGGTTGGCGGCGCTCGCTGACCTCTACGTCGACGACGCTTTCGGAGCGGCGCACCGGGCTCACGCGTCGGTGGTGGCGCTCGCCGAGCGGCTGCCTTCGGCCGCCGGCCGGCTGCTCCAGCGGGAGGTCGAGGTCCTCAGCAGGTTGCTCGAAGGTCCCGACCGGCCCTACGTGGCGATCCTGGGCGGTGCGAAGGTTTCCGACAAGCTCGCGACGGTCGAAGCTCTGGTGGAACGGGTCGACGCCCTACTCATCGGCGGCGCGATGGCCTTCACGCTGATCGCGGCCGACGGTGGCGAGATAGGGGACAGCCTCGTCGAGCCCGACCGCTTCGACGACGTCCGGGCAGCGGTCCGGCGCGCCGGGGAACGCGGCGTTGCGATCCAGCTGCCCGAAGATGTCATCGCGGCCGCGCAGGTGTCGCTGGAAGCCGCCCGGCAGACCGTGCCCGCGGCCTCCGTGCCGCGCGGGCAGAGAGGCCTCGACATCGGGCCTCGAACGGTTGAGGCGTTCACCCGAACCATCGCGGAGGCCAAGACCGTGCTGTGGAACGGCCCGATGGGTGTGTTCGAGCTGGAGCCGTTCTCGGCCGGGACTCGGGGCGTAGCGGAAGCGATAGCCGCGTCGGAAGCCTTCAGCGTGGTCGGCGGCGGGGATAGCCTGCTGGCGATCAAGCGCCTCGGCCTGGAAGGCTCTTTCGACCATCTGTCCACGGGAGGCGGTGCCTCGCTCGAGTTCCTGGAGGGCCGCGAGCTCCCCGGGATCAAGGTTCTGGAGGTATAGGAGATGGCGAGGCGCCCGATCATCGCTGCCAACTGGAAGATGCACAAGACGCACCTCGAGGCGATCCAGGCCGTCCAGAAGCTCTCGTACCTCCTCGACAAAGATGACGCCGAACGGGTCGATGTGGTCGTCTGCCCGCCGTTCACGGCCCTTCGAGCCGTCCAGACGCTGATCGACAGCGACCGGCTCGAGTACCGCCTCGGAGCGCAGAACGTCCACTTCGAAGACAAAGGCGCGTTCACGGGCGAGGTATCGGCCCAGATGCTTCAGGCTCTGAAATGCCGTTACGTGATCGTCGGCCATTCGGAGCGGCGGCAGCTCTTCGGGGAGACCGACGAGTTCGTCAACAAGAAGGTACGTGCCGTGTTCTCGCACGAGATGACACCGATCCTTTGCGTAGGCGAGACGGCCGAGGAACGCGATCGCGGCGCGACTCAGGACAAGGTCGCCGGCCAGGTACGGGCGGGTCTGATGGGCGTCACCGTCGAGCAAGCGGCGACACTCGTGGTTGCTTACGAGCCGATCTGGGCGATCGGAACCGGTCGTAACGCAGAGCCGGGCGATGCCGCGCAGGTGATCGCGGTGATCCGGTCCACGCTCGCCGAACTGCACGACGACCGCGTCGCACAGGCCGTCCGCGTGCAGTACGGGGGCAGCGTCAAAGCTGGCAACATCCGCGACTTCATGGCTCATCCCGAGATCGATGGAGCCCTCGTGGGCGGCGCGAGCCTGGACCCGGAGGAGTTCGCCCTCATCGTGAAGTACCGCTAGGAGGACGCGGAACGTGAAGCGCCTGCTGTACGTATGCCTCGACGGTCTAGGTGACGACCCGATCCCCGAGCTCGGTGGGCAGACGCCTCTGGAGGCGGCGGAAACGCCCTTCCTCGACGCCCTTGCGCAGCAGGGCAGAACGGGCACCGTCGTCACGGTCGGTCCAGGCATCGCGCCGGAATCGGACATCGCGGTCTTCGCCATCCTCGGATACGACCCGCGGGAAGAACATCCGGGGAGGGGAGTGGTCGAAGCCGTCGGAGCTG
>JBGPKY010000104.1:0-8822 GCA_041486205.1 Actinomycetota bacterium
CGATGTCGGCGGCACGTTCACCGACGCCGTCGCGATCGGGAGCGAGGGAGGCGTGCGGGTCGCGAAGGTGATCTCGACCCCTGCCGACCCATCGCAAGGTCTGGAGGACGCCCTCGCAGTGCTCGGCTCGGAGGGTGTCGAAGCGGGTGACATCCGACTGCTGTCTCACGGAACGACCGTGGCGACGAACGCGATCCTCACCCGGCGCCGGACGCGCGTCGTGTTGCTGGCCACGGAAGGGTTCCGGGACATCCTCGGCTACCGGAACGGCACGCGTCCCGACATATACAACCTTGAGCCGGCGCGGCCTGTCGATCTCGTGGATCGATCTGACCGGCTCGAGGTGCACGAGCGCATAGGCGGACAGGGGGAGATCGTCACCCCGCTCACGAAGGACGAGATCGAGCGGGTGGTCGGCGAAGTGGTCGCTCGCGACCCCGAGGCCGTCGCCGTCGCCCTGCTATTCAGCTACCTCGACGATCGCCATGAGCGGGCCCTGGGCCGCGCGCTCCGCCGGAAGCTCCCCGGCATACCGATCACGCTGTCGGCCGAGACGGCGCGGGAGTTCCGGGAGTACCCACGAACCGCGACCGCCGCGGTGAACGCTGCGCTGCGCCCGGTGGTCGGGCGCTACCTCCTGCTCGCGAAGGAGCGCGCCCGGCGACTCGGGGTCCGCGCCCCGTTCCTCGTGATGCAGTCCAACGGCGGGTGCGTGCCGGCCGATCGCGCCGAACGGGAGGCGCATCGGCTGGTCCTGTCCGGCCCGGCGGCCGGAGTCACAGGCCTCGTGGCACTCGGCCGCACCACGGGAACGGATCGGCTGATCTCCCTCGACATGGGAGGCACGTCCCTGGACGTATGTCTCGTGAGCGGCGATGTCGTCCCTGTGGTCCCCACACAGGTCGTCGACGGGCACCCGATCCTCAGCCCGTCCGTGAACATCGAGACCGTCGGCGCGGGTGGCGGATCGATCGCGCGGGTCGATCGGGCCGGCCGGCTGCAGGTGGGTCCCGAAAGCGCGGGCGCCGAACCCGGACCCGCGTGCTACGGACAGGGAGGAGTTCACGCAACGGTCACGGACGCGCACGTCGTGATGGGAACGCTCGGTCCCGACGTCCGGCTCGCGGGGCGGTTGCCGCTCGATGCGGCGGCGGCCCGGCGCGCGGTCGCCGCGGTCGGCGACGACCTCGGGATGTCGCCCGAGGACGCTGCGCGCGGCATCCTCTCCGTAACCCTGGCGCACATGGCGCGAGCACTCCGCCGCGTCTCGGTCGAGCGGGGCATCGATCCACGCGATTACTCGATGGTCGCGTTCGGCGGCGCCGGCCCCCTGCACGCGAGCATGCTGATGCGTGAGCTTCGGCTCGCGAGCGTGTTGATCCCGCTCCATCCTGGGCTCTTCTCGGCGGCAGGTCTTGTGGCCGCGGACCTTCGCATCGACGATTCCCGCACCGTGCTCCGCGCGCTGGAGCCTGAGGCGTTCCCCTCGTTCCTCGCGTGGTTCCGCGAAAGCGGTAGCGGGCTCACCCGGCAGCTTCGCCAAGATGGGGTGGCCCGCGACCGGATACGACTGGTACCGAGCGCGGACATCCGCTATATGGGCCAGGGCTACGATCTCAGCGTGCCGCTGTCCGCCGTCACGATGACGGCCCTGCGCCTGGCTCGCCGCGATTTCGACGAACTCCATCGGAGCGTGTACGGACACGCGAACAGCGACCAAGGGGCAGAGGTCGTGGCGGTGAGGATGACGGCCTTCGGCGGCCTGCGTCCCCCGCCGCTTCCGACGATCGCGCGCGGACGGCAGGCGCCGTCTCCCGGCGCGCGGCTCGGGACCAGGACCCTGATCCTGCCCGCAGATCGCAGGCCCGTCCGCGCCACGGTATGGCAACGAAGTGCGCTTCTGGCCGTGAACCGCATCGAGGGCCCCGCGATCCTCGAGCAGATGGACGCGACCACCTTGGTGCTGCGAGGCCAGACCGCTCGGGTCGACGCGCACGGGAACGTTTGGATCCGGGAGCGCGCTGGATGACAGGCGGCCGCACCACGAGGGGCGCCCGGAGCGCGCGACGTCTCGATCCCATCACATTCGAGCTCCTCCACGCGACGTTGCTGTCGGCGGCCGAGGAGATGGGCGGCGTGCTGAAGCGGTCCAGCTACAGTCCGATCATCCGGGACATGGAGGACTTCTCCTGCGCGATCTTCGCGGCCGATGGGGACCTGATCGCACAGGCCGACTACATCCCGGCGCAGCTCGGCGCGATGTCGCTCGTCGTGAAGTCGATCCTCCGGACATGGGGAGGCGCGATCGCGGACGGCGACATCTACCTCGCGAACCACCCGTTCCTGGGTGCGATGCATACCCCGGACCTGAACGTGATCGCTCCCGTCTTCCACCGAGGGAAGCTCTTCGCCTGGACTGGGACCACCGCGCACCACCTCGACGTGGGCGGGGTGAACCCCGGCACGGAGGGGCCTGCGCTCGAACAGGTATACGCGGAAGGCTTGCTGCTCGCGCCGGTTCGCCTGTACCGCGCCGGCGAGGAGAACCCCGACGTCTTGTCCATCCTCACGCAGAACATCCGTGACCCGCTGTCGACGATCTCCGACCTGAAGGCCCAGCGCGCCGCCTGCTTGCTCGGGCGCCGGCGCCTCGAGGAGGCGATCGAGCGATGGGGTGCCGCCGCCGTCTCGACAGCTTTCCAGCAAGCGCTCGACCTGACCGAGCGCGCTACGAGGAACGCCCTCTTGGAGTTGCCCGACGGTGAAGGTGAGGCGGAAGGCTTCATGGACGACGACGGACGCGGGGGCCCGCCGACCCGCATCCACGCCCGGCTCGCCAAGCGGCGGGATCGGCTCACGATCGATCTATCGGGATCGGCCCCGCAGGTCGCCGGCGCCCTCAACGTCCCATGGGCGAGCACGCGGGCCGGCGTTTCGTACATGGTGCGCGCGCTCCTCGACCCCCACATGGCATCGAACGACGGGCTCCTGCGCGCGCTCGACATCGTCTGCCCGCTCGGCACGGTGCTGAACCCCCGCCCGCCGGCAGCGGTCTCGGTGCGGCACAACACGTGTCAGAGACTGGCCGACGTGTTGTTCCACGCCGCATCGCAGATCTGGCCCGAGCGCGCCGTCGGTTCCTCCAGCGTGGCGTTCTTCGGGATCAACATCGAGAGCGTCTCGCGCAGGACCGGGCACCCATCGGTGCTGTCCGATGTCGTAGGCGGAGGGACCGGCGCGCACCGCGGCGGTGACGGGATCGACGGCGTTGACACATATATGTCGAACGTCGGTCTCATGCCGGTCGAGACCGCGGAGACGAGCTACTCGGTGCGCATCCGGCTCACCGAGCTGATCGCCGGCTCACAAGGGCTGGGCACGTTCAACGGTGGGATGGGGATCCGGCGCGAGTACGAGATCCTGGAGCGCCCCCAACGGGCCACGTTCTACGCTGAGCAGACCGACCCGCGATGGCGTCCCACCGGCGTAGAGGGAGGCCGCGACGCGGCACCGTCGAAGATCACGCTGATCGACCCCGACGGCAACGAGGTACAGGTTCCACAGAAGACCTCCACGACGCTGGCGCCGGGCACCGTGGTCCGGGTGGAGACGAGCGGCGGCGGCGGCTACGGCCCCCCCTCAGGTCGAGAGTCGAAGCTGCGTGCCGCCGATCGCGCCGGCGGCAGGATCAAGCCGAGGCGTCCTTCCTGAACTTCAGCCGCTCCGGGAACGGCGGGCGCGGTTAGCCCGAGGTCTCAGGAGGCGACCCCGTATCCGCGTCCGGTGTCGCAGGCACCTCTTCCTCGCCCACCCAGTTCGTTACCCGGCGGCGGATCCTCGACACGAGCCCAACGAGTCCTCCGGGAACGAACACGACGATCACGAGCAGGACGACGCCGAGGATGGTGAGCTCGATACCCGGGTGATCGATCAGCATCTCCTGGATCACCGTCAACAGCGCGGTCCCTACCAGAGGGCCGGCGATCGTTCCCAAGCCGCCGATCACGAGCATCGTGACGTCGATCGACATCGGCGTGAGGCCCATGATCGACGCCGTGACGCTCTGGAAGTAGGTCAGGTACAGGGCCCCGGCGATCCCCGCGATGAAGCCCGAGATGCCGAACGCGAGCATCCGGTACTTGATCGGGCTCACGCCGCGCGCCGCAGCGTAGGCGGGCGCGTCCCGCACCGTGCGCAGCGCGATCCCGAGTCGCGAGCTACGGATCCACCAAACCCCGAACGTGGCGGCGATCACGATCGCCAGCACCGTCCAGTAGAAAGCACGGATCTGTTGGAGCGAGCCGAGGCCGGAGAACAGCCCCGGTACGGTCGGGAACCCGAAGCTCCCTCCCGTGAGCCCCTTGGGGTCGTTCACGATCACGAACTGGATCACCTGGGCGAACGAGAACGTCAGCAGCGACGTGTAGATCCCGAAGAGGCGTAGCGTGGGGAACGCCAGCAGCACCGAGATCCCACCGGCCGCGACGCCGCCGAGCAGGATCGCGAGCGGAGTGGGCAGGCCCGTGTGCAACATCAACAGCCCGGCACTGTAGGAACCGATGGCGTAGATCGCGAGCATCCCGAAGTTCCAGACACCCGCGACGCCCAGCACGAAGTTCCATGCGGTGTTCAAGACCAGCGTGATGAACGCGGTCACCATGACGTTCAAGATGTACTGGTTGGACTCCACGAATGGGAAGAGCGCCACCAGAACGATCAGCGTGGCGATCGCCGCCCATGTCGTCCCGCCCAGCTTCCTCACCCGCCCGACACGCGCGTCGATCACAGCCGAACCTCCGATGGATTCCCCTTCAGCCCGTAGGGCCGGAAGATCAGCACCAGCAGGATCACGCCGTACAGGATCGGCAACGTCCACGTCTCTCCGATCGCGACGATCGCGATGGATTGGATCAGTCCGATCGCGTACGCGGCGTACAACGTGCCCGACAAGCTCCCGAGGCCGCCGAAGATCACCACGATCAGAGCTTCGAGCAGGGGCAGGTCTCCTGCCGTCGGCGAGGCGAAGAACTGCGCTCCCAGGAACACGCCGCCGATGCCCGCAAGAGCGGATGCCAGCCCCATCGTGAGCGGGTAAAGCTGACCCACCGGCACGCCCATCGATCGCGCCGCGTCCAGGTCCTGGGCGACGGCGCGGATGGCCAACCCCCACCGGGTCCGGGAGAGGAACAGCCCGAGAGCTCCCATGAGCAGGATCGAGGTGAGCGCCATCGTGATCGACTGGTATGACAGGTTCTGCCCCGCGATCGTGACGCCGCCCGCTATCAGCGGGGGCACGTTCTTCTGGAAGGGGCCGAAGACCTGCAGCGCCACGTTGGAGAACACGATCGCGGCCGCGAAGGTCGTGATGAACGTGACCATCTCGAAATCGAGCTCGTTCCGCCGGCCCATGAGGGGCTGCACCGAGACGAGCTGGGTGAACGTGCCGAGCGCGAACGTGGCCACGAACGCGGCCACGAGTGCCAGCACGGGGTTGTAGTTCCCGACCACGAGCATCCCCCAGGCAACGTAGCTACCGATCATCACCATCGAGCCCTGGGACATGTCCAGGATGCGGAGTGTCCCGTAGATCAGGGTCATCCCGATCGCGACCAGCCCGTAGATCGAACCGAGCACGACCGTTGAGATCAAGATCGCCACGACCTGTGACATCGGCGTCCCCTCCTAGAGCGAACCGAGGTAGGTCTCGACCACCGTCCGGTCGCTCGACAGCTCCTCCAGCGATCCGCTCCTCACGATGCCGCCCATCTCCACGACGTGCACGACGTCGGCCACACCGCCGACGTGGGTGAAGTTCTCCTCGACGAGCAGGATGGTTGTGCCCAGTCGCTCGCGGATCTCGCGGATCGCCCCGTAGACGACATCGATCATCACCGGGGCGAGCCCGAGCGACGGCTCGTCGATCATCAACAGGCGTGCATCCTCCCGCATGAGTCCCCGGCCCAGACCCACCAGGCGCCGTTCGCCGCCGGAAAGCGTCCGCGCGCGCTGTCCCCGCCGCTCCGTCAGCTGGGGGAACAGCTCCCACACGCGGTCGAGCGCACGCTGGCGCCGCTTCCAGGGCGAAGAGGGAAACGCGCCCATGAGGAGGTTCTCCTCGACGGTCATCTCGGAGAACAGTCCGTCCCCCTGCATCACGTGGACCAGGCCCTTGCGCGCGATCGCCTCGGGCTTGCGGCCATCTACGCGCTCGCCCCCGAACCACACCTCCCCCCTCGATGGAGCGATCAGGCCCGACACCGCTCGAAGGAACGTCGTCTTCCCATGACCGTTGGGTCCGATCATGACAACCGTCTTGCCGACTTCGACCACGAGATCGAGATCGCGAACCACGATCGAGTCCCCGTATCCGGCCCAAAGGCCGCGGACTTCGAGCAAGACGCCGGTCTCGCTCAAGCGGTGCCTCCGTGCCTCGCGCCGAGGTACACCTCGATCACACCCTCGTGTGCGAGCATCTCCTTGGGAGTACCCTCGAAGAACGTGGCGCCGTGGTGCATCACCAGCACCCGATCCGCGAGGGCCGTGAGCGCTCGCATCACGTGCTCGATGCACACCACCGCCAACCCCTCGTCCCGGACGGCCCGGATCAGCGACATCACGGCGTTGATCTCCTGCGGGTTGAGTCCGCCGAACGGCTCGTCCAACAACAGGACCGAAGGGGCGGTCGCCAGCGCGGTCGCCAGCATCAATCTCTTCTTGTCGAAGATGCCGAGCGGCCCCGCCTCATCGTGCGCCTTCCCCGTGAGATCGACCAGGGCGAGCAAACGCTCAGCTTCGGCCACGTCGCCCGCTCGCCCGCCCACGCGTCCCCTTCGGAACGACGCCGCGAGGTACAGGTTCTCCAGAACGGTCAGCGACGCGGCCACGGTGGGCTGCTGGAAGGTTCGAGCCAACCCCAGCCCGCACCTAGCGTGCACCTTCTCCTCCAGGATCGAGCGGCCCGCCAACAGCACGTCGCCGCTGGTAGCCGACGCATGACCGGTGATGACGTCGAACAACGTCGTCTTGCCGGCTCCGTTCGGCCCTACGATCCCCAGGATCTCTCCGGTCGAGACAGTGAAGGACACATCGACGACGGCCCGCAGACCGCCGTAGTTCTTGCAGACGGCCACGCCCTCCAGGGCGGGGGCGCCGGAGCGCTCCCGCCTACGTGCAGGGCCAAGGGCGAGATCCTCTGCCGTAACCGGTCCTCAGAGCCAGCTCGGCAGCTGGAACCCGCCCGTCGTGTAGGGGTCCGGCGAGATCAGGACCTGCTGCTGGTTCTGGATCTGGAACGTGAGGTGCGGCATGCCCAGCGATGGGTCCAGCGTCTCGTCCGGGTAGGGATAGCACGTGAGGTAACCCGGCAAGAAGCTATAGGCACCGCAAACGCCGCGGTACACCGTGTTCGCAACGTAGGCGTTCACAGCGTCGAAGCTGTAGGGGTCGCCCGCCAGGGCCGCCGCCTGCGCCCAGATGTGCATGAGGTCGTACTGGTCTCCCGCGTTGCTGAATCCGGGTGGCCGGTTGAACTTCGCGGTGAAAGCATCGATGAACGTCGAAGCTCGGGCGTCCCCTTCCAGGATGCCGACCACCGTCGACCACAACACGCCGTTCGCGGCGTCTTTCGCCAGATCGAGATACTCCGGGATCGACGGCGCGTACTGCTCGTAGACGAGCGACGGTGTCGGGGACTGCGCGAACTGCTTTATGAACGACGCCTCGTCGCCCGGAGCGTAACTGCTGAAGAACACGATACCCGGCGGGCTGTTGCGGATCTTGAACAGCTGACCGCTGTAGTCGGCCTGGGGAACCGTGTATTGCTCGAACCCCAACGTCTTCCAGCCCTGCTTCTCCATGCCGGCCTTGAAGCTCTGCGCGATCGCGAGCGAGTACGGATCGTTGCTCGTGATGACGTAGGTCGACTTCGACGACGGCGTCCAGGAGCCCGAGCTGATCAGCTGGTTCACGAGCGCGATGAACCCCGATCCGTACGAGGTCTCAGACGGGTCACCCTGGAAGATGTTCGTGATGCCATTCTGTTTCACGTAGTCCACGTTGCCGTGCCAGGTGTTCACGTGGAACGTCGGGATCTTCTTCTCGGCCACGATGGGGTATTCGACCGAGGTGTAGGAAGTGAAGCCCGAGAAGATCGCGGCCACGTTCTCCGACACCAACTTCTGGAACACGTTCTTCATCACGTCGTCTTGCTGGAGCTTCGTGTCGAGCACCTTCAGCTCGAGCTGGCGACCCAGGAGGCCGCCGGCCGCGTTGATCTCGGCGATGGCCAGCTGCTGCCCACGCACCATCTGCTGGCCGTCGCTGGCGAACGGGCCCGTCACCGGACTCGCCGAGCCGATCTGGATCGGCTGGCTGCTGCCGCCACCGGTGCCGCCACCGGTGCCGCCGCCCCCACCCGAGGATCCAGACGACTTCCCGCCGATGAACCCGCCGACGCCCCCGACCACCACGCCGACAGCCCCCGCAGCCGTTGTGCCACGCAGGAACTGCCTGCGTGAGACGGCCTTGCCCGAACCCTGAGCGCTCACGACACCTCCCCCTTCCCCCACTAGCCTCCGTCTTGCACCAAGGCTCAGCCTTCTCCGGCAACGCCTGCCCCGACCCACCGCAGGCTCGCGTTTCCGGGCATTGGGCCTCAGTCGGCCCGAAACGTCAAGTCACCGGGAAGACGACTCCCATCGGGAGCCTGTTCTTCAGCGCAATCGCGGCGCCACCTCGCCCATGAACAGCTCCATCGAGCGACGTTGCGGTTCGAGGTCCATCCCCGGCCAATAGAGCCGCGCGATGTAGTGCAGGTCCCCATC
>JBGPKY010000105.1:0-8754 GCA_041486205.1 Actinomycetota bacterium
CATCACCAATCCCACCGGTGACCCCGATGCGAACGACGAACCCGCCGTTCGTCGGCAGATCGTGGAGCGGGCGCTCGCGATGCTCGAGACGCCGGTCGAGCACCCAACCGTGTGGGAGTCGCGCCCGTGACCCGCCGGGCGGCGGTTCTAGGTGCTTCGCTGGTCCTCGAGCACGTCCCCGATCTCGTGCGCTACGGCTCGAAGCCGTCACGCGAGTCGCACCGCCTGCCGGAGCTCGCGGCCGCTCTTCGGTCTTTCGACAGAGCGGTGAGCTACCCGCCCAACCAGGTGTTCATCGGCAACCTCGCGCCCGAATCGTTGTTCGACCGTGCGCGGCCGTGGTGGGCAGGATCGTCGACCGGCGAACCTGCAGGCCCTCACGGTGAGGTGGCGGACCAGCGAACGTTCTACGCCCTCCTTCAAGAGGTCGACCGCTTCGACCTCGTCCGTATGAAGGAGGAGCCGCGAGCCGGCGAGCTCCCGCTCTACGACGCCGGGGATGTCGTCGGAGCCTTCGCTCCGGCGCACGACACCGATGAGGCGCTGTCGGCGCATGTCCTGCTGGAGAATCTCTCTTGCAAGGCGAGCGCTGTGCATGCGCTCCGCCATCTCCTCGGCAGCACGGGTATCGACCCGGCTTCTATCGAATTCGCGATCAACGCAGGAGAGGAGGGGGTCGGGGACCGATACCAGCGTGGCGGCGGCAATCTGGCTAAGGCCGTTGCCGAGGACGCTGGTCTGAGCGGCGCGAGCGGCGCCGACGTGAAGGCGTTCTGCGCCGGCCCGATCCACGCGCTGATCATGGCGGCCGCACTCGTGGAAGCGCGCACCTACGAGCGCGTCGCAGTGGTCGCCGGCGGTTCACTAGCGAAGCTCGGCATGAAGTTCCTCGGTGCGCTCGATCGGGGCGTTCCTATCCTGGAGGACGTCCTCGCCGGCATGGCGGTGCTCATCGGTCCGGCGGAGGAAGGAGGACCGGTCATCCGCACGGACGCCGTCGGCCGGCACCGCATCGCGTCGGGCTCGAGCCAGCAGGCGTTGCTTGAGGACGTCGTCGCCGCGCCGCTGGATCGCATGGGCCTGAAGCTCCTCGACGTCGACCGCTATGCGACCGAGCTGCACGACCCTGAGATCACCGAACCGGCCGGCGGAGGCAACGTGCCCGACCGCAACTATCGGATGCTCGCCGGACTCGCCGTCCTTCGCGGGGAGCTGCAGCGCAACCAGATCGAGGGATTCGCACGAACCCACGGCCTCCCCGGGTTCTCCCCTACTCAGGGTCATATCGCGTCGGCGATCCCATGGCTTCCCCACGCGCTTTCTCGCTTCCGCGCGGGCGAGATGAAGCGAACGATGTTGCTGGCGAAGGGCTCGCTGTTCCTCGGGCGCATGACGCGCCTTTGGGATGGAGCCTCGATCACGTTGGAGGTGTGAGCTGGATACCGATGCGACCGTCGACACGTTCCCAGCTCTCGTCCGGGAGGGCCTCGTCCTCGTCGACTTCTGGGGTCCGAACTGCGCGCCGTGCATCGCGCTGATGCCAGCGATCGAGGAACTGGCCTCGCGTCACGAGGAACGTCTGGATCTGGTCAAGGTGAACGCGCCCGAGAACCGGCCGATATGTCGGGCTCTCCGCGTCTTCAGCCTGCCTACCTACGTGCTT
Organism: Actinomycetota bacterium; assembly: GCA_041486205.1. GTDB lineage: Bacteria > Actinomycetota > UBA4738 > UBA4738 > HRBIN12 > JBGPKY01. The sequence goes on from JBGPKY010000105.1 coordinate 1,664, forward strand.
TTCCGGGATGGGATCGAGGCGGGACGACTCTCCGGCAGCCCTACTCTCGAGGAGATCGAGGCCGCCGTTACGGATCTGTTGGGAGGTGAGTGATGGAGCTGCGAGGCAAGAAGGTGATCGCCCTCGGTGAGCGCGACAGCGTTCCCGGAGAGGCGATCGCCGAGTGCCTCACGTCGGCCGGCGCGGACGTCGTGATGGTGCAGACGGAGTGCTTCGTCTGAACTGCGGCAGGCGCCATGGACCCGGAGAACCAGGGGCTCATCAAGGCGATCGTCGAGAAGGAAGGCGCCGAGAACCTCGTCGTGGTACTTGGGGCTGCAGACCCCGAGGCTCTCGAGGTGGCGACCGAGACGGTTACCGAAGGTGACCCCGCCTACGTGGGTCCACTGGCTGGAGTCCAGTTGGGGCTCCCGGTGATGCACATATTCGAAGAGGACGTGAAACGTCAGGTCGACCCCGCTGTCTACGAGCGCGAGGTCGGGTTCCTGGAGATGGCGCTCGACGCAGGGGCGGTGCGCGACGTGATGCGGAGGCTGCGCCACGCCTGATCTCTAACGGCGACGCGAGCCGCCTTCGATCGGCGCTCCGCGTTCGAGCAAGCTCGGCGGCTCCGCGGGGGGGTTGGCGGCGACCTCGGAGATCGCGTCGGCGAGTGAGTCGCAGGACCAGCGGAACAGCTCGAGCGGCATGTTGAGAGCCGGCTGCAAGCGGTAGACCCACTTGCCCCACTGCGTGATGCCGAGGACACCGCGGCGCACGGCGGCCTGGTGGACCTCGCGATGGAACGCCGGCGCCGGCTTCAGGGACGCCTTGTCCTGCACGAACTCGATGCCGATCAACGCGCCGGCCGCGCGGATGTCACCGACCTGTTCGACCCGATCGACGAGCGGGCCAAGCTCCTCGAGCGCCATCCGTTCGATGTCCATCGCGTTCGCGAGCGCGCCCGTGGCCAGGATGCCCTCGATGCTCGCGAGTGCGCCTGCGCACGCGGCGGGTGTCCACGCGAACGTCCCGCCCAGATGCAGCTCCGACGTGGCCATGACCTCTTCGGTCCCAAGGACGGCGGCGATCGGCTGACCGCCTCCGGCGAAGCCCTTGCCGAGCAGCAAGATGTCGGGTTCCAGGCCCCACAGTTCGCTCGCGTACATCTTCCCGCAGCGCCCCATGCAGGTCTGCACCTCGTCGAGGATCAGCTTCCATCCCCACCTTCGGCACATGTCAGACAGCCGGTCCCAGAATGCCTGCGAGGGAACGAGGATGCCTCCTTCGCCTAGGACGGGCTCGATAAGTACGCCGGCGATCTGCTCGGGTTCGACCTGGTGCACCAGCACCCAGTCCTCGAGATAGTCCAGATACAGCGTGTCGTCGAACGGTCCCGGCCCGCGGTGGAACGGCGCGCGGAACCGGTTCGGGTACGGCGCGAACACGAGTCCGGCGACGTATTGGGCGTTCTGGGTCGTGACTTCGGCGAGGTCAGTCGACGCGCTCGCCGTCAGATATGTCGATTCACCGTGGTACTGGCCATAGAAGGTGAGGATCATCGGGCGTCCGGTTGCCTCGCGAGCCAGCTTCACGCTGGCTTCGACGGCCTGTGTTCCGCTGATCGAATACGCGACGCGCGTGATGCCGGGCGGAGCGAGTTGCACGAGCCGTTCGGCCAGGGCGATCGCGGGCTCGTTGGGAACGTAGTCGGTGATCTCCATCCCATAGCGGCGCTGCGCGTCGATCACGGCATCCTGCACGGTCCGGGGCGTGGCGCCGAGAGGGGTCGATCCCCATGCCGAAACGTGGTCAGCGAAAGTGTTGCCGTCGACATCCTCGATCAGCCAGTCCAACTTCCGTGCCTCGACGAACGGCACTTCGTCGTGATCGGTCATCGAGCCGATCAAGGTCCGGTCGGCCCTGTCGAAGATCTCGCGGCTCCGAGGGCCAGGGAGAGGCGTCTTCACCTCCGGCAGGATCACCTTGTCCCGTTGGGCGCTCGATGAGGCCACCTGGCTCGCTCCTATCGGCGGGTTGCCTGCATTTGGTTGACAGTTTACAGTCTAGTCCTGACCCGAGCGGCGGGTCAAAAGGGGTGGGTCGATGAGCCAGCCTGGTACGGACGGAGCGACCAGTCAGCTCGCACCCCTCGCCGCCCCTCGGTCGCTGGCGGAAGACGCCGCGGAGCGGATCAGGGAACAGATCATGGCCGGCGGGTTCCGCCCGGGCGAGCACCTGGTGGAGTCGAAGATCGCTGAGCAGTTGAACGTTTCCCGCGGACCCGTTCGCGAGGCTTTCAAGCTGCTCCGGGCCGAGGGTCTGGTCGAAGAGGAGCCGAGACGTGGAACCTTCGTCGTACGGCTCGAGAGCGTGGACGCACGCGAGATCTACCAGCTCCGCGCGGCCATCGAGGGAAGGGCGGCAAGGCTGCTTGCGGCATCACGCGATCCCTCGAAGCTGGCGGAGCTTGGCGCGCTCGTCGCGGACATCGAAGGGGCCGTGCGCGCCAAGGACATGGCCGCCGTCTCCCACGCCGACCTCGCGTTCCATCAGGCGCTCTGCCGGCTTTCCGGGAACTCGCGGCTCGACGAGGTCTTCCTACGTTACGTGCCCGTGCTCCGTGGGTTGCTTCGACTCGACGAACGCGTCTACTCGTCTCTCGACGAGATCGCGCTCCAGCATCGCCCGCTCCTCGAGGCGATCGAAACCGGCGACGCGGACAGCGCGGCTGCGCACTTCGAGCAGCACTGCGAACAGGCCGGGGAGCTGATCGCCGGCTACATCGAATCGCTGCCTGAGCGCGCCGAAGCCTGATCGCCGTGCTCTCCGTTTCGTTAACGGTTGACAATCTACCGTCCGCGGTCTAGCGTGAGGCGCCTCCGAGTGAGACCAGGCCCGGGGCAGACTAAGGAGGTTCAGGTGCCGAGGCGTTCCTTCTACCTGCTCGCGAGCGCTCTCTCGCTCGCTCTGATCGCGGTCGCTTGTTCCGGCGGGAAGTCCAACCCGGCGCCGTCATCCGCGGGGGGAACGAGCATCGCTCCCGCCGACATACACGGCACGATCCGGCTCTTCTCCTACTCCGACGGGTTCGACCCCAAGTACCTCGCGAGCTTCTACAAGGAGTACCCCAACATCACGCTCCAGACGGCTTCGATGGACAGCAACGAGGCGGCCATCGCGAAGATCCAGGCCGGTTTCCAGGTCGACGTCATCAACAGCTGTGTCGACGAGGCCACGCTGCAGATGGTGCAGATGGGTCTGTACATGCCCCTCGATCCCTCGCGACTGACGAACTGGCCGGACCTCTTCCCGTCGATGCAGACGCTGCCCGGCGTTCAGGTCGACGGCAAGATCTACATGGTCCCGGTCGACGCCGGAACCGCCGGGATCGTCTACAACGCCGACGTAGTGAGCCCACCGCCTACCTCGTGGACGGACCTGTTCGATCCCCGCTGGAAGGGGCGAGCAGGCCTGGAGGACAACGCCGTGACGGCGATGATGGTGGGCGCGCTCGCCAATGGGATCAGCGATCCGCTGAACATGAGCCAGGCGCAGATCGACCAGGTCAAGAACTACCTGATCGCGAACAAGAGCCAGTTCCGGACGTTCTGGCACGGCGACGCCGAGGTGAAGTCGCTGTTCAAGTCGGGCGAGATCGTCATCTCCTCCGGATACCCCGACTATCAGAAGTTCCTCCAGCAGGAGGGCTTGAACGTGAAGTTCACGGTGGCCAAAGAGGGCCAGTTCCTGTGGGCCTGCGGCTATGGGATCTCGCCCGACATCAACCCCGCCAATCTGGACGCCGCATACGCGCTGCTCAACTGGTACTCGAGCGTGCCCGCCGAGCTCTTCGAGGCCAGCTACTGGAACTACCAGATCGCGAACACGAAGGTCCTAGATGTCGCTCCTCAGAGCGTGATCCAGGCGGCCTCTCTCGAGGCTCCGTTCCACATGGAGAACGCGATCCCAGCGAGCCCGCCGGAGAACCGCTCGGCGTGGGTGGCGGCCTGGACCGAGGTGAAAGCCTCCTAGGATGGTGGACGAGGTCCTGCGGCCTGCGGGCGTGGGGATCGACATCCCGTCCCCGGCGCGGGTGCGGGCCCGAGCCGCGGTCAACGTCGGTCTGTGGCGGCTCTTCCTGAGTTTCGTGTTCCTCGCGTTGTTCGGACCTCTCGTGGTCCTCCTCCTGTTCTCGTTCAACGATTCGAGCATCTTGGCGTTCCCATTGTCGGGGTTCACGGTGCACTGGTACGAGGTCGCGTGGAGCGACACACTCCTGCGCCTGGCGCTCGTGAACTCCGTGGCCGTCGCGGTCGCGGTTACCCCGCTCTGCGTCGTCCTCGGCACGCTGACGGCGTTCGGGCTCACGCGCTTCCGGTTCCGGGGGCGCGGGATGATCGGTGGACTCGTTGGGGCGCCGCTCATCCTCCCCTGGCTGATCATCGGGATCGCGGCGTTGATGGCCTACAGCAAGCTCCACGTCACGCTCAACCTCCGGACGGTGATCGCCACCCAGACGATCTGCACCTTCCCGCTCGTGACGGCGATCGTTGCAGCGCAGCTCTTCCGTTTCGAGAAGGTGCAGGAGGAAGCGGCGATCGATCTCGGCTGCTCGCGCCTTCAGGTTCTCCGTTTCATCATCCTTCCGCACATCGCGTCGGCGCTGGCGGCAGCGGCGATCTTCGCGTTCACGTGGTCCTTCAACAACTTCGAGATCAGCTTCTTCACGCTAGGGTTCCAGCAAACGTTCCCGACATGGGTGTACTCGTCGGTCCGGAACCCAGAGCACACCGCGGTGGTGAACGCCATCTCCGTCGTGATCTCGGTCGTTCAAGTAGGTCTGATCTACGCTGCGGTCAAGCTCCTGCGACACGGGTCGGAGGACGAGACCGGCGTCATCGTGGCGGTGGCGGCCTGATGGCTTCGGTCCTCGGAGCCGTCGAGCGGGACGGACCGCGGGCACGGTCGGGGCGCGGCGCGTTCGGCATCCTGATCGGGCCGGTCGTCCTGCTCATAGCCCTCTTCCTCATGCCGATGCTGATCATGATCGCGATGAGCTTCGTGCGCTACCCGCCGAACACCTCGAGCGGCTTCACCTGGTCGCACTACCAGCAGGTCTTGCAGGACCCGATCAACCTCCACATCGCGTACACCACGCTGTTCATCGGCACCACGTCGATGGCCATCATGTTGCTCATCTCCCTTCCGCTCGCCTACTACATGGCCTTCAAAGCCGGTCGACTCGAGCTGTTCCTGCTTCTCGCGCTCGTCCTGGCCGACGAGCTAGCTCCCGTCGTGAAGGTGTACGCGTGGCAGGTGATCCTGGGGCGCGAGGGGTTCGTCAACTGGCTGATCCCTGGGCCGCCGGTAGAGTGGCTCCTGTTCAGCCGTTTCGCGGTCATCGTCACGCTCTCCGCGTCGTACATCACCTACACCACGATCCCCATCTACGCGGCCATGAAGGCGATCGACAAGTCGATGTTCGAAGCGGCGGTGGACCTCGGCGCCGGATGGTGGACCCAGGCGCGCAGGATCCTGATCCCGCTCGCCGCTCCCGGCATCTTCATCGCGATGATCCTTGTCTATCTGCCGATGCTCACCGATTTCGTGACCGCGGACATCGTGGGCGGAACCGGGTCGTACATGATGGGCCAGCGCGTGCGCGACCTGATCTTGGGGGCAGGGGACTGGGGCGCGGGTTCCGCGCTCAACTTCATGCTCCTGATCATCACCCTGGTCTTCTCTTGGGTCGCGTACCGCTTCGCGAAGCTGAACCGGATCGAAGCATGAGCAAGGGTGCGGAGATGAACGGATCGGGCGGCAGCGGCGAGATCGTGGTCGACCGCGTAACCAAGCGGTTCGACGAGGTCGTCGCGGTGAACGACGTCTCGCTCACCATCCCCGGCGGCGAGTTCTTCTCGATGCTGGGACCGTCCGGCTGCGGGAAGACGACCACGCTCCGGATGGTCGCCGGGTTCGAGATGCCGAACGCCGGCCGGATCCTGTTACAGGGTCACGATGTGACGCACGTCGCGCCCGCCAAGCGAAACGTGAACATGGTCTTCCAGGCTTACGGGCTCTTCCCGCATATGACGGTGTCCGACAACATCGCGTTCGGCCCGAAGATCAAGAAGCTTCCGAAGGCGGAGATCGAGCAGCGTGTGAAGGACATCCTTCACACGGTCCGCCTCGAAGGCATGGAGGATCGCCGGCCTGGGCAACTCTCAGGAGGCCAGCAACAGCGCGTCGCCCTCGCCCGCGCGCTGGTGAACCGGCCGGCGGCCCTCCTGCTCGACGAGCCCCTCGGCGCGCTGGATCTCAAGCTGCGCAAGGAGATGCAGCTCGAGCTGAAGGATCTCCAGACGCGAACCGGAACGACGTTCGTCTACGTCACCCACGACCAGGAAGAGGCGATGACGATGTCCGACCGCATCGCCGTGATGAACCTCGGCGTCGTCGAGCAGCTGGCCACGCCGAAGGAGCTCTACCAACGGCCGGCCTCGGCGTTCGTCGCGGGGTTCATCGGCACGTCGAACCTCATCACCCTGAGGGTGGACCGTCGCCATGACGGGCTGGTCACCATGGATCTGGGGGAAGGCGAGCGCATCCTGGCCCCGGATCCCGGCACCGGCGAGGGGAGCGCGCAGATCACGGTTCGCCCCGAGTGGATCAAGTTGGCCTCAGGCGAGGCCGGCACCAGAGCTTCGAGCGTGTCCGGGACGATCGCCGACGTCGTCTACCTGGGCTCGGTAACGCAGCTCTTGGTGGACCTTCGCACCGGAGAGCGCCTCTCCGTCCACCGGCTGAACGACGAGGTGGACGCCGCGGAGCCGCGGCCCGGAGATAGGGTCGTCCTAAACTGGGCCGCGGAGCACAGCTTCGTCATCGGTCTCGCGCCAAGCGCGCGAGATCCGGAACCCGAACCGGAACGAGTGGAAGGCAGGTCGTCATGAACAGCGAAGTGGGGTCCCTGTCCGCCGAGGAGATCGTCGAGCTTTCCCTGCGGTACACGCTGTACGACTGGCAGGCGCAATCGGCGGCGGATCCGATCGCCGTTGATCACGCTAAGGGATGCGAGTTCTGGACCACCGATGGCAAGCGATACCTCG
>JBGPKY010000106.1:0-8696 GCA_041486205.1 Actinomycetota bacterium
CGACGTTCGCGGCGCCCTTGGCCTGGAACTCGGGGCGAAGGTCGTAGCTGACCACTCGCCCTTCCGAGCCGGTGGCCCGGCAGAGGGCGATCGTGAGAGCCCCCGACCCGGTTCCCGCCTCCAACACGCGCGCCCCCGGGACGACGTCGGCGTGGATCACGATCGCACCGAGATCCTTCGGGTACACCACCTGCGCGCCGCGAGGCATCTTCAACACGAAATCCACCAAGGTTGGGCGGAAGCACACCAGCGCCATGCCTCCCGCCGACTCGACACGGGTTCCCTCCGGAGAGCCGATGATCAGGTCGTGCTTCAGGGTCCCGGTGTGCATGTGGAACACCCCGCCGCTCTGGAGCCGGAGGAGGTACCGGCGACCGCGTCCGTCGATCAGCAGGGCTCGCTCGCCGGGCTCGAAGGGCCCGCTCACGAGCCGACTCCGTCGCAGATATGGGAGTCGATGTCGGACTCGCTCAGCAGGTCGCGAACGCGGCGAGAACCCGAGACGTCGACCTCACGATCTGGATGGCGCAGCCTTACCTTCACCGTCCAAGGCTAGCGCACCCGCCGGCACGGGGCCGGGTGTCCGCGCGCGCGCCGCACCCTTCGCCAGCATCCAAAGGAAGACGCCCATCGGGACGTACCAAAGCCCGAACAGGTCCCCCGTGGCTACGAGCACGATCCCGAAACTGCTCAGGGCTGCGGCAACGACGCGGCCGCCGCCGGCGGCCACTCGTGTCGCCAGGGAGTGGCTTCCCGTGAGGCGCCACAGGCCCGCGCGCAGCAGGCGCCCACCGTCGAGCGGAAGGCCCGGCACCAGGTTGAACACGCCGACGCCCAGATTCACCAGGGCGAGCGTCGTCAGGACACCCTCGGACGCCGGCCGGTGAACCGCGTGCGCCCACATGGCGGCGAGCGCGAACACCCCTCCGAGAGCCACCGAGGTCGCCGGGCCGACGAGCGCCACTGCGAACTCCCGAGCCGGCGAAGGCACTTCTCCCGAGATCTCTGCCACGCCGCCGAACATGAAGAGGGTGATCCCCCGCACCTCGATCCCGAACCGCCGGGCTACCACGGCGTGCGAGATCTCGTGGGCCGTGAGACACGCGAAGAACACAAGGCCGGTGACGATGCCCATACCTACGTGCACGACGGGTCCGAGTCGCGGGTATACGTCCGTGAACTCGGTGATCGTCACCCACGTTACGAGCCCGAACACCAGGAACCACGAAACGTGCAGCCATAGGTTGATGCCGAGGACTCGGCCGATGGGGATCCGGAAGCGACGCACGCGGCAAGCATACGGGAGCGCTGCCGCTTCCCTCGAGCCAGCTATCCGCGCATCAAGATTGCGGCAGTGGGTTCTTGCCGAGCGTCACGTTGACGAGCTTCTTGTCACCGCTCGGCGTCACGTAGCCGACCTGGACCACGTCGCCCGGCTGGTGGGCTCGGATCATATCTCCCAGCATCTGCCAACCGGTCACCGCCTTCCCGTCGAAGGACACGATGACATCACCGGGCCCGATGCCTGCGGCTTCGGCCGGCCCACCTGGCGCCGGATTGACTATGTAAGCGCCCGCGGAAACAGGCAGCCCGAATTGGAAAGCGAGGCCGCGCGTGACGTCCTGTCCGACGACCCCGAGGTAGGCCACCGGCGCCAAGGGATGCGCGACCGCCTGGGCTATGGTCGGCTCGGCAGCGCTGATCGAGATGGCGAAGCCGATGTTCTGGGCGTTGCTGTCGCCGGCGGTGTTGATCCCGATGACTTGCCCCGCGAGATTCACGAGTGGTCCGCCGGAGTTCCCCGGGTTGATCGCTGCGTCCGTTTGGATGACGTTGCTGTACGTGCGGGAACCGTTCGCGCAAGTCGGGGGGGAGCAGTTCTGATCGCGGGCCGTGATCGTACGGTCGAGCGCCGAAACGATGCCGGTGGTCACGGTCGGTCCGCCCTCCAGAGCCAGCGCGTAGCCCAGGGCCACGACCCGCTGTCCAAGCTGGAGCTTGGTCGAATCGCCCAGTGCTACGGTTGGCAACCCCGTGGCGTCGATCTTCAAGACGGCGAGGTCGGCCGTCTGGTCGCCGCCGATGACGCGTGCGTCGTAATGCTTCACATCGGGGCCCGGAGTGATGACCGTGATGTGCTGGGCGTTCTCGACGACGTGGTAGTTCGTCACGATGATGCCATCGGAGCGGATGATGAAACCGGTGCCGACCCCCTGGCCGGTCTGGCTCCCGAATTGAGACTGCTGGATCAGGTCGGTCGTCACGCTCACCACCGCGGGGCGAACCATCTGCACCACTCGAACGATGGGATCGTTACCGGTGTTCAGGGAGCTGACGTCCACGGCAGCGGGTGAAACGCGGGAAACAGTTAGGCCGGTCTTCGCGCCCGTGCACGCAGGGACGACGAAGACGGCGGCGGCAAGCAGGACGATCAGAGAGCGCTTCATATGGTTCCGCCTCGCAGTCGTGAAACGATGCCTACCAACTCGGGAGGTATTCGTCGCGGAAGGCCGCGGCGTTCACAACGAGTGTAGCTCCCGACTAGGCCGAGACGGAGGGGATCGCCGTGCGCGGCCGCGGGAGCAAGCCGGCACCCTCGATGACCCGGAATATGGCCTCTTCGCCCTTGATCGACATGAGGTGAAGTCCGCTCACTCCAGGTATCTCGCGCAACTGCTCGACGATCTCCTGGGCGATCCGGATGCCCTCGTCGGCTTGCAGCTCCTCGGGGACGCCGTCGAGGCGGGCAACCACCTCCTCGGGAACGTCAATCCCCGGCACCATGTCGCGCATGTAGCGGACCCCCTTCGCCGACCGAGGGATGAACACGCCCGCCAGGACGAACGCCCGCTCGAGGATCCCCAGATCGGCGGCGCGCGCCATGAAGATCCGCATCTGCGGCACGTTGAACACGATCTGGGTCTGGACGAACTCCGCGCCCGCCTCGATCTTCTTGCCGAGTCGCATCGGGCGGAAATCGAGCGGCGGCGCGAACGGGTTCTCCACAGCCCCTATGAAGAACTCCGGAGGCTGCGTCAGCTTCCGGCCGCTGAGGTAGGTCCCCTCGTCGCGCATGATCCGGGCCACGCGGAGCAGGTGCATCGAGTCGATGTCGTAGATGGGCTTCGCTTCCGGATGGTCGCCGGTCGTCACGTCGTCGCCGGTCATGCAGGTGATGTTCCGAACCCCGAGTGCCGCGGCACCTAGCATGTCGGCTTGCAGCGCAAGGCGATTACGATCTCGGCACGCGAACTGGACGATCGGCTCGACGCCCCGATCGATCAGCAGACGCGCAGCTGCAACCTGCGAGATATGTGGGTGCGCGGCGCTGTTGTCCGTGCAGTTGACGGCATCCACCCGGTCGAGGAAGTTCTCGGCGAGCCGATGGACGGACTCCGGGTCCGCGCTGTCGGTCGTCTGCAGCTCGCAGGTCACGACGAACTCCCCCGCTCGCAACAAGCGTTCGAGGTTGCTTCGGCCTTCGACCTCTCCATCAGCCTCGTTCACGGATGCCCCTTGGCGCTGACTCCAGCGGACGCCCAACCGTCTGGGGTGCGCTTGTCGCGCCGTGTCAGGAAGTTCTCCCACGAAGACGTCCCCTGCAGGCGCCAGTCCACCGGCCGGTTGACGTGCTCCATGTGGCTTCTCCAGAGCGGCAGCTTCCGGGAGCCTTCCCAGGCCTGGACCCAGACGCAGGGTCGGTCGGGCAGAACCTCGCAGTTGCCGTTCTGGAGAACGCCCCCGCACGGCCCGTTGCGAAGGCTCTTCGGACATCGCATCGGGCACGACATGCCGGTCGAGTGCAATATGCATTGCCCGCACATCCGGCAGTCCCAGAGCTCCTCCTTCGTCTTCTTCTCGACGAGGAGGATGGCCTTGCGGAGCCCTCGGGGATCCGGGGCCGTCTGGGGGGGTCTTCGATCCAGCCTCGAGGTCACTCTTGGTGCGCCTCCCTTGCGCCTTCCGTGCCCTACGCCAAGGGCGCGGCTGGAACCTCTTTCTTGGCATCCACGAACGGGATCGCCGCAGTGGTTGCCACGATGTGCCCCTTGTCAGACTCGACATCGATCTTCGTGCCGGGATGCGCGAGCTCGATCGGGACCCACGCGTAGCCGATGTTCTTCTCCAGCTTCGGCGACCAGACAGCATCGGTCACCCTCCCGACGACCTTGCCGTCGCTCTCGACAGGCCAGAACCACGACAGCTCGGCTGCGAGCTCCCCTCCGCCGAACTCGATACCGACCAGCTTGCGGTCGACGCCCTCCGCGCGGATACGCTCCAGCGCCGCTTTGCCGATGTAGTCCTGCGGCTGCTCCTCGACCAGATGCTCGAGGCCCATCACGTGGAACGGGGTGTCGTCGAGCGTCATGTCGGAGCCGTAGTTGAAGATCCCCGCTTCGATCCTCCGAGCCTCCACGGGTGCGACCGGCCGGATGTTGAACTCCTCACCGGCCTCGAAGACCGCGTTCCAGAGATCGTCGCCCCGCGAGGAGTCGAGGAGGTTGACCTCGAAGCCCTGAACCGCCGTCCAGCCGGTGCGGCTGATCACGACCGGGATCCCCTCGATCTGGAAAGGTGCGCACCAGTAGTACTTGAGGTCGTAGATGGCTTCGCCGACCAGTTTCGCAACGGTCTTCGCGGCTTTGGCTCCCTGGATCTGCATCGGGTGCACGTCTGGAAGGCTGACCTCCACGTCGAGGCCGGCCTGCGAAGCCACACCCAGTGCGTAGAGCCCGGCGTCGGAGTCGGCCAGCTGCATCCACCATCTGTTCTTGTCGACGTGAAGCAGCACCGGGTCGTTCACGATCCCACCGTCGGGAGCCAACACCAGCATGTACTTCCCCTGGCCGACGGCGCATCTCGTGAGGTCTCGACAAGTGAGCATGTCGATCAGCTTGTCCGCATCGGGCCCGGAGACCTCGACCGTGCGCTCCACCGCTACGTCCCAGACCGTAACGTCGTTGAGCAGGGCCCAGTACTCGACCACCGGGTCGTCGTAGTAGGCCGGCAGAAGCATGTGGTTGTATACGTCGTAGGCGGTGCAGCCCGCGCGGCGGGTGGCGTCGAAGAACGGCGACCTGCGATACCAGGGCCCGAAATAGATCGTCGCGCTCTGCTCGAGCATCTCCGTGCGCTCGTTCGCCATCAGGTGGTCCCCCTTCGATCCGGCTGCCGCGCCCCCTGCCCGGCCGAGGCTGAATCATGATTCAAACGAACCTCCCTTGGCAAGCCCCATCCCCATCCGGACTGGCGCATATCGTTTGACTCGATTTTCAGATGCGCCCCGGTTGCCGTGGCGGGCGGTCATCGTGAGCGTCCTTCCTAGGAGATCGGGATCTGCTTGTTGGGGTCTACGAACGGCATCTCGACCACGGTGGCCGTGCGCGCTCCCCATTCGCTCTCGACCTCGATCTTCGTTCCGATACTCGAGAGCCGCGTCGGGAGCCAACAGTAGCCGATGTTCTTCAGCAGCCTCGGGGAGTAGATCGCCGAGGTCACCTTGCCTACCTTGAGCCCAGCCGAGCTCGCCGGCCATTTCACGTTGTTCAGAGCTGGGAACGGATCTCCGTCCAGCTCGACACCGGTGATCGTCTTCGCGACGCCGGCAGCCTTGATCCTCTTGAGGGCTGTGATCGATATACAGGCGTCTTCGGCCAGATCATCGACGAGCCGCCCCAGTCCCATCTCGTAGGGGTTGTTCTCATAGGTCATGTCGGCACCCCAGTTGAAGATGGCGCCCTCGATCCGGCGGATGTCGGACGGTCCCGTAGGCTTGACGTTGAACGGCTCGCCCGCCTTCATGACCGCCTGGTATAGCTCGGTGCCTTTGGTGGTGTCGGTGAGGTAGATCTCGAAACCGACCTCCGAGGTCCAGCCCGTCCGCGTCACCACGACGGAGATGCCCTGGATCTCGAACTCCTTGAAGTAGTAGTACTTGATGTCAAGCACCTCGTCGCCCACGAGCGCGCGCATGAGGTCTTTAGACTTCGGGCCCTGGATCTGCATCGGCGCGACGTCGGCTTCACGGATCGTGACGTTCAGATCCGGGTAGGCGTTCTTCAAGCCGCGTGCCCACAGCAGGGTGTCGCTGGAAGCGAGCGCGAACCAGAACGTGTTCTCGTCCATGCGCGTGAGGACTGGGTCGTTGATGATGCCGCCGTCGCTGTCCACCACCAGAACGTACTTAGCCTGGCCGATCGCGCACTTTGACAGATCGCGTGGCGTCATGAGCTGAGCGAACTTGAACCCATCCGGACCGCTGATCTCCAGACAGCGCTCAACGGCCACGTCCCACACCGTCACGTCGTTCAGGAGTGCCTCGAACTCGTTCTCGAACGAGTCGAACCGGATCGGGAAGTACATGTGGTTGTACACGGTGTACCCGAGCGGGCCGTAGCGCTGCTCCGCCTCGTAGTACGGCGTTCGGCGGTTGCGGGCCCCTCGCTGCACGAGGCTCATGTCGAACTCGCTCATCCACCCCTCCTAGTGTTCCGGACATGCCGGATCGGTGTGCGTTGCTCGCCGTGGGTCGTGCCGGTATCGTCCGAGACGCGAAGTGCCGTGGCAAGCCATCGGGCTGACTAGGGGTCAGCCGGGCATGAGGAAGGACTAGGCGAACTCAGCCTCGGCGTGGACGGTCCGGCCCTCGACCAGCGTGAGCAACACTCGTGCCGCTGAGATCTCCGTTCTCGGTCGTTCGAAGAGGTTGCGGTCCAGGACGACGAGGTCGGCCAACTTGCCCACTTCGATGGAACCCGTGTCGCCCTCCAAGTGGTTGACGTACGCGCTTCCCATGGTGAACGCGTGGATCGCCGTCGGCAGGTCGATCCGCTCCTCTGGAATGAAGACGTCCGGAGCCGTCGCGTCGGCGTACGGGTACTCCGGCGGCGGTGTCCGGTTCACCGCAACGTGCATCTCCCAGAGCGGGTTCGGGCTGGAGACTCCCCAATCGCTACCGAACGCCAACACCGCGCCGCTACGAACCAGGCTCGCGAACGGATACTGCCACGTCGAGCGCTCGGCTCCGAGGAATGGGATCGTGAGGTTCAACATCTGGCCTTCGTTCACCGCCCACAACGGCTGCGCGTTCGCGACGACGCCGAGCCGGCGGAACCTCGGAAGATCGTCGGGATGCACGACCTGGATGTGCGCGATGTGGTGGCGGAGGTCGTTCGGCCCGTTCGTCTCTCGAGCCGCTTCGATCGCGTCCAGCGCCTCGCGCACTGCGCGTTCTGCGAGCGCGTGGAAGTGCACCTGGAATCCCTCACGATCCAGGCGGGTGACGTAGCCCTTCAGCAGTTCGGGGTCCACGAACGACAGACCTCGGTTGTCGGTGGGCTTGCCGGCCGTATCGAGGTACGGATCGAGGACGCCAGCGGTGAAGTTCTCGATCACCCCGTCCTGCATGATCTTGACGGTGGTCGCTCGGAAACGGCCGACGGAGCTGTGCGCCCGCGTCTGGATCATCTCGTCGATCTGCTCCTCGCCGCGGTGGCGATCCCACCAGAGCGAGCCGATAACCCTGGCCGTCAGCTCTCCCCTTCCCGCGAACGCGAGATAGGCCTCCAGCGTGGGGTACGAGCCGCCGACGATCGCGTCCTGCCAAGCCGTGATGCCGAGCGAATGCAGGTACCTCTGCGCGACACGCAGTCCCTCCTCGAGGTCGTTCTGATCCACCGGCGGCGTGTGGCGTTCGACCAGGCTCATCGCACCTTCCTGGAGCGCACCCGTGGGTTCGCCGTTGGCGTCGCGTTCGATACGACCGTCGGCTGGATCGGGCGTGTCCCGCGTGATGCCGCAGATCTCGAGCGACCTGGAGTTCACCCATCCGCTGTGTCCGTCGCGACTCGGCAGGAACACGGGCCGGTCGGGGACGAGGGCGTCCAACTCCTGCTTGGTCGGTGTTCCCCCGAGGAAGACGTCCATGGACCACCCGCCGCCCTCGATCCACTCCGCGTCGGGATGCTCGGTCGCGTACGTCTTGATGATCCGGGCGTACTCCTCCTGCGAGTACGCCTCGGATAGATCGCATCGGAGCATGTCGAGCCCGCTGGGCGGGGGGTGGATGTGCGAGTCCTGGAATCCGGGAAGGAGCATCCTCCCATCGAGCTCGTGGACCTCGGTCTTCGGTCCGACAAGTCGCCGGATCTCCGAGTCGGTTCCAACCGCGACGATGCGTCCGGCGCGCACCGCGACCGCTGCGGCCCAGCGGCGTACCGCATCGACCGTGTACACCGCACCCCCGGTGAAAGCGAGGTCGGCTCGATCCGGATGGCCCGTCGTCATGTCTGCCGAAGCATATCGCCGGCGAGGGGGAACCACGTACGTCAGGCGAGCGCGACGAGGTCGAGCAGATCCTCGCTCCAATAGTCCAGCGTCCCGTCCGGCATCATCAGGACTCGCTGTGGCGCAAGGGCTGCGACGAACTCCACGTCGTGGCTGACCAGCACCATCGCACCGCGCCACGCCGCGAGCGCCTGTGCGATGGCCGTCCGAGACGGCGGGTCGAGGTTGTTGGTGGGTTCGTCGAGCAGGAGTAGGTTGCGCCGTCCGGCGACGAGCTGCGCGAGCGCGAGCTTCGTCTTCTCGCCGCCTGAAAGGGTTCCGGCGTCTTGGAACGCCACCTCGCCGGTCAGACCGAACATCCCGAGGAGCCCCCGCAGATCCTGGTCGGCCTCGGCCGACTCGGCTCGGAC
>JBGPKY010000107.1:0-8592 GCA_041486205.1 Actinomycetota bacterium
GACCTGCTGGCCGCCGCGCCGTAGCATGGCGGACATGCGAACACCGAGCGCTCTCCGCGAGTTCGTGAAGCTCCGCCTCGAGGTCGAGGCCGTCCTCCAGCGCGTCGGTCTTCGTACGTGGGACCTCGTCCTCATAGACGCGGACGGCAACTGGATCCGCGAGGAGTTCGGATCGGAGGAAGCGGCCGAGGCATGCGCCCGTCACCTCGGGATCCGCGTGAGCCGAGGCTGGGAGGACCCTCGGATGGCCCGCCGGATGAACAAGCGCGACCACTGGAACCGGCCCGGCGGCCAGCGACGCGCCGTCTGATCTCGGACCGCTCCCGGACGCCGTCGGCTATACTTCCGGCAACAAGAGCGGTTTCACCCTGAAGTGGGCTCGCGCCCACTTTCTTTTTCGAAGAGGCCGTTCAGGGCAAGGGCGAGGACGAGATGGACGTGGAGGCACTGGTCCGGCCGGTGGTCGAGTCGGACGGACTGGAGCTGGTGGAGGTCTCCTTCGGCAAGGAGGCGAACCTCCGGGTCCTCCGCGTCACGGTCGATCGAGAGGGGGGAGTGGACCTGGACACCATCTCCACGACCGCCGAGCGTATCTCGCGACGACTGGATCTCGAGGGCTACGCGCCTGGGCCCTATTCGCTGGAAGTGAGCTCGCCCGGCCTGGAGCGGCCGCTACGCGAGCCCCTGCACTTCCAGCGCGGGTTGGGAAACAAGTTGAAGGTGAAGACCGTCGAGCCGCTCCAAGGATCCAGGACCCACACGGGAGCGCTGGTCTCGGCCGACGCGGAGGCGATCGTGATCGCAACCGACGGCGGAGAGCTGCGCGTCCCCTACGCCGACATCGCGTCGGCGCGAACGGTCTTCGAATGGGGAGCTGCGAATAGGAGCAGGACATGAACGCCGAGATGATCGCGGCGCTCCGCGAATTGGAGCGCGAGAAGGGGATCGCATTCGAGACGATCCTCGCCGGGCTCGAGGAGGCGATGGCCTCCGCCTACAAGTCGTGGTGGAAGCAGCAGCATCCCGAGCTCGACGAGGAGACCTTCGGCGTGCGCGCCAAGATCGATCCCGAGTCCGGTGACCTCCGCGTGTGGCTGCAGGAGCTCGTTGAGAAGGAGAACGAAGAAGGCGAGCCGGTGAGTGAGGTCGTCTCCGAGAAGGAGGTCGAGGTCACCGACGAGTTCAAGGGCCGCATCGGCGCGCAGACGGCGAAGCAGGTCATCTTCCAGAAGCTGCGCGACGCCGAGCGCGAGATGACCTACGAGGAGTTCGCGGGCCGCGAGGGCGACATCGTGACGGGCATCGTGCAGCAGCAGGAGCGGCGCTACATGCTGCTCGACCTCGGGAAGGTCGAAGCGCTGCTGCCGCAAGCCGAGCAGGTTCCCTCCGAGCCTTACCGCCACGGCGAGCGCGTGAAGGCCTACATCACCGAGGTTCGCCGGGGTACGAAGGGGCCGCAGATCGTCGTCTCGCGCTCACACCCAGGTCTGCTGAAGAAGCTGTTCGAGCTCGAGGTACCCGAGATCGAGGAAGGGATCGTCGAGATCAAGGCGGTCGCGCGCGAGCCCGGCCACCGTTCGAAGATCGCGGTCTCCTCGAGGGAGCCGGGCGTGGACCCCGTCGGCGCGTGCGTCGGTCCGAAGGGCGGTCGCGTTCGCATGGTCGTGAACGAGCTCCGCGGCGAGAAGATCGACGTCGTGCCTTGGAGCGCTAACCCGGCCGAGCTCGTCGCGAACGCGCTCCAACCCGCGAAGGTCAAAGAGGCACGCGTCGACCCCGACACCCAAACGGCGCTGGTCATCGTTCCCGACTACCAGCTCTCGCTCGCGATCGGCAAAGAGGGGCAGAACGCGCGCCTCGCTGCCCGCCTGACCGGTTGGCGGATCGACATCAAGAGCGAGACTCAGTTCGCGGAAGAGCAGCGAGGAGCCAAAGCCGCTGCAGCAGCGGAAGCGGCCGCCGCTGCCGAGGCCCCCGAAGCCGCGGAGGCGACTCCGCAGGACCCTGGGTCGGAGCCGGCGTCGGAGGTGTAGTCGTGCGGCCCCAGCGGGAGCCCGAACGCACCTGCGTCGGCTGCCGCGACAAGGCCGCGAAGCGGGTGCTGCTCCGCGTCGCTCGGACGCCGGAGGGTGTGCGCGTGGATCCGGAGGGGAAGCTTCCGGGCCGAGGGGTGTACGTGCATCGCGAGCTTGCGTGCGTGGAAGCGGCTTCGAAGCGGGGGGCGTTCGGACGGGCGTTGCGGGCGGGCCTGAGCGCGGAGGAAGCCGCTAGGCTTAGGGCCGATATCGAAGGGGAGTTAGCGAGTTGAGGGTTCACGAACTGGCGAAAGAGCTGGGGGTGACGAGCAAAGACCTCGTTGCCGCCCTTGAGGAGATGGGCGTGACGGGCCGTACTGCCTCCTCATCGGTTCCCGACGAGGCCGTGCCCCGCTTGCGAGCCTCCGGGGGAAAGGCGAGGCCGGGTCAGAAGGTCAAGAGGGTCACAGAGGAGCCGAAGCCCAAGGCCAGGCCGAAGCCCAAGGCGAAGTCCGCGGCCCCTCCCGCCGGTAAGGTCGCGGCGAAGGCCGTGGCGGAGGTAGTCCCCGTGGCGCCGATCCTCACCGAGGTCGATGTGGGTGCTCCGTCGTCCGTCGCCGAGTCTCCCGCAGTTCCCGTTCTCGCGCCCGCGTCCCTGGCAGCGGCCGCTGGGAAAGCCGCATTGCCGCAGCTCAAGCTGGTCAAGGGGGCTACGGCGCAGGATGTGGCAACGAAGGTTGAAAAGAGCGCGGCCGAGGTCGTGAAGGTGCTGTTCGGGATGGGGGAGATGGTGACGGCGACGCAGTCGCTGTCGGACGAGGCGCTTTCATCGCTGGCGGGCGAGCTGGGGTTCGAGGCCGACATCGTCGGGTTCGAGGACGAGGAGGAAGAGGAAGAGGTTGTCGATGAGACCAAGCTCAGGCCTCGTCCGCCCGTCGTGACGGTCATGGGACACGTCGACCACGGGAAGACGAAGCTCCTCGACGCCATCCGCATGACCGACGTGGTGTCGGGGGAGTTCGGCGGCATCACGCAGCACATCGGCGCATACCAGGTTCACGCGCAAGACCGCGAGATCACGTTCATCGACACGCCGGGTCACGAAGCGTTCACCGCGATGCGCGCGCGAGGCGCGAAGGTCACCGATATCGCGGTGCTGGTGGTCGCGGCCGACGACGGCGTGAAGCCGCAGACCGTCGAGGCGTTGGACCACGCACGCGCGGCCGGTGTTCCGATCGTCGTCGCCGTGAACAAGATCGACAAGCCGGAGTCCGACCCGGCGCGCGTCCGCCAGCAGATGGTCGAGTTGAACGTCGTGCCGTCGGAATGGGGCGGCACGCACGAGTTCGTCGACGTCTCGGCCAAGGCCAGGACGAACCTCGAGGGTTTGCTCGAGACCATCCTGCTCGTGGCGGACCTCGAGGAGCTGAAGGCCGACCCGGACGGCCGCGCCCGCGGCACCGTCATCGAGGCCAACCTCGACAGGGGCCGCGGGCCCGTCGCGACCGTGCTAGTTCAGCGCGGGACCCTGGAGGTCGGCGATACCCTGGTGTGCGGTGGTTCGTGGGCGAAGATCCGAGCGATGCAGGACTGGAACGGCCAGCCGGTCAAGGTCGCAGGTCCCAGCAAGCCGGTGTTGATCCTCGGTTGGTCGGCGGTTCCGGGCGCCGGCGACGAGTTCCGCGAAGTCGAGGACGAGCGCGAAGCGCGCCACATCGCGCAGGAGCGCGAGGCGAAGATCCGCGCGGCCGAGCACGTGACCACGCGACCGCCGACGCTCGAAGGACTGATGGCCCAGGCCCTTGCGGCCGAGGCGCCCGAGCTGAACCTCATAGTGAAGGCCGACGTCCAGGGGTCGCTCGGCGCCCTGGCAGACGCGTTCGCGAAACTCCCGCAGGACGAGGTGCACGTCCGCGTGATCCACAGCGCGGCCGGGGCCGTGACCGAGAGCGACATCGCGCTCGCGCTCGCATCGAACGCGATCGTGATCGGGTTCAACGTCCGGCCCGACGTGAAGGCCCGTGAGCTGGCCGAGAAGGAAGGTGTGGACGTCCGCCTCTACCGCGTCATCTACGAGGCGATCGACGACGTGCGAGCCGCGCTCGGCGGCCTGCTGAAGCCGGAGGAGCGTGAAACGGAACTGGGGCGCGCCGAGGTTCGCGCGACGTTCCGGGTTCCGAAGATCGGCGTGATCGCTGGCTGCTACGTGCTGGGCGGGACGATCGTTCGCAACGCGCGGGCGCGCGTGGTCCGCGATGGTGTGGTCGTGTACGAGGGCCGCATCGGGTCGCTCCGGCGGTTCAAGGACGATGTCCGCGACGTTGCCGAAGGCTTCGAGTGCGGGATCGGGATCGAGAACTTCGGAGACATCAAGGAAGGCGACGTCATCGAGGCGTTCGAGGTCAAGGAAGTCGCCCGATCGCTGTAGTGCTCGCTCGGGGGCGTGATGCTGGTTGCGCTGGAACGGTTCGATCTCCGCATCCCCGGGTGCGGCTCGCTGAAAGAGAAGCGGCACGTCGTGAAGACGCTTACCGCGGGTATCCGTTCGAAGTTCAACGTGTCGGTCGCCGAGGTGGACCACCACGACTTGTGGCAGCGAACGACGCTCGCGGTCGCGGCCACGGGAGCCGAACGGTTCCATGTGAGGAAGGTCATGCACGAGGTGGAGAAGTTCGTCGAACGTTGGAGCGAGATCGAAGTGATCGAGGCGGAGCTTTCGCTCCATTACCCTGATGACTGAGGGAACGCGGCCGAGCCGTGTCTCCGAGGAGTTCAGGGAGATCCTCGCGGAGGAGATCCTGAAGTTGAAGGACCCGCGCGTGGGGTTCGTCACGGTCGTGGGCGTCAAGGTCACTCCCGATCTGCGGCACGCCCGTGTCCTGTACACGGCCCTGGGCGACGAGAAGGAGCGGGCGGCGACCAGAGCCGGACTTCGGTCGGCCAGCCCGCATCTCCGATCGGTGATCGGCCACCAGATCCGGCTCAAGTTCCTGCCCGACCTGGAGTTCGTGGAGGACGAGACCATCGAGACGACCGCGCGTATCGAAGAGCTGATCCGGCAGCTCCACCGGGAGGGAAGATGAGCGAAGGCGCGCTGACCCGCGCGGCGGAGGTGCTCGGCGCGGCGAAGCATGTTGCGATCGCCTGTCACGTGAATCCCGACGCTGATGCGCTCGGCTCGCTTCTCGGGCTGTCGGTATACCTGCGCTCGCGTGGCACCGAGACCGTTGGTTCGTTCGGCAACGATCCCTTCGAGCTGCCTCGTTGGACGCGGATGCTGCCCGGCATCGAGGCGCTCGTCGAGCCTGCGAAGTTCCCCAAGGAACCGGATCTGATGGTGACGTGCGACACGGCTTCGATCGACCGGCTCGGGATGCTCGCCGCCAGCGCGTCGAAGGCCCGCGAGCTGATCTGGATCGACCACCACATCAGCAACGAAGGCCTGGGGACGATCCCGCTCGTCGACGGGAAAGCCTCGTCCACCTGCGAGCTGGTCTCCCGGCTGATCGACGCGATGGGCGGCGGGATGACGGCCGAGACCGCGACCTGCCTCTACGCCGGGCTGGTCACGGACACCGGCCGGTTCCAGTACGCGGCGGTGCGGCCAGAAACACTTGAGCTCGGAGCCGCGCTGAGGCGCTTCGACTTCGACCATGCGCGACTCGTGCAGACGTTGTACGAGGACAACGGGACGGCGTACCTGCGACTCTTGGGGACGGCGTTGCGGCGGCTCGTGCTCGAAGCCCATGACGACATGGTGTGGACCTACCTCACGCAGGCCGACCTGGCGGAGGCCGGTGTAGAGCCCAACGAGGCCGACGATCTCATCGACGTCATCCGAACGGCGCGCGAGGCAGATGTAGCCGCGCTCGTGAAGCAGCAACGCGACGGCCGGTTCAAAGTGAGCATGCGGTCTCGGGGAGACCACGACGTTCAGGCGATCGCTTCGGCGTTCGGCGGTGGCGGACACCGTCTCGCGGCCGGCTACACGTCGAAGCACGGGATGACCGAGACAGTGGAACGGCTGAAGTCGGCCCTGCGCGGCGAACCCGTGGAGCCGTGACCGCGCCGGAGGGCCTTCTGCTCGTCGACAAGCCGAAGGGCATCACGTCGCACGACGTCATAGACGTGGTTCGACTTGCACTCGGAACCCGAAAGGTCGGCCACGCCGGAACGCTCGACCCCATGGCCACCGGGCTCTTGCTGGTCGGCGTGGGCCGCGCGACGCGCCTGCTGCGCTTCCTGGGTGATCTCCCCAAGACCTATGAGGGAACCGCTCTGCTCGGCGTGGAGACGACGACGCTCGACGCCGACGGCGAGGTCATCGCGACAGCGGACGTGGCGGTCGCGCGAGAAGACCTCGAACGCGCGATGGACGCGCTGGCCGGCGGGTCGATGCAGCGACCGCCGTCTTACTCGGCCGTCAAGGTCGGTGGTCGCCGGCTCTACGACGCCGCGCGCAAGGGTGAGGAGTTGGAAGCGCCGCCGCGGCCGGTCCGCGTTGACGCGTTCGAGCTGACGAGGTTCGAATCGCCTTCGTTCGGGTTCGCCGTCACATGCTCTGGCGGGACCTACGTGCGGGTGCTCGTGGCCGATGTCGGAACCTCGATCGGCTGCGGCGCACATCTGACCGCCTTGCGACGCACCGCGACCGGACCGTTCACGGTCGGCGACGCCGCTCCGCCCGAGGCTCCTGGCGAACCGCTTCCGGTCGAGGCTGCAGTAGCTCACTTACCGCGCATAGATCTCACCGCCGAGGAAGCGGTCGCGGCGGGGCACGGCCGCATCCTCGGACCCGCCGGCATCGACGGACCGTACGGCGTTTACGGTCTGGACGACCGTCTGGTCGGTGTGTATCGCGACGAAGGTGCCAAGGCTCGCCCCGAGGTGATATTGGCGAGATGACCGCCAGGCCACGACCCGGATGGAAACGGATCTGGCGCACCTTTCAGCTCTTCGCCTCGCTCGCGATCGTCTCCGGCATCTTCGCGTTCGCGATCCCGAAGATCGCCGACTACCACGCGGTGTGGCGAGCGATCGCCGGCATGACGTGGGTCGAGATAACGTCGCTGGTCGGTGCGATGTTGCTGAATCTAACCACCTATTGGCCGCAGCAGACGGCGGCGATGCCGGGCCTCACGATCGCTCAGGCGGCTGTGAACAACCAGTCGTCGACCTCGATCGCGAACACGCTGCCGGGCGGCGGCATGGTCGCCGTCGGCGTCAGCTACGCGATGTATCGCTCGTGGGGGTTCACGAACAGCCAGGTCGCGCTCTCGGTCCTCGTCACCGGCATATGGAACATGTTCATGAAGCTCGGGCTGCCGATCGTCGCACTCGTGTTCCTCGTGAGCGAAGGACAGACGACCGGGGGCCTCTTGGTCGCCGCCGTGATCGGCGTGACTGCCCTCCTCGGGGCGGTCGTGGGCTTCGCGCTCGTGCTCTGGAAGAAGGCCTTCGCGCGTCGCATCGGGAACGGGCTCGGGCGCGCGATGTCGTTCCTGAGCAAGCTCTTCCGCAAGTCGCCGGTCATAGACTGGGGCGAACGAGCGGTCCGGTTCCGGCGCGAGACGATCGACCTTGTCACGAAGCAGTGGGTGAAGCTCACGGTCTCGACGGTGGTGAGCCACCTCGCGTTGTTCCTCGTGTTGCTGCTCGCGGTTCGTCACGTCGGCGTCTCGGAGCACCAGATCAGCACGGCGCAGGTGCTCGGTGTCTTCGCCTTCGGACGGCTGATCACGGCACTTCCGATCACGCCGGGCGGCGTCGGGATCGTCGAGCTTGGCTACATCGCCGGATTCGTCCTCGCCGGCCGGGATCATCACGCCGGCGTTCCCGACGACGTGTTCCACGCTCAGATCGTCGCCGCGGTGCTGGTGTTCCGGGCGCTGAGCTACGGGTTCCAGATCCCGCTCGGCGGATTGACGTACCTCATCTGGCGGCACAAGAAGAGCTGGCGCAAACCGGTACCCACGAAGGAAGCGGCGGTCGCGGAAGGCGCGGGCCTTTAGGTGTTCCGCTTGCGCGCGAACCGCGCCAGCAGGTGCTCGCGGAATTCGGTGACGATCGCGGCCGAGCCGAGCGCTACGCCGGTGCCGAGTAGCACACCTGCCACGACGTCCGAGAGCCAGTGCGCTTGCAGGTACACGCGCGAGAACGCCATCACGAACGCGAAGCTGATCGCCAGGGCCTCCCACTTCCGTCGCCGCGGACCGGATGGCATCAGGACAAGCACGAGCGCGACCGCGGTGGCCGCCCCGGCGACCGCGTGACCCGATGGGAAGGCATAACCAGAGGTGGCCACCAGGGGGTGCAACGGGCGTCCGCGGTGGAAGTAGGCTTTCGCGCTCGCAAGGAGCAGCTCGGCGATGCCCCACGTCACGAGCCACGTCGCGAACGCTCTCCAGCGCCGGCGTAACCCGAGCCACACGCCGACGAGTGCGCGAAGCGGGATCGTGACGAAACCGCTCCCGATCACGTTCAGCGCGCGCGCGAGCCACGTGAGCGGCGTGGTGAGGGCCATGTGGCGGATCTCGTTCATGCCGCGGAAGGTCGACGCGTCGAGCCGGCCGATCCA
>JBGPKY010000108.1:0-8585 GCA_041486205.1 Actinomycetota bacterium
ACGTCGATACCGATGTTGTTGTTGTCGTGGATGCTGTTGTGGGTGATGGCGAAGCCAGCCACGTTCCCATTGACGACGACCGACTCGCTGGAGCCGAGCTTGCAGTCGAACACCTCGTTGCCCGAGATCGTGACGGGGTCGATGGGATGGTTGGAGTCGGTTCCGTAGACCGCGATGCCGTGCGCGTCGCCACCGCTCCTGGCCTGGACATCGGTCTCGGTGTTGTGCACGCGGTTGTCCAGGATCCAGATGTGGTCCGAGGCGCCTGTGACCCAGATGCCGACGGGGTCGTGTCCGGCTTGGGCGGACTTGTAGTTCCGGACCTCGAATCCCTGGATCGTCACGTAGCTCCGGGAGTCGATCGAAAGCAACCCGTGGAAGGCCGTCGGCACGGCCAGGTCCGTGCCGTCGAGTATCGGGTGCTCACCCGGCGCGTTTCGGAACACCGTGGGACCGGCCGCAGCGCTCCCCGACACCTCGACGTTGACGAGTTCGTGGTAGACACCGCTACGGACATACACGGTCGCGCCCGGTGGGACCGTAGAGGCCGCATGCTGGATGGTTAGCCAGGGATCGGCCTTCGACCCGGAAGCCGAGTCGTTCCCGTTCGGAGCCACCCAGAACATGGGTCCGGTTTCCGGACGTGACCCGCCGGGGCGCGTGGCGAGCGCCCAGACCGTTACCAGCGCAAGGGATACGAAGGCAGCGATGATCACCCGGCCAACCGGCCTCGGCCGCATCTCCGCATCATACCGGGGGGCGTTTCCGCGGAGACCCTGTGCACCCGCCTCAGCGCGTTCGTCTGCCCAACGGCAGGAAGTGCGGTCCGGCGGGCGCTGTAGGGCTCGAACCTGCGACCGCTGCCCTATAAGGGGGCAGCGGGCTATGCGCGATCCGGGTTCCAGGCGAGGCAGCAAGCGTCGGGCGAGCCAAGGCGGAGCTTCTTCGCATGGGTCCCGTTCCGGTTCATGACGAAGACGCCCTCGCCGTAGACGGTGAACGAGATCCTCGCCCCGTGCGGCGACCACACAGGGTCGCTCGGATAGCTCGGCCCGTTCTTCAGCGAAGTGAGGCCGCTGCCGTCGGGACGGATCGTGTAGAGGTCGTACGCGTAGCCATGATGGCGTTTCTCGCGAACGCCGACGAACGCGATGCGGCGTCCGTTCGGTGACCAGGACGGTTGAGAAGCGTCGACCAGTGAACCGTCGGTCCCAAGGAGCTGTCTGCGGTGCCGCCCGCGGATCCCGACCGTCCAGAGCCCCATGTTCCCGCCATCGCAAAGGACAGCGAAGACGAGCGCCCTCCCGTTCGGACGCCACGACGGCTCGAGGTCGTAGCAGGCGAGGCGGTGACCCGGGAACGCCGAGACCAGGCGCAAGCCGTTCCCGTTCGGATGGATCACGTAGATGCCGCCGAGGGTGTCGAACGCGAGCCATCTGCCGTCGGGTGACCACACGATCGGGCCCGCCTCACCCGAGGCTTCCCCGCCCACGTCGGGCTCGTAGACGCGGGCGTGAGTGCCATCGCCGTGTATGACGTGGATCTTGGTCGGGATACCACCCCCTCGCTGCGGGTTGCCGGTGCGGTAGGTGAGCCGCATGCCGTCCCGAGACCACGCCGGGTCGCGGCCCTTGACTAGGAGACTGGCATCGCTCCCGTCGAGGGCGGACGTGTAGATGTGGTTCGGACCATCGGGGTTCACTTCGTAGGCGATCCGGGCTCTATCGGAGACCCTGGGCGTCCCCGGACTCGAGCGAGCTACCGGGCTCAGGTTCGATCTCGGAAGCTCGCCCGCTGCCGGGGGGCCCGTCGCAAAGGAGATCGCGAACAGGAAGCCTACGGCGAGCCGAAGCCCCCATCGTCTCGAGGAACGCACGTCCTACTGACAGATCGCCGAGCCGAGACGTTCCGGGCTCTTACCTGGGGTCCTATGAGGTCGTGGTGAGCGCGGGACGGACAAGTGACGGCCATGCCTCAGCCCAGAACATCCCTCCCGCGTAGGCCCACGTCGCGGACACGTGGGCGCGGACTTCGTATCGGCTCAGTCCTCCGGCCAGTAACTCCAGCGCTCGACCTCCACGACGATGCCCGGTCCGCCGGGCGGACTCTCGCGTTCCTGCGGATAGCGCTCGAGCAGGAGGGTGACAGCGCGCTCCAACTCAGGGCCCTCGCCGACGATCCGAGCGCGGCCGTCGGCGCGCACCCACCAGAGGCGTCCCCAGTCCTCGTCGTACAGGTCGACGAGGAGGCTCACCCGCGGCTCGCCGCGAACGTTCGCGAGACGTTGCAGCTCGCGGCTGCGCTTCGGCTTCTCGTCCACAACGAGCCACACCCTGTCGCCGTCGAGGGCGAAGATCACGGGGACGACGTGGGGCGCCCCATCGGGGCGGACGGTCGCAAGGTGTGCGACGCGGGCTTCGGCGAAGCGTCCCTGAGCCGCTCCAAGGGAAGACACCTCTCGACCCTACTCCCCAGACCCCGGCAAGAGCCTCGATCGATCGTGAAGACGGGATCGAACCGACCGGCGCGGCAAGGCGCCCGGACCCCTCAGTAAACCGTCTTCTCAGTCACCCCTCTATGGCAGTACGGTTCGAGAGGAGGCATCTCGAAGGGAGGGGGACGAGATGGGGACCGCCGTTCGCGAGGTGATGAGCACCGACCTGGTCACCGTGGGGCCTTCGGCATCCGTGATGGACGCGGCACGCGTGATGTCCGCAGCCCGAGTGGGCTCGGTCCTGGTGCTGGACGCTGGTGAGCTCGCTGGCATCTTCACCGAGCGGGACATCCTCCGGGCGCTCGCGCGCGAGTCTGACGCCGGCCGCGTGTCTCGCGTCGCGAAATGGATGACCGAAGGTCCGGTGGTGATCGGCCCGGACGCCTCGGTGGGTGAGGCCCTCGATCGCATGCTCGAAGGCGGATTCCGGCATCTGCCGGTGATGGAGGGGCAGATCCTCGTGGGTGTGGTCTCCATGCGCGACCTTGCCGGGAGCATCGCCAAGGGGTGAGCCCGTCGCGGATCGGGTGCGGCGGCGCCGAATCGATCGGTTAGCTACGGTCTCGTGCTCGAAGGGTGGCCTGCCGGCCACCCCTTCGCCGTGCTCGCACCCTGGACCAAGGCCCGAGTAAGGCGTCCGATGCCGATGAACCGATCCGGGGCCGCACGACGACAAAGGGTGTGAGGTGGGCACGCGACAGGAAGAGCCACGCGCCGACGACGACCTGCTCGGTGAGGTCGCGTCCGGCGACCGCGGTGCCTTGCGGGTGCTCTACGAGCGGCACGTGCCGTGGCTGGTACTCCGCCTGTCCCGTCGCTGCGCCGATCCTGGTCTCGTGGAGGAAGTCGTGCAGGACACGTTCGTGGCGGTGTGGAAGGGCGCGAAGCGGTACCGCGGGCAAGGCGAGGTGGCCGCGTGGATCTGGGGTATCGGCATCCGGCGGTTGATCGATCGTCTCCGCCGCCATCCTGCTCCGATCCCAGTGGCCGCGCATAGCCGTGAGTTGATGACCTCGGCGGAGGAGCAGGTGCTGATCGGCATCGAGTACGGCGACCTCGGCGAGGCGTTCAACCGATTGTCCCCCGAGCTGCGCGCGGTGATGCAGGCGACGGTTCTCGACGGGCTGACGACCAAGGAGGCGGCGAGGTTGCTTGGGATCCCGCAGGGAACGGTGAAGACGCGGCTCATGCGGGCGCGTGCGGAGCTCCGGGAGGTGCTCGCATGACGACGTGGCACGCCGACACGATGTTGCTGTCCTCCTACGCGAGCGGCGCCCTGGATCAGGCCAGGGCGTACTCGCTCGAGGCGCACCTCCTCGCGTGCGATCGGTGCCGCGCCGACGTGGTGGGCGTGTCCGACCAGGAGCAACTCGACCGCATCTGGGCCGAGGTGACCGAGGCCGTGGACGCTCCTCGGCCGGGAGTCGTGGAGCGCGGCCTGGTTCGGCTCGGGGTTCGCGACCACTTGGCTCGTCTGCTTGCAGCGACGCCGTCGCTCCGCCTGTCGTGGCTCGGCGCCGAGGCTCTGGCGCTCGGGTTCGCGGTCTTGGCGGCCAACGCCGCCGTCACCGAGGGCGGGCGAGAGCTCGGGATGTTCGTGTTCCTCGTGGTCGCGGCGCTGCTGCCGGTGGGTGGCGTGGCCGTGGCCTACGGGCCCGGGATGGATCCGACGTACGAGGTGAGCCTCGCCTCCCCCATGCGGTCGTTCGGGCTGCTGATGACGCGGGCGGCGGCTGTGCTGGGAACCTCCACCGTGCTCGCGTGTTTGGCGGCGCTCGCGCTGCCGGGGCTCGATTGGGCTGCGGTTGCCTGGCTCCTGCCTTCGCTCGGGCTCACCTCCGCGAGCTTGGCACTGGCGACTCGGCTGCGGCCGCTCGTCGCTGCTGGATCCGTGACCTTCGTTTGGGTCACGGTCGCACTGGTCGCCGCCTACCGGGGTGACGACCGCTTCGTGATCTTCCGAGGAGGCGGGCAAGCCGCGTTCCTCGTCGTCATCGCGCTGTCAGCGTTCGTGATCGCTCGACGTCGCGAGGCCTTCGAGCAAGGGGTGACGGAATGAGCATTCCGACCGTGCAGGTGAGCGGGATCGAGAAGAGCTTCCTGCGGACGCGAGCTCTCGCGGGCGTGACGTTCGACGCGGACGCCGGCATCACCGGGATGCTCGGGCCGAACGGGGCGGGCAAGACAACGCTCCTGCGGATGATGGCGACCGTGCTCGCGCCCGACGCTGGACAGCTCCGGATGCTGGGATGGGATCCGGGCAAGCCCGACGAGCGACTCGCCATCCGTCGGCGACTCGGCTACATGCCGCAGGAGCCGGGGTTCCACCGCAACTTCACGGCTTTCGAGTTCGTGGATTACGTCGCGATCTTGAAGGAGATGGTCGACAGGCGCGCACGGCACGACGAGGTTAGGCGCGTGCTCGAGCTCGTCGGGCTCGAGGGCGTCTCGGGGAGGAAGATCAAGGCGCTGTCGGGCGGGATGCGCAGGCGCGTCGCACTCGCGCAGGCGTTGCTCGGTGACCCCGATCTGCTCGTCCTCGACGAACCCACAGCCGGGCTCGATCCCGAACAGCGACTGCGGTTCCGCGAGATCGTTTCCGAGCGATCGACCGACCGAACCGTGATCTTGTCGACGCACCAGACCGAGGATGTCGCCGCCCTCTGCCCGCGCGTCGTCGTCATGAACGAGGGGCGAACCCTGTTCGACGGCACGCCGAAGGAGCTGGCGGACGTGGCGCGTGGTCGCGTGTGGCTCGCGGCCGAGCGGGCGCCGGACGCCCACCTGTCATGGCGCACCGGCGACGGCCGGCATCGCAACATCGGGAGCGCCCCGAGCGGCGCCGAGCTCGTGGAGCCGACCGTGGAGGACGGCTACCTGCTCCTCGTCGGCACGAAGGCATTCGATGAGGAAGCGGCGTGATGGTCACCTCGGTGCGGGCTTCGGTGCGAGAGGCACGCGCCCTCGCGACCCAAGCATCCGATCGTCTCCCGTCGCCCCGCGTCGTGCTCGCGCTCGCCGGGATCGAGACGAGGAAGATCCTGGTCCATCCCGTGTTCCTCGGCACGATGGGGGTCTGTGCCCTGTTCATCACGAGGGCGGTCGGCAGCAACGGCAACATCGGATGGTTGGTCGGTGGGATCGCGGTGGGCCTGGTGGCAGGAGGGTTCATCTCCGCCAGCCTCGCGACCCAGCGGGCACGCCGCGACCGCGTCCTCGAGCTGTTCGGATCGCTCCCGGCGCCCGCCGAAACTCGGACCGCCGCGGTGTTGCTCGGTGGGTTGTTCGGTCCCGTCGTGCTCGCCTCGCTCCTCGGGGTTATCGGGGGCGCAGCCTTGGAGGCCGACGCGAAGATCGCGCCGTACGTCGACCTGTCGCTCCTCGTGCAGATACCGCTCACGGTCGCGGCGATGTGCGCGCTGGCCGTGGCGCTCGGGCGCTGGATCCCGAGCCCGGTCACCGCCCCCGTCGTCCTGGTCGCGCAGGTCATGACCGGCCTCGTGTGGGTGATCCCGTGGGTCGCTCCCACCTCGAGCGGAATCCGGATGGGGCGGCACGTGACCTATCTGGTGAGCTTCATCGTCGTCGCATCCGCGGCCGCGCTCGTTCGAGATCGCCGGACACTACTCCGACTAATCGTCGCCGGCCTCGCACTCGCACTCATGGCCGGCGCCGCCGCGACCCAGCTCCCGCCGGGAGGGCTTCGGTGAGCCAGTCGCGCCTGCGATCGATCCAGGCGCGGCTCCTCGTGCCGATCGCCGCCCGGTCGATCCGCTGGCCCCCCGTTCCGGCATGCGGCGCCCTGGGCTTCTTCATCGTCTACGCCGGGCTGCACGAGCGAGGGCAGATCGGCAACGCCCACGTCCCGTTCGCCGCGGTGGCGCTCTGCCTCTCCGCGGCGTTCGTCCTAGACGATCCCTCGGCCGAGACCGTGGGCGGCACGCCGACACCGCTCCTGCTCCGTCGAGGCGTTCGGATGGCCGTCCAGCTGCCGGCGTTGCTCGCGCTCTGGGGCGCGATCCTCGCCTACGCCGGCCTCGAGCAGATCAACGGTGCGATGTGGATCGAGTTCACCGGGATGCTCGCGCTCACGCTGGCGCTGGCCGCGATCGGCTCACGTTTCGTCGGCGACGAGCGCGCGGGGGTTTTCGCGGCTCCGGCGCTCCTCATCGTGCTCGCCGCGTCGGCGTTCGTCTCGCCGCGTTGGCGCCCGTTCCCGCTCGATCCGATCGGCTCGGGGCGGTTCGATCTCTCCGGCCGATGGACGATCGCGTTCGCCGCTTCGCTCGTCGTCTTCGTCATCGCGGGCCGCGACCCGGCGCGAGCCAACCCCCTTCGCCGGATGGCTTTCGGCCTCCTGCGTCATCGTGTGGTGGCGACCACAACTGCGCCGGAGGCCGTCCGCTGATGAACACGGCGGCGGCGATCGCGACGCCGATGTCCAGCGGGCCGCTCGAGCGCGTGCTCGAGCGCGTGGGTGTGCGCGATCACGTGGCGAGGCTCCTGGCCGCGACGCCCTCACTCCGGCTTTCGTGGTTCAGGGCGGCGGCCGTCGCGGTTGGCTTCTCCGCCTGGGCCGCGAGCTCGGGCTCGCCGGGCGGGACGCTCTTCTTCCTCCTGACCGCGCCGCTCATACCCGTCGCCGGCGTCGCGGCGGCGTACGGACCGTGGATCGACCCTATGTACGAGGTCACACAGGCGGCGCCGATGTCCAGCTTCCGGCTCGTCTTGCTGCGCTCCGCCGCGGTGCTGGTAGTGGCCGGGATCGTCGTCGGCGCAGCGGCCGTCGCGCTGCCCGGGGCCGACTGGACGGCGGCGGCGTGGATCCTGCCGGCACTCGGCCTCACCCTTGCGAGCCTCGCGCTCTCCACCTTCATGCCCACGCACTGGGCCGCCGGCGCGGTCACGCTCCTGTGGTTCGCCACGATGATCCTGACCGAGACGGTGTCGACCGAACGCTTCACGGCGTTCCGCGGACCCGGACAGGGTGCGTTCTTCGCGCTCGCGGTGGGATCGTCCGGCTTGATCGCGTGGCGGCGCGAGCGGCTCGAGGTCGAAGGACGCGAAGGTCGCCGACGGCTCGTCGACGCCGCGGAGGGCGAGCGCCAGCGTATCGAGCGCAACATCCACGACGGCGCGCAGCAGCAGCTCGTGGCGATCAGCGTGAAGCTCGGGCTCGCCAAGACGCTCGTTGTCAAAGACCCGGACGGAGCGGTGGCGCTGCTCAACTACCTCCAGCTCGATGCGCAAGAGGCGCTCGACAACCTCCGCGACATGACGCGGGGGACCTACCCACCGGTCCTGGCCGATGAGGGTCTCGCCGCGGCCATCGAGGCGAGGGCCCGCAAGCTGTCCTTCCCCGTCGTCGTGGACGCCGACAGCATGGCGCGATACCCGAAAGAGATCGAGACCGCCGTCTACTACTGCTGCCTCGAGGCGCTCCAGAACGCGTCTAAGCACGCGAAGCCCTCGCGGGCGACCGTGAGTATCCGTCACGTCGGCGGCGGGCTCGCCTTCTCCGTTGCGGACGACGGTACCGGGTTCGATCCCGAGACCGCCCCCAAAGGCGTGGGCGTGCGGAGTATGGCCGAGCGGGTCGAGACCCTCGGCGGGAGCTTCGAAGTGCGCTCGGCCCCGGGCGCCGGCACCGTGATAGTGGGGCGGATCCCCGAAGCGGCATGGAGAAGCGGACGGGCGTGACGATCGTGTGGAGTCCTTCGCAAGACCACGTGGGACGCGCGATGTATGACAGGTCGGGCAACTGGGCCTTGAGTGGCTCAGGATGAACGGCCTCTAGGGTCCGAGACCAGGCGCATCAACGAGGTGGAGTTCGGTGAGCCGAAGACGAACCGTAGTTGCCGAGGCGAGCACGCGCAACGCGAGGCGCCGACGATCGCGTCATCGTCTCCGGTCGGCTACGCGAGTGAAGGACCGAGCTCGTCGATGAACTCTCGGGCGGCGCTCGATGACGGGCGATTCCCCTTCCGCTCGAAAAGGGCCAGCGCCTCGCGGGCGGCCTGCTCCGCCTCTGCCGGCTTGGCGGCCATACGCAACACCTGCGCGAGATCCATCCAAACGTCACCCTGGGAGT
>JBGPKY010000109.1:0-8532 GCA_041486205.1 Actinomycetota bacterium
ATGATCTCGACCGTCACCGCAGAAGGTCCAGGGCCGTTCGTGCCAGGGCCTCGGCGGTGGGGTCATCGGCCATGATCGTGTCCGTAACCCCCACCCGGAGCCCCGTCGCCTCGATCCGCGGCGCGAGGGCGCGGTCCGCCTCGTCGATCACCCACGCACCTATCAGGCCGCGGTAGCAGTCGGCCGCCCCGGCCGCGGTCACCTCGACGCCTGCCACCGGCATCAGCCTGTCCGCCATCCCGGCGAGCGGTGCCCCTCCGACGATCCCTGACACGCCCACCACGCGATCACGACGGTCGGCGACGGCTTCCCGCACGCCCGGCACCGCCAGGATCGGCCCGATCGAAGCGACGGGATTCGACGGGCAGATCACCAGGGCGTCGGCGCCCCCTATCGCCTCGAGGACTCGGGGCGCGGGTTGTGCTTCGGCCACACCCTCGTACCGGACCTGCTTCACTTCGTCCTGCGCGTGACGCTGCACCCAGTACTCCTGGAAGTGAAGATCGAGCTCGCGGCCGAACGAGACCACTTCCACGCGAGTGGTCACCGGCTCATCGGACATCGGCAGGATCAGCGCCGCGATCTCGAACCGGGCCGCGATACGAGCGGTCGCCTGCGAGAGGCTGAGACCCTCCGCGAGGAGCCGCGTTCGGTAAAGGTGCGTCGCAAGATCCAGGTCGCCGAGGCCGAACCACGCGGCGTCCGCGTCGAACCGCCGTAGCTCCTCTGTCGCGCGGAACGTCTCGTCCCGTCGTCCCCAACCGCGCTCTCGGTCGAAAACGTCACCCAGCCAGTAGGTCACCGAGTCGAGGTCGGGGGAGACGTGGAGGCCGTGCATCGAGATGTCATCGGCCGTGTTCACGATGACGGTGACGTCGGCCGGTGGAACCGCGCGGACCAGCCCGCGGAGGAACTTCCCCGCTCCCACTCCGCCCGCCAGCGCCGTCACTCGCATCGCGTACAGCGTAGTAGGCTCGCGGCGTATGGCCGAGGCGACCTCCCACCGGATCCGACGGGCCCTCGCCCGCGCCGAAGCCGGCAAGGCGCTGTCGATCGAGGAGACCGAGGCGCTCCTCGCCGCTCGAGGAGATGACCTCGAGCGCCTGATGGACGTCGCGGCGCGCCTGCGCGACCTGGGCCACGGCCGGACCGTCACTTACTCCCGCAAGGTCTTCATCCCGCTCACGATGCTTTGCCGCGACCACTGCCACTACTGCACCTTCGCGAAGCCTCCGGCGAAGCTCGACTCACCCTTCCTGACGCCGGAGGAGGTCGTCGCGATCGCCGACGCGGGGCGGAGGCTCGGCTGCAAGGAGGCCCTGTTCACCCTCGGCGACAAGCCGGAGGACCGCTACGACGTCGCCCGCGAGTGGCTCGCCGAACGCGGATACGCCTCGACCCTGGACTACGTCCGCGCGGTCTCTATCCGCGTGATCGAGGAGACCGGCCTTCTACCTCATCTCAACCCCGGCGTGATGACGTGGGAGGAGATGGCGAGGCTGAAGCACGTCTCGGCGTCCATGGGTCTGATGCTCGAGACCTCCTCGGACCGGCTTTCCCGCAAAGGCGGTCCCCACTTCGGCTCGCCCGACAAGGTGCCTGCCGTGCGTCTTCGAACCATCGAAGATGCGGGACGCCTCGGCATCCCGTTCACCACAGGCATCCTCGTCGGCATAGGCGAGACGCTCCGCGAACGCGCCGGATCGCTGTTCGCGATCCGTGAGCTCCACCGGACGTACCACCACGTCCAGGAAGTCATCGTCCAGAACTTCCGCGCGAAGCCCGGCACGGCGATGCACGACGCCCCCGAGCCGGGGGAGGAGGAGTTCCTCGCCACCGTCGCGACGGCAAGGGTGGTGCTCGGCCCGCGGATGCACCTCCAGGCCCCGCCGAACCTGTCCGAGCCGGCGCAGCAGCTCCGCCTGCTCGACGCGGGGATCGACGACTGGGGTGGCGTCAGCCCGCTCACACCCGATCATGTGAACCCGGAGCGCCCGTGGCCGCAGATCGAGAAGCTCGCGTCTCGCACCGCCAAGCGCGGTTTCGTGCTCAACGAGCGCTTGGCCATCTACCCGGAGTTCGCCCTCCGGCCCGACCCGTACCTGTCCGGGAAGATGCGGGCTCCGGTCGCCGCGCTGATGGAGGAGGGCGGGCTGGCGGTCCCCGGTCGCGTCCCCGAGCCGATCCCCTGGCAGGACCCGGACGTGACCTGGAAACCTCGGACCACACTCCTCACTTTCGCCAAAGGCGACGGCGCCGGCCTGCGGGAGGACGCCGCCGCCGTCTACGGCGACTTCGGGTCCGTCGAGAACGAGGTCACGCGCGCGTGGGCCCACGAGGTCGTCCCGCCGGCACGGCTCGACGCGGACATGGGGACCGCTCTCCGCAAAGCCGAGCGACACCGGCGGATCAGCGACGCTGAGGCTCTCGCCCTCTTCCGCGCCGAGGGTCCGGCTCTTGAGGCTCTCTGTTCCGTCGCCGACGGGTTGCGACGCGAGGCGGTCGGCGACGACGTCACCTACGTGGTGAACCGCAACATCAATTTCACCAACGTTTGCTACGTGGGCTGCCGATTCTGCGCGTTCGCGCAGCGAGAGGTCGACCCCGAGTCGTACACGCTGACGTTGCAGGAGGTCGCCGAGCGCGTGCGTGAGGCGCGGGAATGGGGAGCAACCGAGATCTGCATGCAGGGCGGGATCCATCCCGATCTCCCCGGCAGCTTCTACTTCGACCTCCTCGACGCCGTGAAGGCCGCGGCGCCGGAGATCCACGTCCACGCGTTCAGCCCGATGGAGATCCTGAACGGCGCGACGAAGCTCGGCGTCTCGTTCCGCGAGTTCCTCCAGGAGTGCAAGTCGCACGGTCTGGGAACCATCCCCGGGACCGCAGCGGAGATCCTCGACGACGACGTTCGCTGGCTCCTGACGAAGGGAAAGCTGCCGGCCGATACATGGGAGGAGATCATCAAGACGGCCCATTCGTTGGGGATAACTTCATCCTCCACGATCATGTATGGGCACGTCGACGCGCCTCCGCACTGGGTTTTCCACATCCGTCGTCTCGCGCGCATCCAGGGCGAATCCGGGGGGTTCACGGAGTTCGTTCCGCTTTCCTTCGTCCACCAGAACGCGCCGATCTATCTGGCCGGCAAAGCCCGTCCCGGAGCGAGCTTCGAGGACAACCGAAGGATGCACGCGGTGGCCCGGATCTTGCTCGATGGGGTTATCCACAACGTTCAGGTGTCGTGGGTCAAGATGGGTGTCGAGGCCTGCCAGACCATCCTGCAGGGCGGTGCGAACGACTTCGGCGGCACATTGATGGAAGAATCCATCAGCCGCATGGCCGGCGCGGAGTGGGGGATCCGGATGGAGCCCTCGCAGTTCGACGAAGCGATCCGCGCGATCGGGCGCATCCCCGCCCAACGCACCACGACCTATGAACGTGTGCAGCGCAGTGGTTTCCAGACGAGCGTGATCGCCGCTGGGAACCGCGTCGCAGCAGACGCGCGCGGCTAACGGCGCTCGAAAGGCCGTTTCCGTCAAGCTGATTGACGGTAACGGTCAATCACCTTGACCGGCGAAATTCTCCCCTCATGCTCTTGAAGTGCACGGGAACCATGTAGACCATTCATGTGGGGATGCATGCAAAGACCGCGAACATCACGAGATTCCCTCTTGTCAAGAGGGCCCGGAATCCCTCAGAATCACACGGATGTGATTCTGAGGGGAGAGAGTGGTGCATCACTACATCCCTTGGCAGGAGCAGGCGCGGTGCCGGGAACACGATCCCGAGGTGTTCTTCCCCGAGAAGGGAGGCTCATCGAGGGAGGCGAAGAGGATCTGCTCGGACTGCCCCGTTCGGATCGAATGCCTCAACTACGCCCTTCGCCGCGACGAGCGGTACGGAGTGTGGGGTGGCATGAGCGAACGGGAACGGCGACGCCTCAAACGCATGGCGTCCTGACAGTTGGAAAGGGGGTGACCGATGTCTCCCGCTAAGAAGAGGTCGACAGCGAAGAGGAAGCCGGCGAAGAAGGCCGCGGCGAAGAAGTCCGCAGCCAAGAAGCGTCCGGCGGCCAAGAAGCGCGCGGCTGCGAAGCGGCCTGCGGCGAAGAAGTCCGCAGCCAAGAAGCGGCCCGCCGCGAAGAAGAAGTCGGCAGCGAAGAAGCGGCCTGCGGCGAAGAAGAAGTCCGCGGCCAAGAAGCGGCCGGCAGCGAAGAAGAAGTCGGCAGCGAAGAAGAAGTCGGCAGCGAAGCGGCCTGCGAAGAGGCGGACCGCGAAGAAGAAGAAGTAACTCTCTTCTTCAGCGAGTTGCACCGCGAAGGGGGGCCATCGGCCCCCCTTCCGTGGTTCTCGGCTCCGGCCGTGCTAGGCTGCGCCGCGCACGAAGCGAACCCCATGGTCAGTACGACATCCGATCGTTCCCTACCCGCCGACGCCGTGCGCGTTCCGAGCGTCCTCGTCGTGCTCGTGGTCAAGGACGGCGCCGCGTGGCTCCGGGAGTGCCTTCAGTCCCTCTCCGCGCAGACCTATCCCCGTCTCGGAGTGATGGCGGTCGACAACGGTTCGACCGACGGCTCCGAGGAAGTCCTGGAGCGAGCGCTCGGGGCGGCAAGGGTTCTGGAGCTGGGTGAGAACCGCGGCCTCGCGGGCTCGCTCAAAGCGGCGGTGGAGCTTCCGGTCGTGCAGGCGGCCGACTACCTGTTGGTGCTGCACGACGATGCCGCGCTCGCGCCCGACGCCGCTGCCCGGCTGGTGGACGCCGCCGAGAACATCGAGGGAGTGGAGAGGGTCGGCGTGGTGGGCCCCAAGGTCGTCGACTGGGACCACCCTCGGATCCTCCGCGAGGTCGGTCGCTCCACCGATAGGTTCGGCCACCCATACACGCCGCTGCAGGACGGGGAGATGGACCACGGCCAGTACGACCGGGTCCTGGAGGTGCTGTTCGTTTCCTCATGCGCGACGTTGATCTCCCGGGAGGCGTGGCAGCGAACCGGCCTGCCCGACGAGCGATTCGCTTCTCATCACGACGATCTGGACTTCTGCTGGCGGGCGCGGCTCGCCGGGTTCCGCGTCCTGATGACTCCGCTGGCGCAGGCGCGCCACCGGGGCGCCGCCGCAACGGGCGAGCGGAGGGGGCTCCAGCGGCATCGCAGCTCCAGTTACTACGCCGAACGGGCGGCGCTCGCTTCGATGCTGAAGAACTACGGCATCCTCAACCTCCTCTGGCTGCTTCCGCTGTACATGGTGCTCGGCGTCGGGAGGCTCGCTCTGATGCTGCTCTCGCGACGGTTCGAGGACGCGTTCGAGCTGCTGGCAGCGTGGGGTTGGAACCTCGCGCACCTACCCGGGACGCTTCGGCGCCGGGTTCGCGCGCAGTCGGTGCGGAGCGTGCCCGATCGGTCGATCAGACGGTTCATGGAGTCGGCGGCGCTGCGGCTCCCGCGGTGGTTCGAGACGGCAGGGCGGATCATCGCCGAGCAGCGAGGCATCGACGAAGAACCCGAGGAGCTTCGGCTTCGCGCTCGTGCGGCCTCGCTCGCTGCCTCGCATCCCGTCTTGGTCGGCTGGGCGCTCGCAGCGGTGTTGGGCGCCGTCGCTCTGCGAAGCCTGGTCGGCCCTGGTGCTCTGCAAGGCGCAGCGCTTCCCCTTTTCCCGTCTCAGGTCGCTGGGTTCTTCCATGAGCTGATCTCGGGCTTCAGAACGACCGGACTCGGCGGTACGCAAGCGGCGAGTCCTGCGCTCGCGGCGATGGGCGCGGTTTCAGGCGTCTCCTTCGCAAGTCCAGCGCTCGCCCAGAAGGTGATCCTCGCCGGCCTGCCGCTGGTCGCTGTGGTGGCTTCGTTCAGGTCACTCGCACGCCAGACCGGAT
The DNA here is from genome assembly GCA_041486205.1 of Actinomycetota bacterium. GTDB lineage: Bacteria > Actinomycetota > UBA4738 > UBA4738 > HRBIN12 > JBGPKY01. The sequence goes on from JBGPKY010000109.1 coordinate 5,872, forward strand.
ACCGGGCCCCCGCGGTGCTCGGCGCCGCGGCTTACGGGCTGTCGGCGACGATGTTCTGGGCCTTTTCGGAAGGGCACATCGACGTGTTGGTCGCGCTGGCCGCGCTGCCGGTGATCGCGGACCGGCTCGACGCGGCGTTCTCGCGCGAAGGGCCGCCGCGGTCGTGGCGGTTCGCCGTCGGCTTCGGTTCGGTCACCGCGATCGGTGTGGCCTTCATGCCCGGTGTTGGGCTCGCGGCTGGGGTATTGGCGGCGATCCACCTCCTCTTCTCGCCACGCCGCCTGCGGGGACTCTGGCTCGCGGCAGCGTCCGCGGTGCTGGCTTCGCTCTTGGTCTTTCCGATGCTGCCGGATCTGGTCGCGGGACGGGGGGCGGGTCTCGGGAGCTACATCGGCACTGCAGACTTCTCGCTCCTCGCAAGGCTCGCGCCCGGTAGCGCTCCCGGCTCCTGGCCGGTGGCATGGTTCCTTCCCGGCGCGGCGCTCATCGCCTTCAGCATCGTGGGCAAGGAGCTACGTGGAAGAGCGTGGCGGGCGATGATCGCGGCGATCTCGGGGCTCTTCCTCGCATGGGCCTCGGCTGCCGGCTACATGCCGCACGCGGTGTCGAACGTGCCGGTCTACGTCGCGCTGGCCGCTGCTTCCCAAGCGATGGTTCTCGGCTATGGCCTCGTCACGCTGGCTACCGGCATCGAACGGCAGGCGTTCGGCTACAGGCAGGTGGCCGCCGGAGCTCTCGCGCTGGTCCTGACCGCCGGCTTCGGGCTACAGGCCCTCGAGGCGGTGCGAGGCGATTGGGCCATCGGGCCGGACAGGCTGTATCAGGAGACGCCTGCCTGGTCGCTCCTTCAGGGCAGCCCCGGCGACTTCCGGGTCCTTTGGATCGGCGCACCCGACGGAGAACGGTTCCCGGCACCCGGTGGCGATCCGCAGGGGATCGTGGACGCTGGGGCGGCTTCGGTCCGCTTCGCGGTCACGGGGAAGGCGGGTGACGGCGCGCTCGACATCGGCCGCGCGGCGCAGGGAGGCGGGTACGACTACGCGCGCCGAACGCTCGGCGAGCTGCTTTCGGGGAACACGAGTCACGCGGGAGCGCTCCTTTCCGTGATCGGTGTCCGGTTCATCGTCGCGAGGGCCGGTGATCTGCCCGCGCCCGCGGCCGGACGGCTGGATGCCCAGATCGACCTAGACCTCGTTCCCGCCGGCGGCCTGGTCATCTACCGGAACGCACGCGCGCTCCCGCCGGCGATGGCGACCGACGTGGCCGCGTTCGCCCGTGCCTCGCATAGATCCGACCTCGGCTCCATCTCGCAACTGCCGGCGGTGGCGACCATCGCGCTACATCCGGACGCGGGAGGCTGGGCGGGTTCGACCGGGGGAGGGTTCGTCTATCTCGCTTCGCAGTTCGACGACGGATGGACGGCTTCGGTGAACGGTCGCCCCTCGACGATCGATCCGGCGTTCGGCTGGGGGATGGGGTTCGCCGCGGACGGCGGTGCCGCCGTCGTGACGAAAGTGGACGTCACGTATTCCCGCCAGTGGATCCGAACCGTCGAGATGGTGGTTCTGGCGATGATCTGGCTCGCCGCGCTCTGGATCACCAGAAGGCCGGTGTCGAGATGAGGGCACGCGGTCAGGTGCTTTCGGCCCTCCTGCTTCTCGTATCCGTCGCCACGGGCGGCGTCTACTTGCAGCGGTCGGTCGGGCCGAAGGCTCTTGCGGCGGGACCAACAGGAGTGGCGCCGTCGGGTGCCTGGTTCTGCCCGCACGGCGGAGGTCCTTCGAACGCGACGTCCGGGTGGTCGGTGATGCTCGAATTGGCGAACCCAGGCGCCGAACTCGTGAACGTGCGGATCAGCACCGTCGGCGCCTCGAAACCGGCGAAGCCGCAAACCCTCTCGGTCCCTGCGGGCGGCAAGATCGAGGTTCCAGTGCCGGCCGATGCGCGCGATAACGCGTCGATGGTCGAGTACTTCGGAGGCTGGGTCGCGGCGGGATGGGTAGCACACGCGGGCGGCGGCGAAGGAGGCACCGCTGCCGAGCCGTGCCTGCCGACGGCGGGGAAGCACTGGCTCCTTCCAGACGGCACGACCGCCCTTCATCAGGATGCCTACGCGGTGATCATGGATCCGTTCGCTACTGCCGCGGTCTTCACCGTCACGCTCTACAACGACGACCGTCCCGCTCCGGTCAACACGAACGACCTTACGGACGTCACCTTGAAGGCGAACCACGCTATGGCGATCAGGCTGAATGCGTCACTGCTCGACGTGCAAACGGTTTCGGCCAGGGTCGATGTCTCGATAGGCCGGGTGGCGGCGGCCTCTCTAGGAGTGGATGAGAATGGCGGCATCCGAGCCAGCGTCGGCGTGCCGTTCCCGCTGCCGCATCGGGTCATCCTTCCCGGTGGTTTCGACCAGGGCAGGACCGATCTCATCATCTCGAACGCGTCGCCTGGGAAGCTCGGAGTGGGTGCCACGACGTTCGGCCGCGACACCGAGCAAGTGGTGGCGAGCCTCCAGGACGCCTTCCTCGGGCCGCTATCCGCGGCCACGTTCCAAACGAACACCGATGGACCGTCCGCGGTCGTCGTGGTTCCCGCGGAGGGAGGGCCGGGTGTTGCCGCCGCACGGCGAACGTTCGGCCTCGCGTCCGATCAAGG
>JBGPKY010000110.1:0-8471 GCA_041486205.1 Actinomycetota bacterium
CCTCCGACGATTTCCGCGAGGTGTACGGGGCACTCGAAGCGATGGGTACGATCGCGGGGACGGTTCAGTAATTCGCCGCGTCCGAGGTCCGTGCGCGCGCAAGATCTCCGGCAGCCTGGCTGCGCGGCCGAAGGCGGGATGCGGGAGGATGCACCCGCTTCCGCGCGGACGGATCGACCAGAAGGCGCAACTGGAAGTGACCGACGTCGAGGTCCCGACGTGAGCCGTCTCGGGTCTGCCATGCGCCACGACGACCTCTGCCGTAGTGTTGGCCACCCGGAGGATGTACACGTGGACTTCGTCGAGTCAACGACCACTGGACCTCGCGTTCGAACCCACGAGGTAGGTGTAGAGGACGAGACGTTGGCATGCGGGACCGGAGTCGGGGCTTCAGCCTACACGTGGTGGTCTCGTGGGAAAGTGACGATGCCGGTCGAAGTCACGACCAGGGGCGGCGAGATGGGCGTAGACATGGATGCACGCGGGTACATATGGATCTCGGGTGTCGTCGAGTACTTGACGGGCCGCGAGAGTGACGCCACGTTGGGCAGAGTCGTCGTGACGGAAGATGTCGCTGCGAGGGTCGAGTCGCGGCCGCAAGGGGTGCGGCCGCTAAGGGGAGGCGTGGGGTGAGCGGAGCTGGGAACCAGACGGGAGTGAGCAGAGGCTCGTTCGGCCGGATCTCGCGGCGGAGATTCCTTCGCTCGGCAGCGGTCGCCGGTGTGAGCCTGGGCGGGCTGGGTTCGCTGGCCGCGGCGTGCAGCTCGAGCGGCACTAAGAGTAAGGCGTCGGGGTCACCGATCCCTGGTGGCGACCTGATCTTCGCCCGGACGGCCGACCCGTCCTCGATCGACCCGAGTCCGGTCTTCGACAATGAGGCGATCTGGACGGTCCTCAACATGTACGACTGCCTGTACACGGTGACCTCGGACGGGCAGGGCTCGAAGCCGTGGCTCGTGGCCGACCACCAGCTTGCCTCCGACCAGCTGACCTGGACGTTTACGCTTCGGCCCGACATCAAGTTCTCCGACGGACGGCCGCTGGAGGCCGCGGACGTCCAGTTCACGCTCGAGCGGTCGGCGAAAGGGCCGAACGGGTACATCCTGGCCTCGGTCGACTCGATCGACGCGCCCGACGCGTCTACGGTCGTTATCCACACCAAGCACCCGTGGGGCCCGCTCCTCGGCGATCTCTCCCTGTACTCGACCGGGATCCTCCCGAAGGATCTGGGGGGGGCGAGCGCGAGCGACTTCTTCCAGCACCCGGTCGGCACCGGCCCCTTCATGTTCGACAGCTGGGCGAAGGGGCAACAGTTGAAGCTCGTGAAAAACCCACACTACTGGCAGCCGGGCAAGCCGCTGCTCGACAGCGTCACCTTCACGGTGGTGCCGGATGACAACACCCGGGTGCTCCAGCTGCGGGGCGGCCAAGCGAACGTGATCGAGTTCCCTCCGTTCTCGACCGTTGCCAGCCTCCAGCAGGAGTCGAACTTGTCGGTGGACCTGTTCCCGTCCACATGGGTCGGCTACATCAGGATGAACGAGAAGAAGCCCGAGTTCGCGGACGTCCACGTCCGCCGCGCGATCTCGTTCGCGGTAGATCGCGACTCGATCATCCAGTCGGTCCTGTTCGGACACGGTGAGCCCGCGAACTCGTTCTTCTCGCCGTCGTGGGGCTTCTACGACAAGAACGCCCAGGGCCTCTGGTTCGACCCGACGACGGCGAAGCAGGAGCTGGCTCTCTCCTCGTACCCCAACGGGTTCGACACGAGCATCGCGATCGTCGCCGGGGACACCGTGAACAGCGCGATCGCGCAGATCGTCCAGGAGAACCTGAAGGCCCTGAACATCAACGTAACCATCAGATCCGACGATCTGAGCGCGCACAACGCGCTCCTGCACCACTTCGAGTACGACATGGCGCCCGACTACTACACGCTCGACATAGGCGACCCCGATGAGAACGCGCCGTGGTGCGTCGACCCGATCCGGGGAGGGACACACTCGCTGTACACGAACTACACGAACACCGACGTGATGAAGTGGGGGGTCCAGGCAGAGCGCACGATCGACCCTGCCAAGCGGGCAGCGTTGTACGCCAAGATCCAGGAGACGGTGGCACAGGAAGCGCCCTTCGTCGAGCTCTACTACGCGCCGTACATCTACGCGCATCAGGACTCGGTCGGTGGCTGGACGGTCTACCCGACGGGCAACTACCACTTGGAGGAGGCGTGGCTGTCCTCCTGACGCACCATCGCAACGGGATCCCGTCGCTCTCGCCGTCGGCGATATGAAACCGGTCGTCGGATGAGTTTGGCCGCGTACCTCCGGCGACGCCTGCTCCTGATGATCCCGATCGCTCTGGGAGTCACGCTGGTGACGTTCTTCATGATCCACATGATCCCGGGCGACCCGGCGATAACGCTTCTCGGGATCCGAGCTACCCCCCAGTTGGTTGCGAGGCTGCATCACGAGTGGGGTCTGGACAGACCGCTCTTCGAGCAGTACTGGCTGTTCCTGCTGCGGATCCTCCGCGCGGATTTCGGGCAGTCGCTCTTCTACGGGTCCTCGGCAACGCGCGTCATCCTGGGCGCCTCTGGGGTGACGCTATGGCTGATCGTGTATGCGGGAGTGCTGTCGATCCTTATGGCGGTCCCACTGGCCGTGCTTGCAGCGACCCATCGGGACGGTTTCGCCGACCAGGTCGTCAGGGCCATCCCGCTCGTCGGCATGGGGATGCCCACTCCGTGGGTCGGCATCATGCTGATCCTCCTCCTGGGTCTCACGCTGCACGCCTTCCCTGTAGGCGGCTACGGGTCAGGGATCTTCGGCCACCTCTACGCGCTGTTCCTACCTAGCCTCACGCTGGCGCTCGGGATCTCACCGACCTTGATCAGGAGCCTGCGCGCGAGCCTGCTCGATTCCCTCGAGTCGGACTACGTGATGACGGCGCGATCCAAGGGGATACCCGAGCGACGCGTGCTGCTTAGACACGCGGTTCGGAACGCGATCATCTCGAGTGTCACGATCCTCGGGCTGGAGATCGCCTGGCTGATCAGCGGAACGATCATCCTCGAGAAGGTGTTCGCGCTCCCAGGGATGGGCGCGCTCATGGTGGATTCCATCTACCGTCGAGACTTCCCCGTCGTTCAGGGCATCACGTTCGTGGTGGCCCTGCTCGTGATCTTCACGAACCTTGCGACCGACGTCGTTCACTCGCTGCTCGACCCGAGGGTGAGGCTCGAGTAGCCATGGTGCAAGCGCGAACCCCGGCGATCGCCTGGAGACCTGAGGAAAGGGTCATCGGCCGCGGGCCCAGACGGCGCTCGCCCTCGCTGATCGCGGGTTCGGCGATCCTCGCGATCTTGCTCGCCATGGCTGTGTTCGCGCCGCTCCTTTCGAGATACGGCCCTATCCCTCAGGACACGAGCCACGCTTTGCTCCATCCGTCGAGACAACACCTCCTGGGTACCGATCAGCTCGGCCGGGACGTCTGGGTGCGCCTGCTCTACGGCGCCCGGATCGACCTCGTCATCGGCTTCCTCGCCGTCCTGCTGCCCTTCGTGATCGGCAGCACGCTCGGTTGCCTCGCAGGCTACTTCGGCGGTTGGACCGACACGCTGACGATGAGGGCCGTGGACGTCATCCTGGCGTTCCCGTTCTTCGTTCTCGTGATCGCCATCGTGTTCGTGCTCGGCCCTGGCACGACCAGCATCTTCATCGCGCTCGCGGTGACCGACTGGGTCTCCTACGCGTGGATCGTTCGAGCCGAGATCCTCGCCGCGAAGCGTCAGGAATACGTACTCGCAGCGCAAGCCCTCGGCTACAGCCGCAAACGGATCATCCTGCGGCATCTGCTGCCGAACGTCATCACCCAGGCCATCGTCTACGCGATGTCGGACATCGTGTTCGCGATCCTCGCGATCGTGGGGCTCGGCTACCTCGGTCTCGGCGTACCGCCGCCGACGCCGGAGTGGGGCTCGATGATCGCCGACGGCCAGCAGTTCATCACGACGAACTGGCAGCTCGCGACGATCCCCGGGATCGCCGTCGTCGTGACGGGGCTCGCGCTCTCCCTCCTCGGGGACGGCCTCGCGGATCTGCTAAGGCCGGAGTGACGTGGACGAGACATTCCTGTCCGTGAGGGACCTGCACGTCGAGATCCCGACGCGGCGAGGCGTCGTGCATCCGATCGACGGAGTCTCCTTCGATCTGGGCGAAGGCGAGACGCTCGGTCTGGTCGGTGAGTCCGGTTGCGGCAAGAGCATGACGCTGCGCGCGATCCTGGGCCTGCTTCCGCGCGGCGCCCGCGTCACCACGGGCGAGATACTCTTCCGCGGGAGGGATCTGCTCTCGCTATCCAAGAGCGAGCTCAGGGACGTTCGTGGCCGGTCGATAGGGATCATCTTCCAGGAGCCCATGACGGCGCTGAACCCCGTCATGCCGGTGGGCGATCAGATCGCCGAGGGGCCGGTCGCACACCTCGGTTACCCGAGGCAGGGCGGGCGCGAGCGAGCCCTCGACCTGATGCGCCAAGTGGGCATCCCCGACCCTGACCGCCGGTTCGCGGCTTTCCCGCACGAGCTGTCGGGCGGGATGCGGCAGCGGGTGATGATCGCGATCGCGTTGTCCTGCGAACCGGACCTGATCCTGTGTGACGAGCCTACGACCGCGCTCGACGTGACGATCCAGGATCAGATCCTGAAGCTGCTGCTTCAGCTGCAGGATTCGACCGGGATGGGGGTCATCTACGTGACGCACGATCTCGCCGTCGTTGCACAGATGTGCCGTCGCGTTGCGGTGATGTATGCCGCCCAGATCGTCGAGACGGGCCCGGTCGAGTCAGTGTTCGTCGAGCCGACCCATCCGTATACGCTCGGGCTCCTGAGGGCGGTGCCGCATTTCGACAAGGTGAAGGACGTCTTGGACTCGATCCCGGGGATCCCCCCTGAGCTCATCGATCCGCCCTCGGGTTGCCGCTTCCGCCCGCGATGCCGTTTCGCCGAGGAGGACTGCGCTGCAGGCGCATTCCCGCTCATACCGCTCGCCGGAGACCACGCGACGGCCTGCAGACACTGGACGTCGTGTCGCGATTCGGTCTTGGCCGACCCGGTGATCGCGCAGAACGCGATCCCATCGCTGGATGGGCTCCCGAGTGCCCGGAGGGGCGAGTGACGACGGACGCCCCTCTCCTCGAGGTGCGCGATCTCAAGATGCACTTCCCCGTGCAGCGACCGGGTTTCGTATCGCGGCTCCGCGGACACACGTCCGACGTGCTCAAGGCGGTCGACGGAGTGAACCTCACGATCCGGCGGGGAGAAGCACTTGGACTGGTCGGTGAATCCGGCTGCGGGAAGTCGACCCTCGGCCGCTGCATCGTGGGGCTCTACCAGCCGACCGATGGGCAGGTGCTGTTCGACGGAGCGCCTGTGAGGCTGGGGCACGGTAACGATGCGACCACGATCCGACGGGCGCAGATCATCTTCCAGGATCCCTACTCCTCGCTGAACCCGCGGATGACGGTGCGGCAGACGCTGATGGAAGCCATGCGCGTTCACCACATCGTCTCCGGCGATGCGCTCGACGCTCGCTGCTCGGAGCTGCTAGATCTCGTTCGTCTCGGCCAACGGGTTTCACATGCTTACCCTCGCCAGCTCTCGGGAGGGCAACGCCAGCGTGTCAGCATCGCTCGGGCGCTCGCGGTCGAGCCCGAACTCCTGATCGCCGACGAACCCGTCTCCTCGCTCGACGTATCGGTGCAGGCGACCGTTCTGAACCTCCTCGCGGAACTTCGCGAGGAACTTGGTCTCACCCTGCTGTTGATCGCGCACAACATGGCCGTCGTTCGTCACGTTTGCGAGCGGACGATGGTGATGTACCTCGGGCGGATCATCGAGAGCGCGCCTACGGACGAGTTGTTCACGGACCCGAGGCATCCGTACACGCGGGCGTTGCTCGCCTCGGTGCCCCGCTTGATCCCCGGGCGGCGCAGCCCTGCGCCCGCGCTCACCGGCGATCCCCCGAGCCCGATCCGTCTGCCACCCGGTTGCCGCTTCAACCCGCGGTGTCCGATGGCGAAGGACGTCTGCTTCCAGACCGAACCGGATCTGGAGCCTGGTCAGCCCCAGGTCGACCGTGCCGTGGCATGTCATTTCGGGTGGACTGAACCGGAAGGGGCTTGAAGGGTTCGCTTCGGTCATCGTGTCTCCTCCTGAACAGCGGCTTCTTGATGACGGATCGCAGCCCCTTTCCCGCCCCCGAAGAGCCCGAACATCGCAAGCGAGGCACCCAGCAAGGCAACGTTCCGGATCCGTAGATGCGGGGTTGGGCGGGATGCTGCGGGAGCTTGCCGACAGCCGGTAGCGCGGCTGAGGGTGCGGGAGATGCTGTAGCGGGATCTCGACCGCTGCGCCGGTCCCTTCTCCCAGGGGTCCCATGCCTCTGACACAGCCGCAGGGTCCGTGCCTAGCGTTCACGTGTTCGTTCGCATCGGAGGGTGCACGCTCCTCCGCCCGGAGGGGCGCACCCCCCGGTCCTTCTAGGAGGTGAGCCAAGTGGACGAGCCGTCCATTCCGCAGCGGCCCGACGTCGAGCCCGGACCACCCTGGCTAACGCTGGCCACCTTGCTCCTCGCTGTGGCTGCCTTGGCGATGGCGTTCCCCCGATCGGTCGAGGCCTGGTCATGGCCGACCCAGGGTTCTCGCCGCCGCCCGGGTGGCAACAGAGCCTGTGGGACGGGGCGTTCTTCGTTGGGGCGATATCGTTCGTGCTTGCGCTTGTTAGGTTGCGCGAGGAGGGGCGGCGCCGCTCCCGGTCCGGGCGTCGATTCGCCGGCCTCGCCCTGGTGGTAGCAATCGTCGGGGCCTGCGCGTGGGCGGTTCCTGCTTGCGTCCTTGCGGGCAACGGTCTCTGAGGCGTGACTGAAAGGCGCTGTCGGTCACGTCCTGCAGCTCTCGATCAGTCAGCTCATGGAGCACGAGGCGTCGCGGTTGCCCGTACGTGCCGGGGCGCATGGACTTCTTCGACCATTCGTCCAAAGCTGAAGCGCACTCTCGCTGGCGTGGGGGCGAGGAGATCACAGGTGCAGTGAAAGCACCGGCTACTCGTCGAGAACCTCGATCCCGATGCCCACGGCGAGCTCTCCGGCGGTGCGCATCACGTCCGACCACGGCATTCGAACTCCTCGCAGCCGTTCGAGGCTATGTGCGGAGGACAAGTCGCACCTTCGCATCTCACTCCGAGCGAACGTAGCGCCCGTGAGGGTCACACCGGACAGATCGCAGTCCGTGAACATCACTGAACTCAGCTGCGCGTCGTAGAAGTCCGATTCCTCCATCCTGCATCCGTCGAAGCGAACGATCTCCAACTGCGAGAACCGGAACGAGCACAGATCCAAGCGGCAATCTGCGAACGTGACGTTGTCCAGTCTGGATCCGGAAAGGTTTGCGCCTGTCAGTCGTACGCGTTCGAATCGAACTCGACTGAACGACACATCGGTTCCCGTCACGTTGGCCCAACTACCGTCCAGAACGACGACGTCGCGGAGACGCGCCCGCGATAGCGAGGCCTCGGTGAGATCTGTCGACCGCAGCTGGCTATCTGAGAGTTGCAACCCCTGCGCGTCTCGACCGGTCCAGTCCACACCTTCAAGTGACCGCGCTTCGAGCTCCGCATCTCTGAGATTCGGGTCCTCACGCGCAGCAGCGAAGGAGGCGGGAAGGTCAGGATCAACGGGAAGTCTCGGGGGCTTTGACAGGTCCAGCGACCTCCGGCGGCCGAGTCTACCCGAGTTGTCCTATGTGATCCGTGTGGTGGCACGCGCGGGGGCGCGGTTCAGCTTTTCGTAGACCGGCGGGCCGGCGTCGTAGTGCGGCTGGTTTCGACGCCCCTCGAACGTAGTCTGGTTCGCGAAGAAGGGAGGTACGCATGGGTGGAGTCGAGGGTAGGTGGTTGCTCGTAGCAGGAGTGTCCAGCCTCGTGGGCGATGAAGATCTCGATGCCGCCGAGGGGCGAACGTACTTCGTGGTGGAGACCCGCCACCCGGACGGAGTCCGGTGGGTCGAGGTCCACAAGTATCGCTCGAAGCAAGAGGCGAGCGAGGCTCTCGCGAAGCTGATCGAAGAGGGCCACGCCACCAGAGACGACCACCGGGTCCATCAGCTCCGCCTCGGCGAACCCGACACCCACTGAGGAGCTCGCGATGCCGCTGGCGTATCCAACACGCCGATAGCAGAGAGTGCCACCTGGACGTGTTCCTTGGTCATCGGCGGACCGAGCGTCGTCAGCGCCCGAGGACTTCGCCAACGAACTTCAGGATGTCCGGCTCGCCCGGGTCTATGAAGTGCCCGCCCCCCACGAGGATCGACCGCGAGTTCGCATTTGGGGGAGCCCGCCCCTGCACCGGCCCTCCCGCTCCGAAGACGGCCACCACGCGCCGGGGCGCGCGAGACCGCCATCACCGGACGAATCTGC
>JBGPKY010000111.1:0-8436 GCA_041486205.1 Actinomycetota bacterium
ATGAGGCCCCGACGTGCGCATGACCCCCCACCATCTTCGCCCGCGGACAACGTTCCTTATGCGTAGACCGGCGGGTTCAGCAAGCCTCGACGACCGCGACGATGTGCGTGCCGCCGTCGATCGCTCCGGGCTCGGAGCACGAGGCAACCTCCCAGGCGAGGAATCGCTTCCACATCGCAGGATCGTCCCGGGTCCAGCGCTCACACGTCTCGTCGTTCCCGATCGAGAGGAAGTTGGCCGCCGAGGCCACGACGATGTTGCACTGATGGCGCTCGAGAAGCGCCCGCAGCTCCGCCCACGTGTAGAGGTGCATCGGCCCGAGGGTGGAGTGGTTGTCGGGCAGGTAGCCGGTATCGACGATGTCCTGCATCTCCTGGAACCCGTACGCCTCGATCTCCTCCGCGGCCGCAGCCAAGAACGCCTGCAGCGTGCCGAACCTCGACATGACGCCGAGCAGCACGTGCCCCCCTGTCTTCATCACGCGGAGGAGTTCGTCGAGGGCGCGATCCGCCCCGTCGAGCACCCAGCTCAGCGGACCGCCGTAGCACACGGCAGCGTCGAAGACGCGATCCTCGAACCTCGACAGGTCGAGCACGTCCCCGACATGGCGCGCCTCGACCGCGCCCTCGAGACCCGCCTCTGCGATGTGCTCCTCGTTCAGCCGAAGCTGCTCAGGCGAGATGTCCACCACCGTGACACGCGCGCCCAGCCGCGCGAGCTCGACGGTGAAGCGCCCGCTTCCGGCGCCCACCTCGAGCACCTTGTCGCCGGGCGCTACGAACCTCTCGAGGTAGTGGCGGTGGACGTGGAAGCTCACTCGGGCGAACGGACTCGTCTCGTGGCGGGACCACTCCGCGTCGGCGTACTCATTGAAGATCCTGGCGATGGCCTCGCGGTCGAACGGTTCCGCCATTGGCGAACGATACCCCCTGACCGCAGTCAAGCTGTGCCGTCAACCTCCGCCTGCCACCATCTCGATCCGCGGACAACGCTCCTTCCGCGTAGACAAGCGACCCACAGCGCCAGCCCCTTCGAGGAAAAGCACGCTCGGACACCCCCAGCGTGTGGCGGTGGGTTCGAGTTGGGGCAGTTTCAGCCCGCTTTTGGCTGCGTCGATACACAACCATGACCATGAAGGCCTGGCCGGGCACGGTAGAACCGCTCTTCGAAGGCGCGAGGCACGGGACGCGACGATCGACGCTCCTACCTTTCGCCGTCGGGTTGGTTGCATGACCGGAGGTGACGCTGGCTTGCGGACCGTTGCCAGGAGCTTTCTTGGCCGGATCGTCCTGGTCTGTGGGGCCGTCGCCGCAAGCGCGGGAGCACTGACCTTCGCGGGATGGGTGATCGGCCAGGGCGAGTTCACAGCCCTCGGGAAGGGTTACATCCCGATGGCTCCTAACACCGCTTTGCTGTTCACCCTGTTGGGAAGCGCCGTGCTCTTTCGCGAGACCCGGCCCGACAGCCGTGCCAAGCGCCGGGGCATCGTGGCGGCGGCGGCATTCAGCGTCTTCCTGGCGGGCGAGACTCTGATCGGCTTCGCGATCGGTCACGACCTGAAGGTGGACGACTGGTTCTTCCGCACCACACGGATGCTCGGAGAGACGCCGATAGGGCGGATGTCGCCCGTAACTGCGTCCTGTTTCGTCCTGGCCGGCGCTTCGCTGCTACTACCGGCGTCCCAAACGCGTACCCGGACCGCGCTCCCGGGGATCGTGATCGCCTTGGTTGGATCGGTGGTGGCGATGGGCTACTGGTATGGCGCGCCGCTGCTGTACGGCGGGACCGTGATCCCGGTGGCGCTCCCGACTTCACTGGCTTTCATCTCGTTGGGAATCGGGCTGGTGGCTTCCGCAGGTCCCCACTCCTGGCCGCTCAACATGTTGATCGGTCCTTCGACCCGGGCTCGGCTCCTGCGGGCGTTGCTGCCGACCGTCGCGCTCCTCCTGCTGCTCGAGGACTGGATATCCAACTCCTTGATCGAGCACGCTACCCGTGGCGACGTCTTCGCTTCCGCGGTGACGGCTGTGCTCTTCCTGCTGATCATCGGCTTCGTGGTTGCTCGCCTATCCCACGTGATCGGCAGCGCGGCAGACCGCGCCCAGCGGGAGCTCAAGGACGCCGTATCGCAACGCATCCAGGCGGAGGAAGAACTGCAGGCGAGCTACGACGACCTACGGAAGTCGGTCGAGCAGCGGCGACTCCTCTTCGGTCGACTTGCCTCGGCCCAGGAGGAAGAACGATCACGTATCTCCGGAGATCTTCACGATGATGCCATCCAGATGATGACCGCGGCAGACCTTCGACTGCAGATCCTCCGCCGATCGGTCGGCGCATCCCTCGAACCCGAGGTGGACCGCGTGCTGGCTGTCGTGTCCACTGCCGTTGCGCGCCTTCGGCGATTGATGGTCGAGCTGCACCCACGGACGCTAGACCAGGATGGCCTCGAGGCGGCGCTGCGTGAGCATCTCGCGCTAGCGACGCAAGGCGAATGGACGTACTCGCTCGAGAGTCACCTCAGCCGCGAACCAGGCGGCACCTCGCGATACACCGCTTACCGTATCGCGTTGGAGGCCCTGACGAATGCTCGCAAGCATTCGCAGGCGGATCAGGTGATTGTGTCGCTACGGGATCAAGGAACGAGCTTCGCGGTGACGATCTACGACGACGGCATCGGTATCCGACCCGAGGACATCTCGCAACCCACTCCGGGGCACATCGGCCTCTCGTCGATGCGAGAGCGGGCAGAGTCGGCGGGAGGTTGGTTCAAGATCGGCCCGGCGAAGGAGAACGGGACGATCGTCGAGTTCGGGCTGCCGTACGAGGCGAACTCGTTACCGTACGACATAGAGTTAGCCGGAAGGTCCCACTCCGTACCCTCCGGCTTGCAGTAGCGGGGACATCTGGAACTCGACCTCGCCGAAACGGTAGCACTGAGGCGAGTAACCGGTCTTAGTCACAGGCGGCCTCACCGACACCATCCCGATCCGCGGACAAGGCGCCACAGGCGTAGACCCGAACGGGACCTCCGGAGTAGGCTGCTGAGATCCCTGCGCCGGAGATCACGAACTCGCGTTGGACGAACGCGCTGCAAGGGCCTCGTGTGGGAGTTCCCCGCGCTAGCGCGTGGGCAGTCACGTAGGAGCAGCCGTATCCACAGGCCGGGGCGTTCCGAGAACGCTTTACCAGCCCGCTGGCTCAGTACTTGCCGAACAGCTCGCTCGCGGGGTCGAAGAAGCCCCCGGCCGGTCGCGCGTGGGCGTGCCAGTGCTCGGGGATGCGGCGGCGCTCGGGGTCGACCCAGTAGCCCTCGTCGCCGTAGCGTTCGGCCGCTACCCGCTCCAGGTGCGAGAGCAACCGAGCTTCGTCGTGCGGGTCGGGGAGGCCGTGTGTTCGCCAGACGATCATCGGCGTGGAACAGACCATGCAGTCCGCCACCCAGCATTCGTCATCTTCATAGTGCCAAGCCGTGATCCGCTCGGCCGAGCAGAGAAGGCAGGAGTCAGGCACACGCATAGGCTACGAAGTGAACGCGGTCGCGGACCTGGATGCCGTGGTCCGCGAAGTACCCTTGATTGACCTCAACCGCACCGGTGAACGGAAGGCCGGACGAGTACGTGCGGCACGGGTCGGCGGTGCAGGGGCTCATGTCGAGGATCGAGATGATGCGCCCATCTTCGTCCCAGAACGCGATCGAGAGCGGGATCGATGTGTCCTTCATCCAGAAGCTCTCCTGCGTCGGCGCGTCGTAGAGGAAGGCCATCCCCTCGTCGGCGGGAAGGGTAACGCGGCCCATCAGACCTTTCGCTCTCTCTTCGGGGGTGTTAGCGGTCTCGACTCGGAGCGACACGGTGCCGTTCGTCGTGTCGAACTTCAGGGACAGAGGCGTAAGGCCACAACTCGGGCCCGGGGAGCACGCCTGCGGAAGGACGAGCAGCAGCAGGAGGAACGTTCGGCGCACGACGGTTATGGTCGCATGTCTTCGAGTGGCAAAGGACAACGGTTGACAGTCCTGCCTAGCGCGTGCAATCGTTTGCATCTGGTAGGAGGAGGCTCGTGTGACGAGTGACGACGTGGACACCGCGAAGAAGGTGGGCTGGATCGGCGCCGGCCGGATGGGTACGGTGCTGGTGGAACGCCTGCTGCGCGCGGGGTGTGACGTGGCTGTCTACAATCGCACGCGCTCGAAGGCGGTTCCCCTCGCGCGGCTCGGCGCACACCTCGTCGGCGCGCCGGCCGATATGGCCGAGCGCGACATCATCTTCACGATGGTGTCGTCCTCCGACGACCTCCTCGAGGTCGCCGAAAGCCTCTTCTCCCGCGAGCCATCGTTCCCGAAGCTCCTCGTCGACTGCTCCACGGTCTCCGTCGAGGGGTCCGAGGAAGTCCGGCGACGGGCCAACCTGGTCGGCACGCAGATGCTCGCCGCTCCCGTGAGCGGAAACCCGAAGGTCGCTAAAGCCGGACTCTTGAGCTTCGTCGCGTCTGGTCCGCGCGAGGGTTTCGAGACCGCGCTGCCGTATCTGCAGCTCCTCGGCACGGGCGTCACGTACGTCGGCGAAGGCGAGGCGGCACGACTGGTGAAGATCTGCCACAACCTCTTCCTGGGCGTCGTGGCGCAGTCCCTCGCGGAGATCTGTGTCCTCGCGGAGCGAGGTGGAGTTGCGAGGGCCGATCTCCTCCGGTTCATCAACGATAGCGTGATGGGTTCCACCTTCTCTAGGTACAAGACGCCGGCCTTCGTGAACCTCGACTTCGCACCGACGTTCACGGGCCACCTCCTGCGCAAGGATCTCGAGCTGGGCCTCGAGGCGGGGCGCAAGCTCGACGTGCCGCTGCCGGTCGCCGCGCTCGTCCACCAGATCGTGACGAGCTTGGTCGGCAACGGCTTCGGCGACCAAGATTTCGCGACGCTGATCGAGCTCGAGGCCCGCGGCGCGGGGGTGTCGCTACGCTCCGAGGACCGGGAAGTGGATGATGGGCTGGCGCCGGTCGACGATCTCGCGCGCCGTGCGGTGGAAGGAGCGTGATGGCTGAGTTCGCACAGACCTCGATCCCCGCGCCAGGGACGATGGGAGTGGACTTCGAAGAGCGGGTGGACTTCGGGCGCCTGCGCGCCCACCGGTTGGCGAGCGCCCACGACGCGCTCGAACGCTCGGAGCTCGGAGCGGTCCTCTGCTTCGACATGAACAACATCCGGTACCTGACGAGCACCAGCATCGGGGAGTGGGCGCGCGACAAGCTGATGAGGTTCGCGCTCCTGCCTCGCGGTGGCCAGCCCTTGCTGTGGGATTTCGGCTCGGCGGCGAAGGCCCACCGCCTGCATGCGCCCTGGCTCCGTCAGGAGGACTCACGCGCCGGGATGACCGGCCTCCGCGGCTCGATCGCGCCTGAGGCGGGGTTCTTCGCACGCGCGGCGCTGGAGGTGAAGTCGGTGCTCGACGAGGCCGGCGTGGGCGCCGAGCCTCTCGGGATGGATATCACCGAGCTGCCGATGCTGTTCGAGCTCCAGCGCCTCGGCATCGAGGTCCGCGACGGTCAGCAGATGATGCTCGACGCGCGCGAGATCAAGTCGGCCGACGAGATCCTGCTGCTCTCCACGGCCGCAGCGATGGTGGACGGCGTGTACCAGGACGTCTATGAGGCTTTGAAACCGGGGATCCGTGAGAACGAGATCGTCGCGCTCGTCAACAAGCGTCTGTACGAGATGGGATCCGACGATGTCGAGGGTGTGAACGCGATCTCCGGGGAGCGGTGCAGCCCGCACCCGCATATCTTCTCCGACCGGATGATCCGTCCTGGAGACCAAGCCTTCTTCGACATCATCCACTCGTTCAACGGGTATCGGACCTGTTACTACCGGACGTTCTGCGTTGGACGCGCCACGCAGAGTCAGCGCGACGCGTACACGCAAGCGCGCGAGTGGATGGATGCCTCGATCGCGCTCGTGAAGCCGGGTGTTTCGACCGATGAGATCGCGCGCGTGTGGCCGCAGGCGACCGAGTTCGGGTTCGCCGACGAGATGGAGGCCTTCGGGCTGCAATTCGGGCACGGGCTCGGACTCGCGCTTCACGAGCGGCCGATCATCAGCCGGCTGAACTCCCTGGATCAGCCGGTCGAGCTGAAAGAGGGGATGGTCTTCGCGTTGGAGACGTACTGTCCCGCGGACGACGGGCACTCGGCCGCGAGGATCGAAGAGGAGATCGTCGTGACTGCGGACGGCCCGGAGTTGCTCACGCTCTTCCCCGCAGAAGAGCTCGTGGTGACGAACCGGTACTGACGTGATCATCGATCGAGACGGGAGCGCGACAACAGGGATCGACGCGGACACCCGTATCGCCTTGTTCCGCGTGATGCTCGAGATCCGGACCTTCGAGAAGCGCGCGTACGACCTGTTCCTGCAGAGTCTGGTGAAGGGCACGAGCCACCTGTCGCTGGGGCAGGAAGCCATCGCCGCCGGCTTCGCGCTGGCGATGCGCGAGGACGACTACACGTTCTGCACCTATCGGGGGCACGCGCACACCCTCGCGCGAGGTGTGCCCATGCCCGGCGTGATGGCCGAGCTGTTGGGGCGCGAGGACGGCCTGATGGCCGGCAAGGGCGGCTCGATGCATCTCACGAGCGTCGAACACGGCGTCATGGGGTCCTACGCGATCGTCGGCGCCCACCTCCCGATCGCGGCCGGTGCCGCCTGGTCCGCGCAGGTTCGTGGTTCCGGTCAGGTGAGCGTCTGCTTCTTCGGCGACGGTGCGACGAACATCGGAGCGTTCCATGAGGCGTTGAACCTGTCCGCCGTGTGGAAGCTCCCCGTCGTGTTCGTGTGCGAGAACAACCTCTACATGGAATACACGCCGATCGCGGCAGTGACCGCCGTCGCCAACCCGGCTGCCGATCGGGCCGCCGCCTATGGGCTCGAACGGATCCTCGTGGACGGCAACGACCCCGAGGAGATGTACCGAACCGCCACGTCGGTGATCGGCCGAGCCCGCGCGGGCGAAGGCCCTTCCCTGGTAGAGGCCGTGACCTATCGCCACGGCGGGCACTCTCGGGCCGACCCGGCCAAGTACCGTCCGGAGTCCGAGGTGAAGGAGTGGATGGCTCGCGATCCCGTGGTGGCGTACCGCGCCGCACTCGTCGCTGCCGGCGTTGAGGAGCCGGTGCTGGACGAGATCCAGGCTGCCGTTCTCGCGCAGGTCGACGACGCGACGGAGTTCGCGAAGGCCTCGCCTCCGTCGCCTGCGGCGCTCATCGAGACCGACGTCTGGAGTGACGGGGGGTCTGCGTGGCGGAACTGACGTACCGGGACGCGGTCGCCGCCGCCATCGCGCAGGAGATGGAACGCGATCCAACCGTCTTCTTCATCGGCGAAGACGTCGCAGCGGCGGGCGGCGCCTTCAAGGCGACCACGGGTCTGTTGGAGCGCTTCGGTCCCGGCCGTGTCCGCGACATGCCCATCTCGGAGGAGGCGATCGTCGGTGCTGCGATGGGGGCGGCGATGACTGGGCTTCGTCCGATCGCCGAGATCATGTTCTCGGACTTCTTGGCGACCTGTTGGGACATCGTCGCGAATCAGATCGCGAAGACCCGCTACATGACCCACGGGCAGATCTCGTTGCCGCTCGTCATCCGGACGGCTAACGGCGGTGGCTCACGCTTCGGCGCGCAGCATTCGCAGAGCCTGGAGAACTGGGCCATGGCCGTCCCGGGGCTGAAGGTGGTGGCGCCCTCGACTCCGGCCGACGCGAAGGGCCTTCTCGCGGCTGCCATCCGCGACGATGACCCCGTCGTCTTCTTCGAACACAAGTCGCTCTACGCCGTCAAAGGCGAGGTGCCCGACGGGGAGCACGTCGACCGGCTCGGGAGCGCGAAGGTCCTTCGGACGGGGGACGACCTGACGATCGTGGCGCTCGCCGCGATGGTGCCGCGGAGCCTGGAGGCCGCCGAGCGGCTCGCCGCCGGCGGGATCTCCGCTGAGGTCGTCGACGTGCGGTCGCTCGTTCCCCTCGACACGCGAACCATCCTTGGCTCGGTGCGCAAGACTGGCCGGCTGTTCACCGTCGAGGAGAACCCGCGCCTCTGCGGTTGGGGTGCCGAGATCGCCTCGATCGTCGCCGACGAGTGCTTCGATGATCTCGACGGCCCGATCGTCCGTATCACCACGCCACACGTTCCACTACCGGCAGCCGACGAGCTCGAGGACGAAACGATACCCACCATCGGTCGCATCACCTCGACGATCTTCGAGCGGATGGGTTGAGCGTCGGGCGGTAGCTCCCGGGCGAACGCCTCCCATTCTGCAAACGATTGCCGAATGCCGTAGCGGGTCGCGACCGGCCGATACACTTCCCCGATGCGACAACCAAACCTGAAGGATGTCGCGAAGGCTGCCGGGGTCCACGTCGCGACGGCCTCACGGGCCCTGAACGAGCGGACCGC
>JBGPKY010000112.1:0-8381 GCA_041486205.1 Actinomycetota bacterium
CTCGTCCGAGTCGCCCAGCACTTGCTGGTGCAGCACGCGAACGAGCGGCGGTTCTCCGGTCAGCTGCGCGACGCGATGGACGAGCCTGCCAGCCTCGCGCGTAGCTACGCCGTAGCGGAGCTCGTCGTCGCTCACTTGGGCGAGGACCTCTTCGAGGTCTCGCACGGGTGAGCCGTCGGTCGGCGGCGTTCCGCGCATAAGCACCCGGTGGATGGGAAGCACCGGTGGGTCTTCTTCAGCTGCGTCGACGATGAACGTCATGACCCGGTCCCACGGCCCCGGGCCATGCTCGGATCGCATCTCGTCCCGGTACCGGAGCGCCATCGTGTAGCGGTGATGGCCGTCGGCGATGAGCAGCGACTCGTCCGCGAGCCACGGCGCGATCTCGCCGGCGTCAACGAGGATCCACATCCGATGTTCCACGCCACTCTCATCGGTCATCGCCGCAACCGGCGGTCGCTCGCAGGCGTCGTCGAGGGATCTGCTGAGCTGCCTGCAGGGACCGGAGAAGACCGCGTAGATCGGGGACAGGTTCGCGCGTACGGCTCGCATGAGGAGGAGTCGATCCTCGACCGGGCCGGCCATCGTGCGCTCGTGCGGGACGATCGAGCCGCCCCAGTCCTCGAGCTCGACCGCGCATATGAGACCGCGGACGCGCCGGCTCTTCCCGCGGAAGGAGAACCGCATCTCGTACGCGTAGAACGCAGGGTCAGGCGGCGCCGCCAAGACGCCTTCCTGTCGCCAGATCCCCAGCTCGGAGGCGGCCCTCCTATACTTGTTGCTCAACCTATCGTCGCCCGGAAGATCTTCGCCGAGAACCAGGTGGATCACGTTGTGGGGGCTGGCTTCCCTGAAGCGGCGCTGCTCCGGCGCGGAGATCGTGTCGTAGGGCGGTGTGGTCAACCGCTCGAGGGGACCGGCGACCGTGGGGTCGAAAAGCAGGCCGGCGAACGGTGAGACTCGGGACACGCGACCTTGTATAGCAGACGGATAGACGGCGAGGGCGCCTACGAGCTGTTCACGCGGGGGATGCGACTCCTCGCGGACGGGCACCCGCATCAAGCGGCGATGGTCCTAGCACGCGCGAAACAGCTCGAGCCCGAGAAGGCGTCGATCCGGGAGGCGCTCGGCCGCGCGCTGTTCATGACCAGGCGGGTGCAACGAGCCCGTCGGGAGTTCGCGAAGGCCGTCCAGATCGATCCGGCGGACGACTACGCGCATTTCGCGCTGGCGTTGGCGTGCGAACGAACGGGTCAACGCGCTCGAGCGGTCAGCCACCTCAAGATGGCGATCGCGATGCACCCGGGAAAGGGCGACTACGAGCGCGCGCTTGAGCGGATGGCCGGCAGATGGCGCTGATCGATCGATACGACTGCTTCCTATTCGACCTCGACGGCGTCCTCTACCGGGGTGACCGGCCGGTCGAGGCCGCGCCCGAAGCTCTGGCCGCCCTGCGAGCCGCGGGCCGTCGGGTCGCGTTCGTCACGAACAACTCCAGCCGAACGCCCCAGGAGGTTGCGAACAAACTCTCGGGCATCGGATGCCCCGCTAAACCTGAAGAGGTGGTCTCCTCGGCTCGCGCGACCGCCGACCTGCTCGCCTCACGGGGCGGTGGTACGGCGTTCGTGGTCGGGGAGAACGGTATCCGCACGGCGCTCGAAGACGCGGGGGTGCGATTGCTCGACGGCAACCCCCCGTCGGCCGACTACGTGGTCGTGGGGTGGGATCGTCGGGCGGACTACGAGAAGCTCAAGAACGCGTGCGTGTTGGTTCAGCACGGCGCGAAGCTCGTCGCCACGAACGCCGACCCCTCGTTCCCCGCGGGGGACGGGCTGTTCTGGCCGGGCGCGGGAGCGCTGCTCTCGGTGATCGTCGTCACGACGGGCGCGACGCCGGAGATCGTCGGGAAGCCACACGCTCCGCTGTTCGAGTCGGCCCGCTCGCGCGCCGGAGGCGGTCGGCCGCTCGTGGTCGGCGACCGCCTCGACACCGACATCGCGGGAGCCGCCGCGCTGGGGTGGGATTCGATGCTCGTGATGACCGGGATCAGCGGGGAGGACGACATCAGGCTGGCAGACGCACACCCCACGTACGTCGCGCGGAACCTATCGGCGCTGACCGTCGATCCGGAGCCGGAGAGGCTCGTCTAGAACGCGTCGGGTCGCGGTGGAACCAACGAGCGGGCGGCGCGCTCGCCCCGGCCACGGAAGAAGACCCAGGCCACCGCCATGCCGAAGACGAACCCGCCAACGTGCGCCCAGTAGGCGACGCCGCCGTTCACCTGAGTACCCAAGCTGCCGACGCTGCTGAACAACTGCAGGACGAACCATGCGCCGAGCACCAGAACGGCCGGCAACTCGACCGCGGTGATGATGAAGAAGATCACCAAGGTCGTCACCCTCGCCCTCGGGAACATCACCAGATACGCGCCCAGCACGGCAGCGATCGCGCCTGATGCTCCTAGGTTCGGCACGACCGAGTTCGGCCCGATCGCGAGCTGGAGGCCGGTCGCTGCCAGCCCGCCGAGAAGGTAGAAAAGGAGGAACACGCCGCGGCCGAGCCGGTCCTCGACGTTGTTGCCGAACACCCACAGGAACAGCATGTTCCCGCCGATGTGAAGCAGTCCGCCGTGCAGGAACATCGCGACCAGGATGGACAGCGCCCAGCTCTTGTTCGGGCACTTGGTCTGCAAGAACCTCTGGAGGCTGGTGGCGTAGGCCGTCGAGACCTGGAGGTCGGTTTGGATAGCGGTTCGCGCTCCGGCTCCGCCTTTCGCGAGGTTCGTCTGATGCGTGATCTCGTAGGGGATCTCCGCCTGGCAGAAGAAGAATCCTTGCTGCTTCGAGGAGCTCTGGAACGTCGGCTCCCACACCAGGAACACCACGACGTTGGCCGCGATGATGGCGAGGGTTACCCACGCTCGTCGCCGCGTAGGGTTTGCGTCCCTGATCGGGATCACGGCTCGGCCTCGTCCACGCTCACCGTGGCCCGAGCCTAGCAGGGGCCGCTGGGGGGTTCGATACGCGGGAGTAAGCTTGTGGCGGAACCCAGCGATAGGAGGACGAGGCCATGATGGCTGACGTACGGAAGCTGATGGAAGGTGCTGTCGAGAAAATCTCCCCGGCCAAGGCGCAGGAGATCGCCCGCTCCCTCGTGACCGGCGGCGGGAAGGAGCAGGTCCAGAAGACCGCGCACGAGCTGATCGAGTGGTCGAACAAGAACCGCGAACGGGTGAAGGAGCTCGTACAGCGCGAGGTGCGTTCCCAACTGAAGGGTTTGGGCGTTGCGACCCGCGACGAGGTCGACGCTCTGAAGAAGCGTGTACGCGAGCTGGAGCGCGCCACCGGGCCCGCGACGAAGACCGCAGCGAAGAAGACCGCCGCGAAGAAGCCAACGGCTTGAACCGGGTGTGAGTCGCCGTCGCCTCGACGCGGAGCTAGTTCGGCGGGGTCTAGCTCGTACCCGCTCGGAGGCTCAGGCGGCCGTCGAGGGCGGGCTCGTCTCGGTCGCAGGCCACCCGGAGGTGAAGTCATCGACGATGGTCTCGCCGGCTGAGGCTCTGCGCGTCACCGGCCCGGCGCAACGGTTCGCTTCTCGGGGTGGCGAGAAGCTGGAAGCCGCGCTCGAGCGCTTCGGTGTCGACCCTGCCGGGCTGGACTGTCTCGACGCAGGAGCGTCGACCGGCGGCTTCTCCGACTGCCTGCTTAGACGCGGGGCCGCGCGGGTGGCGGCGGTCGACGTGGGCTACGGCCAGCTCGCCTGGGCGATCCGGAACGACCCGCGGGTCACCGTGCTCGAGCGCACCAACGTTCGCGACCTTCGACCGGGCGACCTCCCCTTCCCGCCGGCGTTGGTCGTCGCCGATCTGGCGTTCATTTCGCTCGGGCTGGTCATGCCGGCGCTTGCCAGCGTCGCGGACGCGGGCGCGAGCTTCGTTCTTCTCGTGAAACCTCAGTTCGAAGCCGGCCCGGCCGATGTCGGGCGCGGTGGGGTGGTTCGCGACCCCGGAGTCTGGAGGCGTGCGATCGAGGACGTCGTCGCAGCGTGCTCGGCCGCCGGCCTGGGCCCGCTGGGTTTGATGGCCTCGCCGCTGGCGGGTCCGGCCGGCAACGTGGAGTACCTTCTGCATGCGGGCAAAGGCGCCTCGGCCGAAGTCCTCGACATCGAGGCTGCGATCGAGGAAGGTCGCCGGATCGGAGGAGTGGCGTGAAGCGGGTCGGGTTCGTCGTGCACCCCGGGCGGGAGACCGCCCGCGAGGCCGCAGATGGGCTCGTGGCGTGGCTCGGCGAGCGGAAGGTCGAGTCGCGCCGCTACCGCGAAGGATCCGAGGATCCGCTCGGCGGGTCGCCGTTCGCGGAGGGACTCGACCTCATCGTTTCCGTGGGTGGGGACGGCACGTTCCTGAGAGCCGCCTACGTGGCTTCGCGTTGCTCCTGCCCAGTGCTCGGCGTGAAGGTCGGGCGGATGGGGTTCTTGACCGAGGTCGAACCGGACGGGGCTCCGGCCGTACTCGAGCGAGTGCTCGATGGGACGGCGAGGATCGAGGACCGGTTGGCGGTTGTCGCCGAAGCCGACGGAACGGCTCCGTTCCAGCCCCAATGGGCCCTCAACGAGCTGATGGTCGAGAAGCGGGCCCGGCACCGCATCGTTCGCCTCGCGATGTTCGTGGGGGACAATTACGTCACGACCTTCTCGGCCGACGGCGTGATCGTCGCGACGCCGACGGGATCCACCGCCTACTCGTTCTCAGCGGGCGGGCCCATCATCACGCCCACCGTCGGGTGCCTGGTCGTCACGCCGGTCGCTGCGCACATGGTGTTCGATCGGTCTCTCGTTCTGGCACCGGACGAACGGGTCACGCTCGAAGTGGTAGGCGAGGAGGCGGGTCTGCTCTCCGCCGACGGGAGGGAGAGCCTCGAGCTTCCGGTCGGAGCGCGTGTTCGCATCGGAGCGGCATCGACGCCCTCGCGCCTCGTGCGTCCGGACAGCGCGCCGCAGTTCCACGCGCTCGTTCGGACCAAGTTCGATCTCCCGGGGGACCTTCCGGGTTCGGGTCCCGACACCCCGTTCTGACATCGTGCTCCACGAGCTGCACATCACCGGTCTGGGGGTCATCGACGACCTCGACCTCGAGCTGCACCCCGGCCTGAACGTGCTCACTGGCGAGACGGGAGCGGGCAAGACGATGGTCGCGGTCGGGTTGTCGCTCGCACTCGGGCGGCGAGCGTCCGCGACCCTCGTGCGGGACGGAGCCCGGGTGGCGCAGGTGCAGGCGCGCTTCGACGCTCCGGCGAGCGCCGAAGGCTGGGCCGAGGACGGAGACCTGCTGCTCGCTCGAACCGTGGGCGCCGACGGGAAGAGCTCGGCGCGGGTCGGGGGACAGCTCGCACCCGCATCCACTCTCGCGGCACTCGCGGAGGGGCTCGTCGAGGTCCACGGGCAACATCAGGGGCAGCGGCTGCTATCGGCTGCGGCGCAGACCGAGTTTCTCGACCGCTACGCTGGCGCGGCGCATCTGAAGCGACTGGGCTCCTTCAGGGCTGCGCACGAGCGCCTGCGGGAAGCCCGTGCGCGCCTGGAGGAGCTGGCCTCGCTCTCGCGCGACCGTGAGCGGGAACTCGACCTCCTCGGCTACCAGATACGCGAGATCGAGGCGACTGGGCCCGCGCCCGGCGAGATGGAGGAACTGCAGGCGGAGGGATCGCGACTGGCGAACGCCGAGCGGTTGCTCGAGCGAACCGCGTCGGCCGCGGAGGCGCTCGCCGGGGATGATGCCGGGGTCGACGCGCTCCGGGCGGCCGCGGCCTCGCTCATGGAAGTTGGAGAGGCCGACGAGGCGGTCGAGGAGCTGGCGAAGCGGTCGGCGTCGCTCGCAGAGGAGGGTTCGGAGCTCGCGCACGACGTGCGGGCGTACCGCGAGAGCGTGAGCCTCGATCCCGCCCGCCTGGCCGATGTCCGCGATCGCATCCAGGCCCTGAGAACCTTGCGCCGCAAGTACGGTGAGACCGAGGTGGAGGTTCTCGTCTACCTCGAAGCAACCCTTGCTCGCCACGCCTCACTCACAGGGGCCGAGGACCGCCGCCGGGAGCTGGGATCGGAGACCGCCTCGCTCGAAGAGGAAGCGGCGCACCTGGCCGCAGCGCTGTCGGCTGGGCGAGCGGAGGCCGTTCCCCTGCTGAGGACTGCGCTCGCCCGCGAGCTGATGGAGCTCGGGATGGAAGGAGCCACGATCGAGATCGCGCTGGCGCCGCTGCCGGAACCTACGGCGAATGGCTCCGAGCGGGCCGAGTTCCTCTTCTCCGGTGGACCGGGCCAGCCGTCGCTGCCGCTCTCGAAGGTCGCTTCCGGCGGGGAGCTGTCCCGGATGATGCTGGCGTGTCGTAGCGTCCTCGTGGATCTCGACGATGTGCCGACGCTCGTGTTCGATGAGGTGGACGCCGGCATCGGCGGACGCGCCGCCGTCGCCGTCGGCCGCAGGCTCGCGCGGCTCGCGCGCACCCGGCAGGTCCTGGTCGTGACGCACCTTCCGCAGATCGCGTCGTTCGCCGATAGGCACATACGCGTGGAGAAGTCCGCAGGGAGGGCGGAGATCGAGGTCCTGACCGAAGGCGGGCGCGTCGCGGAGCTATCCCGGATGCTCTCGGGTCTACCGGAGAGTGAGACCTCGGCTACACACGCCGAGGAGCTACTGGCTGAGGCAGGGCGGGTCAAGGCGAGAGACTGAGCACGCCGGCTCGGCGTCCCGAGCACGCACCCGTTACCCTTTCGGTGAACGGGCCGGGAACGGCCCGAGGGCAAGGTCGGGAGGGCGATCGAAACGGCGATCCGGACGAAAGGCCTGCTCCGCAGGTCCCGCAAGATGCGACCGCAGGAAGGGTTCGCGCGAGTAGACGCGCGAACGAAGAACCTCGTTCCGCGGGCCCTGCCCGGCGACATCGCCGTGATCGACCACGAGGACCTCGACCGCGTCGCGGCGGAGGGTCTGGTAGCCGCGGGCGTCGCAGCCGTCGTGAACGCGGCTAGCTCTATCAGCGGGCGGTATCCGAACCTCGGGCCACTCATCCTCCTCGAGGCAGGAGTGCCACTCGTAGATCGCGTCGGACCGCTCGTCATGCAGAAGGTGCGCGAGGGCGACTTGCTCAGGCTCCAAGGCGATCGGGTTCTCGCCGGCGATCGGCTCGTCGGCGTGGGTATCCGGCAAAGCGAGCGATCTGTGAGGGCTGCCATGGCCGAGGCGCAACTGTCGCTCGCCGACCGCTTCGACAGCTTCGCGCGCAACACCGTGGACTTCATCCAGCGTGAGCGCGACCTTCTCTTCGGGGGTCGGGGCCTTCCACCTCTCGATCACGACCTCTCGGGGCGGCCCGTCCTGGTCGTCGTGAGGGGCTACAACTACAAACAGGACCTGGCGGTTCTTCGACCCTTCATCCGCGACGTCCGGCCCGTTCTGGTCGGCGTCGACGGGGGGGCCGACGCGCTGATCGAGTCCGGTTACGTCCCCGACCTGATCATGGGTGACATGGACAGCGTCTCGGACGATGCTCTGAGGCTCGCTTTGCCGAATCGCCGTCGCCTGCGACGACGTCGAGCGACCGAGGTCGTGGTGCACGCGTATGAGGGCGGCGATGCACCGGGCCGGGCGCGCGTGGAGGCACTCGGCGTCCCTTACAAGGTCCTGGAGGCAGCGGGCACGAGTGAGGACGTCGCGTTCCTGATAGCCCATGAGAAAGGCGCCGAGCTGATCGTCGCCGTCGGCAGCCATGGGAACCTGCGCGAGTTCCTCGACAAGGGTCGTATGGGGATGGCGAGCACATTCCTCGTTCGACTCCGCGTAGGCGAGATCCTGATGGACGCGAAGGGCGTGTCGCGTGTATACACGCCTAGGGTTCGAACGGGCGACTCGGTGCTTCTCATAGGTGCCGGTGTTCTAGCCATGGCTCTCGTCGTGGGGCTCGCCTCTCCCGCGCTACGGCTGTGGACCATCCAGCTGTTCGAGCAGTTCCGACAGTGGCTGTTCCATCTGAAGGAGCTTCTGTGATCTCGTTCCGTTATCACGTGTTCACGGTCATCGCGATCTTCCTTGCCGTCGGCCTCGGGATCGTTGTCGGCAACACCTTCGTCCAGCCGGCCCTCGTGAGAGACCTCCGTAACCGCACCGACAGCCTCGCGCAACAACTTGCCAGATTCGAAAGCCAGGTGGGCAGGTTCCAGGACGCAGGGAACATCCTGCCCGTTCTCGATAACGGAGGTTTGGTCGGAAAACCTGTGGTCATCGTCACCCAGGACGGTGTCGACGCCGGGGTGCTGGCCGAGGCCCGCGACGCGCTCGACGCCGCCCGCGCGGACCTCGTCGCGGTCTTCTCGGTGACCGATCGGTTGGC
>JBGPKY010000113.1:0-8375 GCA_041486205.1 Actinomycetota bacterium
CCCGATCGCCTGGACCATCTTCGTGATCGCGGCAGATGGGGCGTAGTAGGCGCTCCCCTTCTTCAACAGCGCGACGATCTCGGCGCCGGCGTCGCGCGTTCGCGCATACAGACGCTCGAGCGCAGCGTCATCGACCAGCTCGGCGAGAGGCTTGCCGTCGACCGTCGCGTGGCGCGGGAGCGGCACCATCGACTCGCCGTGCGAGCCCAGCGTCATAGCCTCTACGACGAGCGGCGACACGCCCAACTCCTCCGCGATGAAGAACCGCAGCCGGCTCGAGTCAAGCACACCGGCCATCCCGATGACGCGCTCCTTCGGGAACCCGGACACCTCAGCGGCCAGAGCCGTCATCTCGTCCAAGGGGTTCGTGACCACGATGATGATGGCGTTCGGCGAACCGGGAACGAACTGCCCGACGACGGCCCGGACGATCCCCGCGTTCTTGCCCAGCAGATCCATCCGGCTCATACCCGGCTGGCGAGGGAAACCCGCGGTGATGACGACGACATCCGAGCCCGCCGTATCGACGTAGTCGTTCGTGCCGGTGACGAGGGGTTCGAACCCTTCGATCGGAGAGGACTCCTTCATGTCCAGGGCGAGGCCCTGAGGTAGTCCCTCGATGATGTCGATCAGCACGACCTCAGCGAGGTCCCTTTCGACGATCCGCATGGCGGTGGTCTGGCCGACGGATCCACTTCCTACGACGGTGACGCGCATGGCTGGCAGCTCCTTCGAAGGCTCGGGCGCCCACATCCTACCGAGCGGCGTCTACCCAGCCTGCAGCTTCTCGATCACGGCATCGGCCACCTGGGACGTCCCGACGGCCGTCGGGTCGTCACGGCTCGGCTTCATGTCGTAGGTCACCGAGCGCCCCTCGGCGATCACCGCAGCGATCGCCGCTTCGAGTGAGTCGGCGGCGCCGACTTCGCCGAGGTGTCGGAGCATCAGGACACCCGAGAGCATCATCGCCATCGGATTCGCCTTGTTCATCCCCTTGTATTTGGGCGCGCTGCCATGCGTGGCCTCGAAGACGGCGCACTCGTCGCCGACGTTCGCCCCCGGCGCGACGCCGAGCCCTCCGATCAGGCCCGCGCAGAGATCCGAGAGGATGTCGCCGTAGAGGTTCGGCAGGACCAGGACGTCGTACTCCTCAGGACGCTGCACGAGCTGCATCGTGAGGTTGTCGATGATGCGGTCCTCGAACCCGACGTCGGGATAGTCCTCAGCTACGCGGCGCGCGGTCTCCAGGAACAAGCCGTCGGAGAACTTCATGATGTTGGCCTTGTGGCCGGCCGTGACCTTCCTCCGGCCGTTGCGCCTTGCGTGGTTGAACGCGAACCGCACGATCCGCTCGGCGCCCGTCACCGAGATCGACTTGATCGATAGGCCTGAGCCGTCGCGGATGCGCTTGCCGATCGACCGCTGGACGAACGCGATCAGATCCGCAGCCTCAGGGGTTCCCTGTTCGAATTCGATCCCCGTATACATCCCCTCGGTGTTCTCTCGGACGATCACGACGTCGACCCCTTCGTAGCGCGATCGGACGCCCGGGTACCAAGTGCAGGGACGGAGGCACGCGTAGAGATCCAGCTCCATCCGAAGGGCGACGTTCACGCTGCGGAAGCCGCTGCCGACCGGCGTTGTGATCGGGCCCTTGATCGCGACGCGGTTCTTCCTTATCGACTCCAGGACGTGCTCCGGGAGCGGCGTTCCGTGGCGGTCCATCACGTCCGCGCCGGCTTCCTGCACGTCCCACTCGAAGCCCACTCCGGTAGCCTCGAGGACGCGGCGAGTGGCCTCCGACAGCTCCGGGCCGACGCCGTCGCCGGGGATGA
Organism: Actinomycetota bacterium; assembly: GCA_041486205.1. Classification (GTDB taxonomy): domain Bacteria; phylum Actinomycetota; class UBA4738; order UBA4738; family HRBIN12; genus JBGPKY01. The sequence continues at coordinate 1,836 of JBGPKY010000113.1, forward strand.
ACGTCACCTGGTGGCTCGACATGGGCGTCATTGTCTCATCCGCGAGCCCGCGACCAACTGTCGTTCCGCCGGCTGGCCGCGGTACGCTTGGCTGTGTTGAAATGGGTCTCTGGATCGACCTTCGGGACTGGAGCCATCCGTGACCGGTAAGGGCCTTGAGGAAGTCATCGCCGCGACGACGCGGTTGTCCGAAGTCGACGGCTTGGCCGGGCGACTCTGGTACGTGGGTTATGACATCCGCGACCTAGCCGAGAGGTCCACCTTCGAGGAGGTCGTTTACCTACTGCACAACTTGCATCTTCCCACCGAGAGCGAGCTGGACGACTTGAACGAGCGGCTCGTCGCCGAACGGGAAGCCTCGCGATTCCTCGTCGATCTCATGCCGACCCTTGCGCAGCAGACCTCCCCGATGTCGATGCTGAGAACGAGCGTTTCAGCCGCCTCCGCCTACGACCCCGATGGCTGGGAGAACACAGCGGAAGCCAATGAGCGCAAAGCCATGCGTCTCATCGCGAAGACCCCGACCCTGCTCGCGATGTATCACCGGCTCCGGATCGGCCAGGAGGTACTCGCGCCGCATCCCAAGCTCCCCCATGCTGCGAACTTCCTCTACATGCTGCTCGGCGTGGAGCCCGACCACGAGGACGCGGCGGCCCTCGACACCACCCTGATCCTCTACGCCGACCACACGATGAACGCCTCGACGTTCACGGCTCGCGTCATCGCCTCCACGCTCGCGGACATGTTCTCGGCCATCACAGGAGCCATCGCCGCGCTGAAGGGCCCGCTTCACGGCGGCGCGAACGAAGAGGCGATGAAGATGCTAGAGGAGGTGGGCTCCCCCGAGCGCGCCGAAACGTACGTCAAGGACAAGCTGGCCCGCAAGGAGCGCATCATGGGTTTCGGACACCGTGTGTACAAGACGGTTGACCCGCGGGCGGCGCTACTGAAGCCGCTTTCCGAACGGGTCGGCGAGCGCAAGAACGATCCCCGTTGGTACGAGATCTCGGCCGAGATCGAGCGTGTCGTCGCGGCCGAGAAGGGCCTTCACGCTAACGTCGACTTCTACGCAGCCAGCCTCTACCACGTGCTCGGTATCCCGACGGACCTGATGACGCCGATCTTCGCGCTCGCGCGGATGTCCGGCTGGACGGCCCACGTTCGCGAGCAGTACGCGGACAACCGCTTGATCCGTCCGGAGTCCGAGTACGTCGGCCCGCGCGATCAGGTTTACGTGTCGATCGAACAGCGCGACTAGACTCCTGGGAGCCCGACACCCGAGCCCGGAGGGAGTCTCCCTTGACCTACGCGGGGTTCTGGAAACGCCTCGTCGCGTTACTCATCGACGGCCTCATCTCTAGCCCGGTCGCGTCCCCCCTCTATCTGGCCCTCGGGCAGAGCCCTAGCGCGCGGACCACGTCCTCATACACGGTCTGGACGGCCGTAGGCTTGGTCGTCGGCCTGGTCGTCGGCTGGCTCTACTACTCCTTCATGGAGAGTTCGCCTTGGCAAGCCACGCTCGGCAAGCGAGCGATGGGCATCCAGGTCACCGACCTGGTCGGCAACCGCATCGACTTCGGGAAGGCCACCGGACGCTACTTCGCGAAGATCCTTTCGTATCTGACGCTCTTCATCGGCTTCCTGATGGCTGCTTTCACGAAGCGCAAGCAGGCGCTGCACGACATGGTCGCCGGCACGCTCGTCGTCAACCAGAGCCGCGTGCCCGTCATCCCTCCGGGGATGACGGCCTAGCCCGAGACTCAGGGAGCCGGCGGAGGCGGAGGGAACGCCGCAGCCGACGTCCCGGCGCCGGAGGCGCGGTCCCAGGCGCGGTTCAGATGCTCCTGGATGTAGATGCCGTTGCCGATCGAGAAGACGAACATGAGGATGATCGCTATCGCCGGTTCCAAGGTCTGCTGCACCCCGACCCGCTGCTCCATCTTCTGGACGTGGGTTGCGGTGTTGTACATCGCGATGAACGGCGGAACGATGAGGAGCCAGCCGAAGATCATCGCCATCAGCGAGCGCGTGGGGCTCATCGTTCCGTCCCGCTCGAAGGCTTGGATCTCCTTGTTGATCTTGTAGTACCAGACGAAGAAGTAGACCCCCAGGGTTATGAACGACAGCCCTAGGACCCCGAGCGGATTCCGCTTGAGGTACGACTTCCCTTCGATCGTAACGGTCTCAGCCACAAGGATCTCCTTTGAGCGATCGCCTCACGGAGTCTAAGCCGTGCCCGTCGGGCGTGGCAGCAGGCCCGCGCCCTCGATGACGCGGCGGACGTGTTCTTCGCGGCCGAGACCCATCACGTGGACGCCGGCGATGCCTGCGATCGACCGCAGCCGGTGCACGATCTCGACGGCCAGCCGAACGCCTACTGCTTCTGCCTCGCGGCCTGCCTCTTCCAGCATCTTGATCAGCGCCTCGGGGACGGTCACCCCTGGAAGGTGGTCGTTCATGAACCGGGCCGACTTCGCGCTGCGAGGCGGGGCGACTCCTGCGATCACGGACGCGCGCTGGAAGACGCCTCGAGCGCGCACGTGATCGGCCCACGCCTCGAAGGCGTCCATGTCGTAGACGATCTGCGTCATGACGAAATCGGCTCCCGCGTCGAGCTTCGATTCCAGCCTGGCTGGGTCGTACTTAGGAGCGAGCGGAAGGTCGGCCACCCCGACGAAGTACCGCGGCGGTTGGTCGACTTCGGCTCCGGAAGGCAACCGCCCTTCCTCCCGCAACGTCGCCGCAGCGCGAACCAGGTCGTTCACGCTGAGGTCGTTCACGGCCGTCGCGTCGCCGTCGGTGATCGGATCGCCGGTGAGGCAGAAGAGGTTGCGCGCGCCCAGCGCCCACCCACCGAGCAGATCCGCGGAAAGGCCGAGACGGTTGCGATCCCGGCACGTGATCTGCATCGTCGGTTCGAGCCCCGCCTCACGGACGAACGACACACCGGCGACCGGCGACATGTGCGCTGCACCGGTCGGGTTGTCGGTGACGTTGACGGCGTCGGCGTAGCCGACGAGCGCGCGGGCCTGTTCGGTCACGCTCGTGCCGCTGCCGGATCTGGGCGGGACTACCTCGGCCGTGACCGCGAACCCGCCCGAGCGAAGGATCCGTTGGAGGCGACCTGCGGGTTCGCTCACCGCCCGGCGGCCTGGGCCTCGGCCGCGGTGACGGTGTTGACCATGAGCATCGCAACCGTCATCGGCCCGACCCCGCCCGGAACGGGCGTGATCCAGCCCGCGACCTCTTTGGCGCTTTCGAAGTCGACGTCACCGACGATGCCGTCATCCGTTCGATTGATCCCGACGTCGATCACGACGGCGCCCGGCTTGACCATGTCCCCCGCAACCGCGTGGGCCTTGCCGGCGGCCACGACCAGGATGTCGGCGCGCTTGGTGTGCGCGGCCATGTCCTTGGTCCGCGTGTGGCAGATCGTCACCGTCGCGTTGGCACGTTCGTTCTTCTGCGCCAGCATGATCGCGAGTGGCATGCCGACGAGCCCACTTCGCCCTACGATGACGACGTCTCGCCCTTGGATCTCGATCCCAGATCGGACCAGCAACTCGACGACCCCGTAGGGGGTCGCCGGCAGTAGGATCCCCTTCCCCCGAGCCATGAGGCCGACGTTCGTCGGACCGAGGCAGTCCGCGTCTTTCTCCGGTGCGACCGCCGCTTGCAGCGCAGCCTCGGAGATATGGCCGGGAACCGGGAGCTGGACGATCATCCCGCTGATCTTCGGATCGGCGTTCAGGCGTTCGATCTCGGCTAGAACCTCGGCTTGGGTAGAGTCGGCCGACATCTCGACCTTCTCGGAGTACATACCGACCTCGGCGCAAGCCTTCTGCTTTGAGCCCACGTAGATGTGCGAAGCGGGATCGTCGCCGACGAGCACCGCCGCCAACCCGGGTTGCATGCCCCCCGACGTCAGGGCTTTCACCCGTTCGGCGACATCCGCCCGTACCTGCGCCGCGATCGCTTTCCCATCGATGATCTTCGCGCTCATGGTTCGCCATCCTACCTTTCGGTCTTCGAAGCCGATCGTCGCGCGGTCAGTGACGGAAGTGCCGGCGACCGGTCAGAACCACCGCCATCCCTCGCGCCTCGGCGGCGGCGAGGACCTCCTCGTCGCGGACCGAACCGCCGGGGTGCGCCACCGCAGTTACCCCGGCGTCGGCGGCGACCTCCAGCGCGTCCGGGAACGGGAAGAACGCGTCGCTCGCCATCACCGCGCCCCTGGCCCGGTCGCCCGCCTTGCGAGCCGCGAGGAACGAGGAGTCCACCCGCGACATCTGCCCGGCGCCGACCCCGACGGTCGCCTCGTCCTTGGCGAAGACGATGGTGTTCGACTTGACGCGTGCAGCGACCGTCCAGGCGAACAGCAGGTCGCGCCATTCCTCCTCGGTCGGCTCGCGCGATGAGACGACCTTCATGTCCGAGCGGAGCTCGACGACCGCGTCGCGGTCCTGCACGAGCGCGCCGCCCGACATCGGGCGCACGTCGAGCCCCCCGCCCGTCGGAATCGGTGCCTGCACGACGCGGAGGCTCTGCCGTCCGGTGAACGCTTCGAGGGCTCCCGGGGCGAACGACGGGGCGACGACGACTTCGGTGAAGACCTCCGCCATCGCGACCGCAGCGTCCGCGTCGGCCTCGGCGTTGAACGCCACGATGCCGCCGAATGCGCTGATGGTGTCGCAGGCGAACGCCCGCGCGTACGCCTCGCCGAGCGAGGAGCCCAGCGCGACGCCGCACGGGTTGTTGTGCTTCACGATGACGGCGGCCGGGGAACGCAGCCCGGCGACCAGCGAATAGGCGGCGTCGACGTCCAGCCAGTTGTTGAACGACATCTCCTTGCCCTGAAGAACTTCCGCTCCGCCCAACACGCCGGGCCCCGCGATCTCCTCGTACAGCGCGCCGCGCTGGTGGGGGTTCTCGCCGTAGCGAAGGTCGCCGAGCTTCCTCAGCGCGAGGCCGACGAACCGCGGCAGGTCTTCCTCCTCGCGTGAGCCGAACCATCCGGCAACCGCTGCGTCGTATGCCGCCGTGTGCTCGAAGGCTTCGCCCGCGAGCGACAGCCGCGTCTCGCGCGAAAGGCCTCCGTCGCGACGGATCTCGTCGAGCACCTCACCGTAACGCGAGGTGTTCACCACGACGCCGACGCACTCGAAGTTCTTCGCGGCCGCGCGGACCATGGACGGACCGCCGATGTCGATCTTCTCGATCACGTCGTCGAAGCCCGCTCCGCTCGCGACCGTCTCGCGGAACGGGTAGAGGTTCACGACGACGAGGTCGAACGGTTCGATCTCGTGTTCGGCGAGTTGCCGCTCGTGGTCGGGCTTGCGACGGTCGGCGAGGATCCCCGCGTGGATCCGCGGGTGCAGCGTCTTCACGCGCCCGTCGAGCATCTCCGGGAAGCCGGTGACCTCCTCGACCGGTGTCACCGGGATCCCAGCATCGGCGATCGTCTTCGCGGTTCCGCCGGAGGAAACGAGCGAGACACCGAGCTCGGTAAGCGCCTTCGCGAGCTCGACGAGACCGGACTTGTCGTAGACGGCGATCAAGGCGCGGCGAACGGGACGGACGTCACTCATCTGCGGGCTCCTCCAAGACGTGGACGATGCGCCCCTCGACCTTCAGGCGTCCCTCGACGAGGGCGCGCACCGCGTTCGGATAGATCCGGTGTTCGGCTTCGTGGATACGTTCTTCGAGCGAATCCCAGTCGTCGTGGGGGCGCACCGCGACCGCCTCCTGAGCGACGATCGGCCCGTGGTCCAACTCCTCATCGACGAAGTGGACCGTTACGCCCGTGATCTTCACCCCCCAGTCCAGTGCATCGCGCACGCCGTGCGCGCCGGGGAAGGATGGCAGAAGCGATGGGTGCAGGTTCAGCATGCGACCCGCGTAAGCGCGGACCAGATCCGGCGTGAGGATACGCATGAACCCGGCCAAAGCGACGAACCCGACGTCGTGATCCTCCAAGACGTCGAGGACTGCTCGGTCGTAAGCGGCGTGGTCGAGGTGAGCCTTCGGGTCGACGAAGACCGCCGCCACTCCGCGTTCGCGTGCTCGATCGAGTGCGCGCGCGTCGTCTCGATCGGAGACGACCAGCGCGATCCAGGGGCTCACGACCGGATGATCGAGCATGGCCTGGAGATTCGTGCCGGACCCCGACGCCAGCACCGCCACCCGAGCATCCACGCAACGCACGCTATGAACTGGGTCGGTCAGGTGTCAAACGTCGCCGCGGCCAACTCCGGGGATAAGCTTCGTCCGTGCCGTCCGAGGAGCGCACTACCAAGAGCGCCGAGCGCTGCGACCTGCACCCGGCGAACCCGTCGATCGCACGCTGTGACGGCTGCGGTCGTCCGCTCTGCCTCGCCTGCGCGACCCCGGTTCGCGGCCGGGTCTTGGGGGCGGAATGCCTCGCCGAGGCGCTAGGACCCGACTCCCCGCTTCCGGAGCCTGCCCCCCCGCGCTTCCGCATGTCCAGGGCCGAAGCGTTCACCGGCTGGGCTTTCGGGCTGGGGGTTGCGGCAACGATGC
>JBGPKY010000114.1:0-8259 GCA_041486205.1 Actinomycetota bacterium
CGTCGGGCGGGATCGGCTGTAACACATCGTTCTCCGGTGTGTCGGCGCCTGCCTCCCACGCTCCGTAGCAACCTAGCTGTTGTGCGACGCCGTCTCGCACGACCTCCCAGGCGTCGCCGTCTCTCCACGGGAACGCGCTCTGGATCAGGGCGAGGCCCAGGCGCCGCGGGTCCTTCCCCACGCCGCGGGCCCCTTCGTCGAACAACGCGAGCGACGGCTTCACGTCCTCGACCGCGTCGGCGTCGGTGATGTAGCCGTCGGCGAGACGCCCGGCCCGGCGGAGCGCTTTGTCGACGTATCCGCCGAGGAAGATGGGCGGCCCGCCGGGACGAGCGGGCGTCGGCGTGACCTTCACACGGTCGTAACGGAACGACCGTCCTTCGAATGAGAACCGCCGGCCCGTCCACGCGCGGCGGAGGATCTCGATCGTCTCGACGGTTCTTTGGAGCCGCTCGGACATCGGCACGCCGAACATCCGGAACTCCTCCTCGCGCCAGCCGATGCCGAGGCCGAGGATCAGCCGGCCGCCGCTCAGCTGGTCGACGGTCGCCGCGTCCTCGGCCAGCCGCAGCGGATCATGGAACGGTGTTAGGACGATCCCCGTGCCGAGCTGCATCCGCTCGGTCACGGCTGCGAACGCCGCGAGCATGGGCAACAGCGAGGGGAGGTAACCGTCCGAGGAGCCGTGGTGCTCGCTCACCCAAGCCGAATCGAACCCGAGCGCTTCGGCGAGGCGGACGAGGTCGAGCGTATCGCGGTACTCATGCTCGAAGGTCTTCGAGGAACCCGCGGGGATCTGTCCGGTGAATAGTCCGATCCCGATCTTGACGGCCACGCGAGAACGCTACTCGCTAGAGCGATGCTCGCTCAAACGCGCCGGTCGCAGGCGCGCGATGATGCCATCGTGAAGTTCCGTATCGATCCCGGTTCGAAGACCCCGGCGTCCGAACAGGTGCGGTCGCAGGTGGCGACGGCGATCGCCAAGGGCAAGCTTCTGCCCGGCGATCGTCTACCGGCCGTGCGCGAGTTGGCCCTCGAGCTCGGCCTCGCTCCCAATACCGTGGCGAAGGCGTATCGGGGACTCGGGGCAGCCGAACTCGTCGAGGGGCGCGGCCGCTCTGGGACCTTCGTCCGCCCCGCCCCCCGCAGGCAGGGGGAAGAGGCGGTGGCGCAGTTGGACGAGGCGGCGCATGCGTACGCGGCACGTGCGCGTCGACTCGGGTTCGACGTGGAGACCTCGCTCGCGGCCGCGAGGCGCGCCATCCGTCCAGGTTGAAATGATAATCATTCTCGTCTACTGTGGTCGGTGTGCGGTCCCGTCGAGTCCCGATCATCCTGCTCTCGCTTGTCGTCACGGCTGCTGCTTGCGGAGGCCGCGATTCCTCGGGGCGGGTGCAGATAGTGGCGTCGTTCTACCCGCTCGCGTGGGCGGCGGAGCAGGTCGGCGGGTCTCGCGTGGAGGTGCAGGACCTCACTCCCCCCGGCGTAGAGGCGCACGACACGACGCTCACCGCCGGGCAGCGCGCCGACCTCCAGACGGCCGGCCTCGTCCTGATCCTCGGCGACTTCGGGTTCCAGCCTGACGTCGAGCGCGCGGCCCAGGACGCGCAGGGTACGGTGGTCGCGGTCTCGAAGGGGATGGATCTAGCGCCCTCCGCACAGCAGGATCTGGCGTTCGACCCGCATGTCTGGCTCGATCCCGTCCTGATGGAAGCGATCGTCGCGCAGGTGGCGGACGGGCTGGCGTCGGTGGATCCCGCCGGAGTGAGCGGCTACCGGGATCGCGAGGCGGCAACGACGACAGCTCTCGAGGCGATCGACTCGCGCTACCGTACGGAGCTGGCCAGTTGCACTTTCTCGGAGTTCGTGACCACCCACGAGGCGTTCGGTTACCTCGCGGCCGAGTACGGATTGACCCAGCTGGGGATCGAGGGCCTCACGCCCGAGAGCGAGCCCTCCGCCGCGCGGATCCAAGCCGCCTCGGTGGCGATCCACGACGGCGCGGCCGCGCCTGCCGTCTTCTACGAAGGGACCGACGAGGGCAAGCGCGTCGGCGACGCGGTCGCGGCCGACGTCGGCGTGCCCGCGCTCCCGCTAGGGACGCTCGAGTCCGACCCCTCGCCGCAGGACTACGTGTCGGTGATGGACGCGAACCTCGCTAACCTACGAAAGGGGTTGCAGTGCAGCGGTTGACGGTCGAGCTATCGGGTGTTCGGTTCGGCTACGGCGCCGCGCCGATACTCGATGGTGTCCAACTTTCGCTGGAAGACGGTGAGTTCACCGTTCTCGCCGGCGCCAACGGGAGCGGCAAGTCGACGCTGCTCAAGCTCTGCGTGGGCTTGTTGAAGCCGAGCGCCGGTAACGTTCGGGTGCTCGGAGGGTCGCCTACGGATCCGGAGATCCGGCGGCACGTCGGCTACGCACCTCAGGGTCTGCGGATGGCGACATCGCTGCCCGTTTCGGTCACCGAGGTGGTGGCCGCAGGCCTCGTCCCATCGAAGGGTCTTTTCCACCGCATGAACCGGAAGGACTGGACTCGCGTCTCCGGTGCGCTGGAGGCGGTCGGTCTCGGGGATCTGTCCGAGGAGTGCCTGTTCGAGCTTTCGGGTGGCCAGCAACAGCGCGCGATCCTCGCTCGAGCCCTCGTCGGCGACCCCAGTCTTCTCCTCCTCGACGAGCCGACGACCGGGATCGACCAGCGGCTGCGGTCTAGCCTCGTTCGAGAGCTTCGCCGTCGCGCCGATGCAGGGACGACGGTTGTCGCCGTGTCGCATGACCCCGACGAGTTCCATGAGGTTTGCGAACGGATCCTCGTTCTGGTCGAAGGGCGACTCGAGCCGATCACACACGACGAGTTCCACCACCGCTTCCACGGTCACGAGGTGACGACGTGACCCGCCTCTTCCTCAACTTCGCGATCCAGGCCTACCTCGCCGGGGCAGCGGTCGGCGTCGGGGCCCCGATAATCGGGAGCTTCCTCGTCCAACGGCGGCTGTCACTGATCGGCGATGGCATCGGCCACCTCGCGTTCGCCGGAGTCGCGCTCGGAGTCGCGGTCGGCGTCGCGCCTGTGTGGGGGGCGCTGGTCACCGCGGTCGTCGGAGCCGTTGCACTGGAATGGCTGCGGGCGAGAGGTCGGCTCGCGGGCGACCTCTCACTGGCGCTGATCTTCTACCTCGGGCTCGCGCTGGGCCTCGTCGTGTTGTCGGCGCGCGGGGGTTTGAACGCATCGGCGGTCGGCGTGCTGTTCGGCTCGATATTCACGATCACATGGCTCGACGTATGGGTCATCGCGGTGCTCTGCGCGCTTGTGGTGGGCATCACCGCGCTGTTCTACAAGGAGCTGGTGGCCGTGGCGCTCGACGAGGAGACCGCTCGGGCGTCGGGCCTTCCGGTCGACGGGCTGAACGTGCTGCTCGTGGTTCTCACGGCGCTGCTGGTGGCCGCCGGGATGCGAGTGGTCGGGCTCCTCCTGATCGCGTCGCTGCTCGTGATCCCCGTTGCGGCCGGCTCGCGCCTCGCCCACTCGTTCCGGGGGTCGATGCTGTGGGCTGTGGCGGCGGGCGTGGTTTCGACGATCGCCGGCCTCGTCATAGCGCTGGCGCAAGGATCTGTGGCGCCCGGTGGCGCCATCGTCTTGACGTCGGCGGCCGTCTTCGTCCTATCGGCGGTCGCCGGACGCCGGGCCGCGAGACGCCATCCCAGGAGGGTGCCGGCGTGAGGGACACGACCGGGATGCTCGCGGACGCGGGACTGCGGCCCACGCGTCAACGCGCGGCGATCGTCCGTGCGATGGAGAAGACGGGGCGGCCGGTGACCGCGCAAGCGCTTCACGCGAAACTCCGCGGGCCGGGTGGCGGAGGTCCGGGACTAGCCACGATCTATCGAACCCTTCAAGCCCTCGAGGAGTCGGGCCTCGCGCGAACCTTCCCGGCCGGCGAGGGCGAGCTTTCGTACAAGCTCTGTGAGCCGGGACACCATCATCATCTGATCTGCGAGCGTTGCGGCCTCGTCGTGGAGATCCCCTCATGCGAGGTCGAGAGGTGGGCCGCGAGCGCGGCGAAACGAAGGGGCTTCACGGTGTCGTCGCACCAGGCCGAGATCTTCGGACTGTGCGAGACATGTTCGGGCAGGCGCGTCAGGGTGTGAGGTAGGGCTTCGAGGGTGTGTCGATCTTGACGACGTCGGTAGCTTGCACGATGACCTCGCGGCCTAACGGATAGATCGGACCCTTCACCTCGACCCAGTCGTTCGCCTTGAACTGCCCCGGCGGCACGTTCACAACCCGAACCTGCGCGATCGTCGCGTCGGCGACGCAGCAGGTGATGATGTAGCGCGTCAGGAGGAATTCGTCGGCCGGCGTGTCGGCGTATATCGTGACGAAACCGACGAAGTCCACGGTCTCGCCGGCTCGTTTCGCGAGCGCCGCCTCTCCCTCCTTCGAGGTCTGTCCGGCGGCGACGTCGATCAGCGTCAGTTCACCGGTCCCGATGTCGCCCACCGCGGTGGACAGCCCGCCTCCGGCGAAGTTGGCTCTCTTGCCGACCGAGAACTGGCCGAGCGTGGCTGCCGGCAGCGACATCACTAGGACTACCGGAAGAACCATCAGGCCCATGACCCAGGCCTCGCGGGACCGCAGCGGCTCGGGCGAGCGGATGCGCGCCGACGCGAAGCGGCCGAGCGACGCGGCGGAGAGCAGCACGGCGCCGACCGGAACGACCCAGCTCGTCCTGGTCGAAAGGTAGAGGTTGTAGCGGCCCGTGAGCAGGAGCCACCAGAACAGCGTCGCCCACGCGGCCAGGACGAGCCCGCCGGCGATGCGTCCCTGACTCCACCTCACCCCGCGATCACCTTGATCCACATCGTGCCGACGAGCGTGGTCGCGACGACCGCGATCACGAGCATCTTGAAGAATCCCTTCTTGAACGTTCCCATGTAGAGGGCCGAGAGCTTGAAGTCGATCATCGGTCCGGAGACGAGGAACGCGAGCTGCGCGGCGGGTCCGAACTGCACGAACGACGCCGCGATGAAAGCGTCGGATTCCGAGCACAGCGAAAGCACGACCGCGAGACCCATCATCACGATCAGGTCGACTACCGGCGTTCCCGCGACGTGACCGATGATCGACGAGGGAAGGAACGTCTGCACCAGCGCTGCGAGCGTCGCGCCCAGGAGCAGGAACCGTCCCATGTAGATGAAGTCGTTCCCGAGGTGCACGAAGAACTGCCGCCACCTGGCCTCGGGCGGTCCGAGCTCGAGGATATGTTGGGCGTAGCCGTCGTCGGGCCGCGGCCGCAGCAGGTCGTCCTTCGAGCGGTTCCCGACGACCCATCCCACAGCGATCGCGACCGCCAGCCCCAGCCCGAACCTCCCGAGCACCATCGTCCACATCGTCGTCCGCGCGCGGTAGGCAACGAAGGTCGAGGCGATGACGACGGGGTTCAGCACAGGAGCCGCGAGCATGAACGTTACCGCCGCCGACGGCATCAACCCCTTCGCAGCGAGACGGCGCGCCACCGGGACCGATCCGCATTCGCAGATGGGGAACGCGATCCCGGCGAGCCCGGCCGCCGGGAGTTGCATCCACCGGGGGAGGTTCGCGAGCTTCTCGAGGGTCCCGATGGGGACGAACACCTCGATCACCGCGGCCGCGAGAGCGCCGATCAGAACGAACGGCAGCGCCTGCACCAACAACGAGCCGAAGATGATGAAGAACGACTTGACCCATGCGAACTGCTCGGGGTCCGTCAACCGCACCAAGATCCCGGCGGCGCCGAGCGATCCGAGGATAGCGGCCGAGGTGCGCACGCTCGCGGCGGTATCCGGTCGTGAAGGTGTAGCCATCTCGGCCATCAGCAGTACCTGGCGAAGGAGACGGCGAACCCCTGGAACGCGTCCGCCATGATGCGCCGGCCGCTCGGGCCTGTCACGTCGAGCAGCGCTTGGACCGCGGCGTCACCGGTCAGGTGGGTGGCGGCCAGTGTCTTCTGGTCTAAGAACAGCCCACCTGGAACCGTCGCCTCGACGACCGGTGCGTCTCCCTCGACCCGGTCCTCGATCTGCGCGGTCAGGTCGGACGCGGAAACGCCGGGGCTCATCGCGATCCCATTCTGGCCCGTTCCCGCCACCGCGACGACGTACGAACCCCCAGACACCTGCTCGGCGGCGGCCACGAGCTGCTGCAGTTGGGCATCGGTGTCGGGCCCTGGTGCGAGGACGACGGCCATGACGTCGGGAACCTCGTCGGTGCCGAATCCGGTTGCCAAGATCGTCCGGGTCGCGGCTACCGCCCCGGAGCCCGAGACGATCATCACAGCGTCTGTGTCGTGGTGCGGGTACCAGTTGCCGCCGATCAGGCCTCGATCCGACGGATCCGTCGCGACCAGGCCGATCATGGAGCGCTGGGCCGTCTCATGGTCGAGGTCGTCGGGGAGGGTGGCGATGACGGACGGCGGACTGCCGTCTCCCCATGCCCGCACCACCTCCCCGGCATCGTTGCGGACGAAAGAACCGGTGATGCCGTGCTGCGACGGCAGCCCGCCGGTGCCGATCGTCGTGAGCGTCGCCGCGGGGTCGAGCGGCAATGATCCCGTCGTGCCGCTGAGGGTGCCGGCGCCGGCTCTGAGCAGCGACATCAGGAAAGGCCACGAGGAGCGGTTGCCTTCGACTTCCCTCGTACCGACGCCCTTCAGTGCTACCTCGAGCACCAGGCGTGGATGCACGCCGTTAGCGACGCCACTTACCGCGACGCCGGCGCGGACGTTGGGGAAGGGCCGCTTGAAGCCGATCGCGTCAGCGATCGTCGGCGCTATCTGGTCGAGCCCTGTGCCGGCCGAGACGGTCGAGGTCGCGTCGATGCCCGTCCCCGCGAAGACGATCGGCACACCGGTTGCGGTGGGGACACCGATCGATGGCCACGGAACCGAGGAGTCCACCGGGTCCGTGCCTCCCGTGACCAGCGCGCCGTTGGTGACGGCGAGGACGTCGGGCGAGCGACCTTGCCGGAAACCGGCAGCGATGGCTGCCTTCAGGGCGCCGGGCAACGGGCAGAACGGCACGCGAGCCGCTCCGGCGTCGTTCCCGTTGCACGAATTCCCGGCGCAGGCCGCGCGGAGCACGCCCGCGGGGATTCCGATCGCGGCGAGCATCACGAGCAGGATCAGGAGACGACGGCCGAACACGGCGCCGACCACGCTACCGCGAATCGTCGGCGAGGGGGCCCGAGTGGGTTATGGGTCGGTTGCCGTTTCGCCTGCCGTGTTGTTTGGTATGGCGTCCATGACGTTCAAACCTCTCCTTCCCATCGCGCTCGCGTTCGCGATGCTGACCGCCGCCTGTACGAGTGTGGGAACCTCAAGCCCCTCGGGTTCCTCGTCGCCCTCGGGGAAGCCGGTCGCGTCCTCCGGTTCCGGGGGCGCGACGGGCAGCCCGAGCGGGGGCTCGTCCGCCCCGTCGGTTCAGCCGGGCAGCCTCGAGGCGCTCGCGTGCTCGCTCCCGCACTCGTGGCTCCTTCGGACCTGGCGAGGCTACCGGCCCGATCGCAGCGCGCAGATCCAGATCCTTCCCAAGCAGTACTCGTTCGTCGGGTCGGGGCTGCCGCACGTCGGGCCGTGGGACTACGTCCAGCGCGTGCCGATGCTGCTCTACGGTCCGGGCTACATCAAGGCCCAGGGGACGGTGCCGCGACCGGTGACCGTGACGGACATCGCGGACACGGAGGCGCAACTGCTGAACTTCCCGTTCCACTCGACGAGCGGGACGCCGCTTTCCGAGGCCATCTTGCCGCCGTCGCAGCGGCCGAACCCGAACGCCGGTCCGCCGAAACTGATCGTCACGATGATCTGGGACGCCGGCGGCATGGACGTCTTGAACGCGTGGAAGGACGCCTGGCCCAACCTGAAGACCTACATCCCCAAGGGCACGTGGTATTCGAACGCGACCGTCGGATCATCTCCGACGAGCACGGCGCAGATACACGCCGCGATGGGGACCGGCGACTTCCCCGACGTGAACGGCATCGTGGCGCACCGACTGACGATAGGCGGGCGACTCACGACACCTTGGGCGCTCGGTCCCGCGTTCCTGATGCAACCTACCCTGGCAGATCTCTACGATCGCGCGATGGGAAACGCCCCGATCGTGGGCGAGCTGGCGACGGTGTCGATCCACCTCGGCCTTCTCGGCCACGGCTCGATGTGGGGCGGTGGCGACAAGGACATCGCGGCGCTGCGCGCCGTCACCTCCGAGACGCTCGGCGCA
>JBGPKY010000115.1:0-8248 GCA_041486205.1 Actinomycetota bacterium
CGTCAGCTCGGCGTGGGCGACGTGCTCCTGGAGATGCTCAACGGCGTGGATCAGGGCCCAGGCCGCCGTCACGGTGGTCCCATCGCTCGGGTCGGTGCGAGAAGCACCCGGATCGAAGGCGCCTCCGGCCTCCAGGAGCAGCCGGCAATCGGCGGCCAACGGATCGACGACAGACAGCAGCTCCTCGGCGTTCGAGACGGTCGTTCGGAATTCGGCCGGGCGATCGCGCTCCGGCGCCACCCCCGTGATCGCCACGCTGAGCCAGCTTCGGGTGCTGCTGAGCGCGTGAACGGCGAGCACGGCGATCGGGTTGGTATCGTCGCCGGCTGGGCGCCAGTTCAGCAACTCGGGCGGAGCACCGACGATCGCCTGGCGCATCGCGTCGAGCGATCCACCGGCGATCTCGCGAGCGGCGTCGATCGCGGGGTCGGACACGGATGGGAGTCTACGCCTAGGACGGGACCAGCTCGTGAACAGTCGCCGACGGCTCGGGCCTCTCTCGGCCGGGGCGCGCAAACCCTGAGCACCCTGGCTCAACTCCGGGGAGTCCTGGCCACCGAAGACAGGGGGAGGATCCCTATTCGGTTGCTGCATCTTCAGCGCGCGCTGTCGCCGCCGTCGAAATAACGGCCCGACCACCACAGGTCGGATCTGCATGAGAGACTTCGGCGGGAGACCTGGAACTCGGCGTGAACTGGCGCCGTCTGCTGCATCATCGGTCGATCGGGCGGTTGGTCGGTGAGCGGAGCCCTCGAGAGGAGGAGAGATGTTCCCCACTCCGAAGAAGACGATCGCGGCGCTCACCGAGAACTGCCGAGCCCGCCTCTCGGAGCCGGTCCTCGCCGTGGGGGTGTTCATGCCGCGGTCGGCTCTCACGCCCGAGCAGTCCAGCCGCGACGTGAAGCACCTCATGAAGCAGTCCGTCGCCGTCGCGGTGACGCCGACGCGGCTCCACACTTTCGCGTTCAAGGTCGGGGGCTATACCGGGGCCGTCCAACTGCTCGACGAGCTCGCGTCGTGGCCTAGGGCGGGTGTGCAGGTGACGCGGGGGCAGGACGTCCAGACCCTCCAGCGGATGGAGTTCAACATCGGGGTGAAGGAGAACCTGATCGGGCTCCAGTTTCCGGATGGACGGAGCGTGGTGTTCGGCTATATCCCGTTGGGCGGCACGTTGCGCGAGCAGGAGGAGTCTTTCGTACGGGAGCTGACGGGGGAGACGGCGCAGCCTGACCCGCCCGGGCCGGCCTGAACCCGCTCGGGATCAAGTACGAGAGCCCTGGCGCACGAAAGGGGCGGGACCCTAGACGTCCGGGGGTCGACGTTGCCTCATGTCCTGGTGCGGCGGTGGATGTGAACCACGCCGTTGCCGAAACGGCGTTCGTCCAGCAGCTCTAGCTTCAGGCGGACATCGTTGGGGAAGGACCGTTTGCCGCCTCCCACCACGATGGGGCGACGAACGGGTGGCACTCGTCGACCAACCCGGCGTTGATCGCCTGGGTGTCGAGGTTCGCGGGCCTATTACCCTCGGTAGACTCGGTTGAAGAGGACTACGGAGAGGTTGTCTGCCAGGCTATGCGCCAACTTGTCCGCAGGCCCCGCCTCGCCCTCGTAGCTCAGTGGATAGAGCACCGGTTTCCTAAACCGGGTGTCGCAGGTCCGATTCCTGCCGAGGGCACCAGAACTATGTGTGGTTCCGCCTGACGCGTGACACATCGGCTCCGGCTGATGGGTTACGCGGCTCCGGCTGATGGGTGACGCCGGCTCCGCCTGATCCGCGACACACTCCCGAGCATGTTGGTGGAGCTGAGTGTCGTGGAGCAGAGGTATCAGGCAGTGCTCGCGGTGATCCGCGATGGTGTTCCGGTCATCGAGGTCGCACGGCGCTTCGACGTATCGCGCCAAGCGGTGCATCGGTGGCTGCGCAGGTACGAGGACCAAGGCCTGGCGGGGCTCGCCGACCGTTCCCATCGTCCGCCGCGGTGCTCGCACCAGATGGACCCGGCAACCGAGGTGTGGGTGCTCGAAGCTCGCCGGCGCAATCCGGACTGGGGTCCGCGCCGGCTCGTGCACGAGGCGTCTCGGGCCCAGATCGAGCCCGCGCCGTCTCGCTCGGGCATCTACCGGGCGCTCCGGCGTGCCGGCCTCATCGACCCGCAGGCCCGTCGCCGCCGCGATCGGCGGTTCAAGCGCTGGGAGCGCGGCGGGCCGATGGAGCTTTGGCAGATGGACGTCGTCGGCGGCGTCCTGCTCGGCGACGGGCGCGAAGCCAAGATCCTCACCGGGATCGACGATCACTCCCGGTTCGTGGTCTGCGCCGGGCTGATGCTGCGGGCAACGAGCAGGGCGGTGTGTTCCCACTTCGCTGAGGCGATGCGCCGCCACGGGGTGCCGCAGGAGATCTTGACCGACAACGGCAAGGTGTTCACGGGCCGCTTCGGTGCCAAGGACACCGAGGTCCTGTTCGACCGGATCTGCCGGGAGAACGGCATCGATCACCTGCTCACGGCGCCTCGGCACCCGACGACAACCGGCAAGATCGAGCGGTTCCATCGCACGCTGCGCCAGGAGTTCCTGACGGGCCGCGTGTTCGCCGACCTCCTCACGGCGCAGGTCGAGCTCGATCGGTGGGTCGTGAGCTTCAACACCGAGCGACCGCACTCCGCGCTGGACATGGCCACGCCGAAGACCCGGTTCTCGGCCGCCCAGCCCGGACGACCGGCCGATGCCTCGGCTCTGCTCGGTGAGCGATCAGGCGATGACTGGATCTCACGCAAGATCACGACGAACGGCATCATCTCGGTGGCCTGGCAGGAGATCAGCTGCGGCAAGCACCGAGCGGGACACCGGGTCGACATCCACCTCCAGGGGCGGGTGCTGCAGATCTGGGACGGCGAGGAGCTGATCAAGACCGTCCTTCGCACGAGCGACAAGGAGGTGAGGAAGAAGCATGCCGCGCGGGCGAGCTGAGCATGGCAAGATGACCGACGAGGTGTAACGGATCAGGCGGAGCCATTCCGTCACGCATCAGCCGAACTCTCACACGCCCCACCCGGGCAGGTCTTCGCGTTCGCCGATGCGCGCGTCGCCTACGCCCACGTGCCGCGGAAACGCACGGTCAGGGTCTGGCCGCCGTCGCGGTAGCTGAGGCTCGAGGGGATGAACGCCGTCGAGCCGTCGAAGGTGATCCAACCTTTGACGCTCGCGTCGGGAAGGAGATCCGTCGAAACGAACGCCCGCTGGTACGTCGCGCCGGCGGCATCCAGCGGCGCGAGCGATCGTCCATCGGTTGTCGAGATCACGAAACCGTTCGACTCAGCCGGCACCGTGACCTTCGTTCGGTTGGTGAGCCTCACGAGGAAGAAGTAGGCGCTCGACGCGGGAGATTCGAGGCGGGTGCAGTCGTGATGGAATACGGTGCGGACGTTCCCTCCGACGGACAGATCGGCCGGCGTGCAGGATTCCGGAGTATTCCCAAGCCCGAAGACCTTCAGCTCGAGCCTCGCTCCCCGCACCTGAGCGGGGAAGACCGCGAAGACCGAACGCTCGGTGGGACCGGCAGTGGTCGATGGGCTCCGCGAGTGGGTGGAGACGGCCCCGGTCGGCACCCCCCCACCCGAACCGCCGCCCGCGATCAGGTGCCCGAGTCGCCAGACCACGAGGAGCCCGAGAACCGAGGCGGCAAGGATCCAGACCATGCGGACGGTTCGCTGATCGCCAGTCCCGGAGGGACGTCGGCCGCGCCTCGGGTCGGATCTCCTGCTCATCTACCCGAGGACCTCGACGTGGTCGCTGACCCGCACGACCCCGGCCTCGAGGACATCGGCGTATACGCCGAACGGGAGCTCCCTGTCCTGCGTGACTTCACGGTACCGCTTGATGACCGAAAGCGTCGGGAAGTCACGGACGCCCGTGTCCGGGTCCAGGGTCGTGATGACGCAGCGGGGAACTTGTCCGCCGACCACCAGAAGCACCGCGCCGATCTTCAATCGGCGGCCTTCCCACGAGTCCTCCTCGTGCGGTTCGCAGCCGTCCAGTTCGAAGAGCATCCGGAAACGTCGAGGGTCGACCATGTCCTCGCGCCCGCCCTGCCGCGACAGTTCCCTGACAGAAGCGATCGACACGAGCGTGACCGGCCGAACGTCGGTTCCCGCTCCGGCCCGATCAGCGCGCGCGAGCCGGACGGTTCGCCCCGCGTGCCGTGACAGAGCCTCGCCGAATCCGCCCTCTACGAGGTGAGCCGGTACGGGACGGCCGTAGAAGTCGACCGTGAGCGGCTCGCCGACCGCGGCGGCGGAGCCTTCGACCTCTTCGCCCCCGGGGAGGACTAGCGTCAGCCGGTCCCGCTCGGCGTCGTGATCCGAGCGGACGGGCAGAAGCGGCGTCTTCTCGTCGCCGGAGAAACGGCGTCCCTCTTCATCGACGAAGAAGAAATCCCGGTTCCCGACGGCTCCGTAGATCTCGAGCCGGATCTCGCCTGGGTGCTGAAGGGCCGTCGACTTGACGGGCGTCACGTTGATGCGAGCGACCGTGGGCATCGTGGCCGACATGCTACCGGGGTGCGCCGAGCCTTATCTGGCGCGTGGTAGCGTTCGCCCGATGGAGCCTGTGCTGCACCCTTCGGTCGAGCCGCTCGCCTTCCTGCTTGGCACCTGGAAAGGCGAGGGCGACGGCGTGTGGCCGGGCGCCGAGCCGTTCCACTACGGCGAGGAGATGATCTTCGAGCACGTGGGGGAGGAGTTCCTCATGTACTCGCAGCGGAGCTGGACCGCGGAAGACGGGTCGCCGCTGCACTTCGAGAGAGGGTTCTTCCACCCCGCGGGACCGGGCCGCATCGAGGTGGTCCTCGCGCATCCGTTGGGTATCGTGGAGGTGTCGGAAGGGACGGTCGAGGGGACCGTCGTCGACCTTGCCTCCACGAAGGTGGAGCTAACCTCCACCGCTTCGCCGGTGACGGATCTGCGGCGTCGTATCGAGGTCAGCGGCGACGTCCTCGCGTACGCGCTCCGGATGGCGATGCGGGACATCGAGCTAACTGGGCATGTGACGGCAGAGCTCCGGCGGGTCTGACCGCCCGGACGAACGGCGGATATGACCACACCGAAACCGAAACCCGCGTGGAACCCGAGCAACCTGTTCCTTGCGGTGTCGGTCGTCGGGATCGCGACGGGCGGCGCCTTCAAGTTGGCAGGGGCGCACGACGGCGCGAACGTCGCGTGGGCGATCACAACTGCGGTCGGGATCCTGCCGCTCGCGTGGTCGGTCGTCACCGACCTCCTCCACGGCGAGACCGGCGTCGACATCATCGCGCTGCTCGCGATGATCGGCGCGCTGGCGCTGGGGGAGTACCTGGCCGGTGCGGTCATCGCGCTGATGCTCTCGAGCGGACAGGCGCTGGAGAACTACGCGGGCGCACGTGCTCACAAGGAGCTGTCGGCCCTCCTCGAGCGCGCACCGCGCAGTGTCACCCGCTACGAGGATGGCGAGCTGGTCACGCAGCCGATCGAGGTGGTTCGACCCGGCGACCTTCTGCTCGTCAAGAAAGGAGAGGTCGTTCCCGTCGACGGCGTGTTGATGTCCGACGTCGCCGTCCTGGATGAGTCGGCGCTCACAGGTGAGTCGCGGCCGGTCCAGCGCGAGACCGGCGAGCAACTCCGAAGCGGGGCCGTGAACGCCGGGGCTGGGTTCGATATCCGCGCGATCGCGACCGCCGACGAGAGCACTTACGCAGGGATCGTTCGACTGGTCGAGGCGGCCGAGAAGGAAAAGGCCCCGTTCGTGCGGCTGGCCGACCGGTACGCGCTGGTGTTCCTGCCGGTGACGCTGGTGATCGCCGGCGGTGCGTGGGCGTTGAGCGGGAGTGCCGGTCGCGCGCTCGCGGTGCTGGTCGTCGCGACACCGTGCCCGCTGATCCTGGCGGCACCGATCGCGATCGTCTCCGGGATCTCGCGTGCGGCCAAGCGCGGCATCATCGTTAAGGGTGGCGGCGCGCTCGAGACCCTCGCGCGCGGAACCGTCCTGCTGTTCGACAAGACCGGAACGCTCACCGCGGGGCAGCCGCAGGTCGCTGACGCAGAGGTGTTCGGCGATGTGGGCGGCGATGAACTGTTGCGCCTGGCAGCCTCACTCGACCAGGTCTCGCCGCATGTGCTAGCGACGGCGATCGTGACGGCGTCCCGACAGCGCGGCCTCGCGCTTTCGTTCCCCACCGACGTGCGCGAGGAACACGGCTCGGGCATCGAGGGCAAGGTCGACGGGCGATTCGTCGCCCTCGGAAAGACCGAGTGGGTCACCCGCGGGACGCAGCTGCCGGCGCGAGCGCGAGACGTTCGCCGTCGGACGGCGATGGAGGGCGCGTCATGCGTCTTCGTCTCTGTGGACGGCGCGGTTGCCGGAGCGCTGGTGCTCGACGATCCGATCCGACCCGATACGCCGCGCGTGATCCGAACGCTTCGACGCGCCGGCATCAAACGCGTGGTGATGGTGACCGGCGACCATCCGGATGTCGCGGAGTCCGTAGGCATCTCTATCGGCGTCGACCGGATCCTGTCCGAGCGCGATCCAACGGACAAGGTCCAGGCCGTGAAGGCCGAACGCGAGAGCGGAGTCACGATCATGGTGGGCGACGGCGTGAACGACGCTCCGGCGCTCGCGGCGGCCGACGTCGGTGTTGCCATGGGGGCACGGGGTTCGACTGCCTCTTCGGAGGCGGCAGACATAGTCCTCATGGTCGACCGCCTCGACCGCGTGGCTGAGGCCAAGCGCATCGCGCACCGTTCCCGGAGCATCGCGCTCCAGAGCGTGCTCGCGGGGATGGCGATGTCCTTCGCGGGGATGGTCTTCGGCGCGGTCGGGCTCCTGCACGCGGTCGACGGCGCCGTCGTCCAGGAAGCGATCGATGTCGCCGTCATCCTGAACGCTCTCCGGGCGCTACGTGGGGACAGGGAGAGCCGCCAGCGGGCCGGGCCCGGAAGTCACGTCGGCGACCGCTTCCGCGCGGAGCATAGGGAGTTCATGCCGTGGCTCCAACGCGTGCGAACGGTGGCCGACCGAATCGAGACCTACTCGAAGGAGGAGGCGCGCGAGGAGCTGGAGCAGGTGCGGTGGTTCCTTCAGGAACGGCTCGTCCAGCACGAGGAGGAAGAGGAAGCCGCCGTTTACCCCGTCATCGCCAAGCTAATGGGCGGCGAGGACCCGATGGGAACGATGGAGCGTGCGCACATGGAGATCGAGCACCTCGGTCGCGTCTTCGGTCACCTCCTCGCCGATATCCCCGAAGAAGGTCTCACGCCCGAGGACCTCGTCGACATCCGTCGCGTCCTCTACGGCCTCCACGCGATCCTGCGGCTTCATTTCGCCCAGGAGGAAGAAGCATATTCTTGGCTCGCTTCCGACCACGAGCACGAAGCCGTCGCTCCTGTCGCCTGACGGCTACGCCTTTGGCGGTTTCCTCGGGAGGAAGACCCTGAAGCTGGCGCCGCCGCCGGGGCGATCTTCGACCCAGGCGCGGCCGCCGTGAAGCTCGGCGAAGCGGGCGACGAGCGCGAGCCCCACGCCGACGCCGGGTGAGTGCTCCGGGGTGTCGGGACCCTGGCGGAACGGCTCGAAGATCTCGCTGCGGTGCTCCGGAGCGATGCCCGGCCCAGCGTCCTCTACGGCGATCAGCGCGCCTTCTCTCTCATGGCACACGCGTACCCAGACCGGGGTGTCCGGAGGCGTGTGTCGGGCGGTATTCGCGAGGAGGTTCTCGACTATGCGTTCCACTTTCGATGCGTCGACCTCCGCCATGACCGGTTCGATCTCGAGCGTGAGCTGACGCCCACCGACGAAGTCGGACTCGGAAACGATGCGCGTGACGAGCGCCCCGAGGTCGGTCGGGAAGAGGTTCGGCTCGATGATGCCTCGTGACAGGCGGTCGAGGTCCAAGAGGTCGGTGACCATGCGGTCGAGCTTGCGCGCGTTCGCTGCGATCCTTCCTGCCAGATCCTTCGCCTCGTCGGGATGCAGCTGCACGTCTTCGCGCTCGAGCGTCACGGCCAGCCCGAGTATCGCCGCGAGCGGCGTCCGCAGGTCGTGCGAAACGGCCTGAAGGAAGGTGTTCTTCATCTCGTCGAGCGCGCGCAGTTCGGTGGCCTCCTCGCGCTCGGCGGCTAGCTCGTGCTCCAGCTCCTCAGCGCGTTTCCGCTCGGTGATGTCGAGCATGACGCCGTGCCAGAAGCGCGGGATCCCGGTCTCGTCGCGAACGATGACA
>JBGPKY010000116.1:0-8239 GCA_041486205.1 Actinomycetota bacterium
AAGGTCCTGAAGGGCAAGATCGTCGCGGCTCGCGGAACGGCGAAGCTAGGGCCCGGCGACTTCTTCGGGGAGATGGCGTTGCTGGACGGCGGGCCGCGGTCCGCGTCGGTCGTCGCCGAGACTCCTCTCGTCACGATCCGGCTCGAGCGGGCGGCTTTCCGCCGGATGCTGAAGGACGAACCCGACATCGCTCTCAAGTTGCTCGAGGGGATGGCGCGGCGGATGCGGACCCTCCTCGCGTCACCCGAGCTGTAGCCGTTCGCCTCGTCACAGGGCACAGCCGCCCGGAGGCCACGGGACCCACCGTGGACCTACAAACGCGGCCACGTGTGACCGGTGCCCTTGACCGCTCGAGCCTTGACGGCGGTACCGTAGCTGAACTGCGCCGGCAACCGAACCTTCGCGTCGCATCGGCTGCACGTGAAGTACTCCCATCTCATGCCGACGGTTTGGGTCAGGTTGCATTCCGGACACTCGAAGAAGCGGACGTCCGCGTAGCAAGTGAAGCATTGGTAGTTGACGGCATCCTCGCTCACGGACTGCGGAGTCAGGCACCATGGGCAGTTCAGATACGCCATCGCGCTCCACTCTACGGCCGTTCCGGCGCGGGAACCGACCTACCCAGCTGCGGGGTCGGGATGCTCGAGCACGGCCGCCGATTGCTTCGCTCGGTAGGCGTGCAGGGCGGCGCGGATCTCGGGATGCTTTCCCCCCAAGATGCTCGCCGCGAGCAGCGCCGCGTTGATCGCGCCGGCCTTGCCGACGGCGAGGGTTCCCACGGGTATGCCCGCAGGCATCTGCACCATCGAGAGCAGCGAATCGAGACCGTTGAGCTTCGATTCCATGGGAACCCCGAGGACCGGCAGGGCGGTCTTGGCGGCCACCGCGCCGGGAAGCGCTGCTGCTCCCCCGGCGGCCGCGATAACGACCTCGAGCCCGCGCTCCTCCGCGGCGGCCGCGTACTCGGCGAGCTGATCGGGGGTCCGGTGGGCGGAGAGCACCCGCGTCTCGAACGGGACACCGAGCGACTCCAGCGTGGTCGCCGAATGCTGCATCGTTTCCCAGTCCGAACGCGACCCCATGACCACGCCCACGAGCGGTTCAGTCATCGATCCTCCCTCGACACGCCGCCGGACGGGTCCCACGGCTCCGGAAGTGTAGATTCAAACGCAGCCTCGCGGCGCGACGGGAGATGCAGATGTCTGATCGATACAGCAGCCTCCTCGCCGGCTACGCAGCGGCGATCTCACCCGACGCCCTGCCTGCCGAGACGGTTCACGAGGTCAAACGCCGGCTGCTCGACAGCTTCGGAGTCGCGCTGGCGGGCTTCGACGAACCGGCGGCTGCGGCGGCCCGAGCGTACGCCACCTCCTACCGCGAGCCCAGCGGCGCCACCTTGTGGGGAACGCCCCACCGGTCGAACGCTGAGGCCGCGGGGTTCGCGAACGGTGTGGCGGTCCGGTGTCTCGACTTCAACGACACGTACCTTTCCAAGGAGCCGCTGCACCCCTCCGACGCCATCCCCGCGCTCGTTGCGCTCGCCGAGCGGCACGGGCGCCCCGCGCGGGAACTGATCGCCGCGATCGCCGTCGCCTACGAGGTTTCGATCACCCTCTGCGACGCTGCGAGCCTCCGGGCCCACGGATGGGACCACGTGAACTACGTTGGGATCGGGGTCGCGTGCGGCGCGGGAGCGCTGTTGCAGCTTCCGGCAGAGCGGATCGAGCACGCCATCGCGATCGCGTCGGTCCCGCACGCCGCGATGCGCCAGACTCGCTTGGGCGAGCTTTCGATGTGGAAAGGTGCGGCGGCCGCGAACGCCGCCCGGAACGCCGTCTTCGCCGTGCAGGTCGCCACCCAAGGTATGACCGGCCCGAACGATCCGTTCGAGGGCGAGATGGGCTTCATCCGACAGCTGCTGGGCGGCGAGGCCATCGACGAAGACGTCATGTGGCGTCTCGAAGCGAAGGCGCCGCCGACGCGCATCCTCGACACCTACATCAAGTACTGGCCGGTCGAATACCACGCACAGAGCGCGGTCGACGCGGCGCTCCAGTTCCCCGCCGACTTCCTCGGCGGCCCCGACGAGATCAAGTCGGTCGAGATCGACACCTTCGACGCCGCGTACCAGATCATCTCGAAGGATCCGGAGAAGTGGGACCCGAAGACGCGTGAGACGGCCGACCATTCGCTCCAGTACATCGTGGTCGCTGCGCTGCTCGACGGCGAGGTCACCCAGCGGACGTTCGACCTCGAGCGGATCCGCGACCAGCGAACCCTCGACATCCTCCAGAACCGCACGACCGTTCGCGAGGACCTGGAGCTCACGGCGGGCTACCCTGAGGGCATCCCGAATCGGATCACGGTGACCACGACGAGCGGAGACAAGCGCGTGCGCGAGGTTCGCTCCCCGAGGGGGCATGCCCGCAACCCGATGACCGACGAGGAAGTCGTCGCGAAGTACAAGGCCAACGTCGAGGGGCGATGGAACACCGAGCGAACCGCGTTGGTCCAGCACCTCGTGTGGGATCTGGAGCGCGAGGGGAACTTCCAGGAGCTGATGAGCGCGCTGAGGGTGGCCTCATGACCTGGCTCACACCGGACCCGGGCGAGCATCCCGCGAAACGCCTGCGCGGCATGCTCGACGGCGAAGGAGCTCTCGTAGTGCCGGGTGTCTTCAACGGTCTCACCGCGCTGCTCGCGAAACGGGCGGGTGCCGAGGTGATCTACCTCTCGGGCGCGGCCTTCTCCGCGTCGATGGGACTGCCCGACGTCGGCCTGTTCACCCTCGACGAGATCCAGCGCAACGCCCGCCAGATCGTTCGCGTCACGCGGATCCCGCTGATCGTCGACGCCGACACCGGTTTCGGCGGGCCCCTAAACGTGATGCGAGCGGTACGCGAGTTCGAGGGCGCCCGCTCGGCCGCCGTCCAGATCGAGGACCAGCTCGACCCGAAACGCTGCGGGCATCTGGACGGCAAGCAGGTCACATCGCTCGAGCAGATGGCCGAGAAGGTCGCCGCGGCCGCGAAGGCTCGCCAGGATCTCGTCGTCATCGCGCGCACCGACGCCCGGGCGACGCACGGGTTCGACGAGGCCGTGCGTCGAGGTCTGGCCTACCGCGAGGCGGGTGCCGACGTGATCTTCCCCGAGGCGCTCGAGAGCGAAGAGGAATTCGCGCGCTACGCGGGAGCCGTCCCCGGTCCGCTCCTAGCGAACATGACCGAGTTCGGCCGCAGCCCCGCGCTGTCCGCCGCGCGGCTCGGAGAGCTCGGCTACCGATTCGTTATCTTCCCGGTCTCGGCCGCCCGGGTCGCCGCGCTCTCGGTCGGCGGCTTCTACTCGAACCTGATCGAGAATGGCATCCAGACCGACTGGCTCCACCGCATGCAGACTCGTTCCGAGCTTTACGACTTGATCGGCTACGACGACTACGCCTCGCTCGATCGCTCGCTCGCCCGTGGGGACGACGACCAAGCGGGAACGTGACCTGAAGTCACTGACGGCGGTTCCCGTGCTTCCCGACCACCCCTAGACTGCTCCGATCATGTCCGATGCCGCGCGTTTCGACGCGATCATCGTCGGCGGAGGCCACAACGGCCTGACCGCCGCGTCGTACCTGGCCAGGGCGGGTTTGAAGACCCTCGTCCTCGAGCGACGCGAGATCGTGGGGGGCGCTTGCGTGACCGAGGAGATCGCGCCGGACTGCCGCGCATCGACTACCTCCTACATCGCAACGATGCTCCGACCCGAGGTCATCCGCGACCTCCAACTCGGGAAGCGCGGCCTTCGGATGGTCGCGTGCGAGCCCGGACTCCAGGGCGTGTTCGAGGACGGCACCGTGATCCCGTGGTGGACCGAGCACGAGCGAACGGTCGCGGAGTGGTCGCGTATCTCTCCGACCGACGCGAAGAAGTTCGATTCGATCGACAAGCGACTGAAGCACTTGGCCTCCTACCTCCAGGGATTCTTCCTGGAAGAACCGCCGAACGTGCACGCGAAGGGATGGGCGAAGGTCCGCGAAGCGCGACGCCTGCTCAAGCGTTTCCGGAACATCGAGGGCGACGAGATCACCGACCTCGCTTCGTTCCTCACCGGCTCGCTCGGCGAGTTCCTCGACCGCCACTTCGAGTCCGAGCACATCAAGCGGATGTTCCTCGCGAACAACGTCTACGGCATGCACTCGCCGCCGTACCGGCCGGGGACGTCGATCGGCTTGCTGTTCCATCTGCTCTCCGGGGGCGACGACGATACGCAGGGCTTCTTCGGTCACGTGATCGGAGGTATGGGTTCGATCACCCAGGCCATGGCCGCGGCTGCGCGCGAGTACGGCGCCGAGATCCGCACCAACGCGACGGTAGCGAAGATCCTCGTCGAGAACGGCCGCGCGACCGGCGTGGCGTTGGAGGACGGAACCGAGCTGCGCGCGAAGACGGTGCTCTCGAACGCCGACCCGAAGCGCACGTTCCTCAAGCTCATGGACAAGGCCGACGTTCCCGAGGACTTCCGCCTCTCGGTCGAGGGCATCAAGATGGCCGGCCCCTGCGCGAAGGTGAACATGGTTCTGTCGGAGGAGCCGAGGTGGACCGGCATGCCGGTCGACGCTGACCCGAACCAGCGCTCGCTCGCCACGCTGGTTCCAACGCTCGAGGGCGCGGAGCGGATCTACGACGTTGCGAAATGGGGCGAGATACCCGAAGACCTCTGGGTCGACTGCGTCGTTTCGTCCAACGTCGATGCAACCCTCGCACCCGAGGGTAAGCACATCATGACCTGCTTCGTGCAGTACGTTCCCTACGAGCTCCGCGAAGGAACGTGGGACGAGAAGCGCGACTTCCTCGGGCGGCGTGTGGTCGCGAAGATCGGCGAGTACGCGCCGAACGTTCCCGGCTCGATCGAGGCCATGAAGGTAATCACTCCCCTCGACCTCGAACGGACCTACGGCCTCACCGAGGGCAACATCTTCCACGGCGACCTGAACATCGAGCAGCTGTTCTTCATGCGGCCGGTGCCCGGTTGGTCGAGCTACCGGACGCCGATCGAAGGGCTCTACCTCTGTGGGGCTGGAGTGCACCCCGGCGGAGGGGTCACGGGCGCTCCGGGCTACGCGGCTTCGCACAAGGCGCTGCGGGACCTTGGGAAGCGCCGCTGATCGGTGCGCGCTACCCGGTCGGTGCGGGGAGGATCGTCAAAGTCGCCGTCGCCTTGACCAGCAGATCTCCACTTCTACCCCACGGGATCCGAAACGGCCACTCACCGCTCAACCTGCGTCACACTTCGGTCTCGGTGTGCTCCCGGTATTCGTAGCCCGACATCGGCTTACCTGTTGGCGACTTCCACTCTCGCTCGTCGGTCGGGAACTTGCCGAGCACCTTGGCCATCGCCCGGACGTGCTCGGCTACCGCGCCGCAGCACGAGCCGATCACGTCGATCCCGGCCTCCTTCGCTTTCCGTGCGTACTCTGCCATCTCGCCTCGCGCGAGCTGCATCGGCGAGAGCGCGTACGGGAAGTTCGGCCACGACGTGAAGTCGGGCTTCTCGTTCGTCGTCCGGTACGCGACCGGCTGGCACGCGACCGGGACTCCGACGCCGACCGCGCTCTTCATCTCGACCGCGATCGGGAGCTGCTGCTCCGGTCCGTTCAGGCAGTTCACGCCGACGATGTCGGCGCCGGCGTCGGTCAGTCGCTTCGCGCACTCCCCGGGGGAGTCGCCCTCGTAGGAGCGTGGTTGGATCTGCTCGAAGGACATCGTGACCATGACGGGAAGCCCGGTCGCTTTCGCCCGCTCCACGAACAACAGCGCCTCACCGAGGTAGCTGAACGTCTCCCCTACCCAGAAGTCGGGCGGCCCGGCATCGAGCATGTCCTGGAGCTGACGGTCGAGCAAGGTGCGGACCCGGTCGAAGGATGCTGGGTCGTCCGGTTCATAGGCCCAAGTGAGCGAGAGGTCACCCGCGACGAGCGCATCGCCTTCGGCGGCTACCTCCTTGGCCACCTTCACGGCGTTCCGGTTGATCTCGTCGACCTTGTCGCGCAGGCCGACCGTCGCGAGCTTCTCGTCGCTCGCGTAGAAGGTCATCGTAGTCAGGAACTCGGCCCCGGCGCGCAGGAACTCGCGGTGGAGCTGCGCAAGCGCCTCGGGGTGCTCGATCGCCACCTCGGGTGTGAACGGCCCCGCTTGCACGTACCCGCGTTTCTCCAACTCGAGTAGGTAACCGCCGTCACCCAGAACCGGGCCTTCGGCGAGCCGTTCCACTATGCCCCTAGCCATGGCGAACACACTCCTTCCGGCGGGCACCGGGCGGATGGTACCCCGGGCGCCGAAGCCCGGCGCCGCGGAAAAGTGACCCGCGGTCGTTCAGCCTGAGGCGGTCAGAGCCGCGGCGAATCCCTCGAAGTTCTCCACGTATCGCTGCGCGTCCCCGTCGGAGTGCGCGACCGAGACGGTCCAGCTCTCCCACTTCGCCCACGGAGACTTGAAGATCCCGCGGTTCAGCTGCCACAGCCACGCGGCGTAACTCACGCGCTCGTCGATCCCGAGCGCGTCCCGGTACTCGCGGATCGGCTCGGCCTTCCAGTTGACCCCGCCCTTCGCCCCGAGCGTCGTGATCCTTGCCGGCAACCGGTAGCCGTCGATCGCCTTCTGCACGCCCTCGCGGATGATCGCGTGGAGTTCGTCGAAGCGCGCGTACGCGTCCTTCGTGAGCACCTCGGTGAGAGCTGCGCGCGAGGCCGCCAGCGTCAAAGGGTTCCCGTTGAACGTGCCGACCTGATCGACCCTGCCGCGTTCGACGAGGCCCATCAGTCCTTCGACACCCCCGATCGCGCCGCACGGCAGGCCGCCACCTAACGCTTTCGCGTAGCAGACTAGGTCGGGAGTCACGCCGAACGCCTCGATCGCGCCACCCCACGCGACCGTTGCCCCCGTCTTCACTTCGTCGAACGCGAGGTACGCGCCGTTCTCGTGACAGATGTCCTTGATCGCCTGTAGGTAACCCGGCTCGGGAAGCGTCACACCGAGGTTGGTCATGCAGGGTTCGGTGATCATGCCGGCGATCTGACCCGGGAACTCCGCGAACACGCGCCGCACCGCGTCGGCGTCATTGAACGGCACCACGCGTGTGAGCTCGACGTAGGACTGCGGGAGGCCGGGTGTCTGCGCGACGGAGTTCGGCCGCTCGTGCGGCCCCATCTTGTCGGGCGAAGGGTAGACGCTGACCATGAGCGCGTCGTGGTGCCCGTGGTAGACGCCCTCGACTTTGAGGAGCAGCTCACGTCCGGTAGCGGCCCGCATGATCCGCGAAGCGTCCAGAGTGGCTTCCGTTCCAGAGTTCCCGAATCGCCATAGCGGAAGACCGGTCCGTTCGGCCAGGTTGTCGGCGACGATCAACGCGTCTTCCGTCGGCTGCGCGAAGTGCGACCCAAGCTCTATGCGCCTCTGGACGGCTTCGACGATCTTCGGGTGGGCGTGGCCGACGACCATCACGCCGTAGCCGTTGTGGTAGTCGACGAACTCGTTCCCGTCGAGGTCCCAGACCTTCGACCCCTTGCCGTGCGAGATGTAGATCGGGTGCGGCGGCGAGGTCTGCC
The DNA here is from genome assembly GCA_041486205.1 of Actinomycetota bacterium. GTDB lineage: Bacteria > Actinomycetota > UBA4738 > UBA4738 > HRBIN12 > JBGPKY01. The sequence continues at coordinate 7,592 of JBGPKY010000116.1, forward strand.
AGCTCGAGGAGACTCCGCCGGGAAGACGCCTCGACGCCTCCTTCTGATAGGCGATCGAACGGGGCTGCTTCTCGGCGAGTGCCGCTTCCTCCAGCTCGATCAGTTCCTCTACTCGACCGAGATCGATCTCGACGACGTCTCGCGTGCTCATCGTTGCGGCCTTTCCCTCGAAGGAAACATCGGACGGAAGCCTACTGTGAGACCGCGGCCGCGAACTCCTCGAAGTTAGCCACATACCGCGCCGCGTCCTGTTCCGTGTGCCACACCGAAAGCGTCCAGGTTTCCTGCTTCGTCCACGGCGATTTGAACACTCCCCGGTTCTGCTGGAAGAGCCACGCGAGGTAGGTGATCCGCTCGTCGATCCCGACGGAATCCCGGTATTCCTTGACCGGTTTCGAGCTGTAGATGACCGAGCCTTTCGCGCCCGCTCCCGTGACGTACGCCGGCAGCCGGTACCGCTCGATCACGGCCGAGAGGTTGGTCCGCATGTACTCGTAGATGCCGTTCAGGTGGCCGTAGACGTCTCGTGTGAGCACTTCCGTCAGGGCCGCGCGCGAGGCCGCCATCGTGAGCGGGTTCCCGTTGAACGTGCCCGCCATGTCGTAGACGCCATCGATGACCGGCTGGTACAGCTCCCGTGTGGCGCCG
>JBGPKY010000117.1:0-8189 GCA_041486205.1 Actinomycetota bacterium
AACGCCCGGAACGCCTCCGCGTACTCCACGCCCGCCCGCTCGCCGAAGTCGCGGGCGCGCTCGCGCACCCAGGGTGCCGAGGCCTCACCATGCTGCGACTCGTGCCTGGTGAGGGCCTCTAGCTTGACGTCGATCGTCTTCGTGATGTCAACGTACGTATCGGGCTCCTCGGCCGCCAACCAAAGGTTCGGGATCTCGAAGGGCTCGAAGCCTTCCTCCAGCAGTTCGGAGAACTGGAGCCGGGTCGGCGCGTCGGGCATGACCGCGCAGAGCGCGAGCGTACCGGCAGCCTTGTGGTCCGAGTGGTTGACGTACCCTCGCCCGGACCACAGACGGGAGGGGTCTGGCGCGACGAGGACTTCGGGTCGGATCCGGCGGACCTCTCGCGCCACCTTTCGGCGAGTGTCGAGGTCCACCGCAAGCTCCCCGTCGCGTTCGCCGAGGAACGCCACGCTCGCGACACCGAGCACCTCCGCCGCCGCTCGTTGCTCACGCTCGCGGATCGGGGCCATATGCTCCCGCGTTAGGCCCGGTTCGTTGGAACCGGCCGAGCCGTCGGTGATGCAGACGTAGTGGACCTCGGTTCCCTCGCGGGCCCACGCAGCGACGGTCCCACCGCACATGTACTCAGCGTCGTCGGGGTGGGCGAACAGGACCAGCGCGCTCGCGAACCGCATGACGCCGAGCCTACCGGACGGAACCGGCAACGGGGCAGCGGACCCCCGACGATCATTCCTTGTAGACGGCCCAGAACTTCTTGACCGGCGAGAGGGCCTTCCACGTCGCTTTGGAGCCCTTCGGCGTGATGAGGACGTCTCCGGGACCAACGTGGTGGACGGCGCCGTCGGATCCGGTGACCTCGACCTCGCCTTCGATGATCACGGCTATCTCGTGATACGGAAGGTCCATCGGCCCCGTCTCCGGAACGCGCTTCCACAGACCGAAGACGAACTTCTCGTCGTTGCTTCGGAAGACGGACACCTCCTCGCCCGGCGGGTTCGGGTCACCCTCGCCGGTCGGGATGACCTCCCAGTCGAGGTCGGCGCCGGCCTTGATGACGCGGATGCTGGGGTCGAAGCCTTCGCTCATCGCTCGCTCCTCCGGTAGGGTCGGTCTGCGGCGCAAGGCTACCCGGAACGTCCCAAGCCGCGCGGGGCCTTCGGCACGGCGCGGCCTGCCGGTCATCCGGGAGGATGGCTCACGGAGAAACGTCGATGGGCGACGCGGTGGCCACGGAAGCGGCGGTCGAGGCTCGGGGCATCGTCCGAACCTTCGGACACATCCGCGCGCTGGACGGGCTCGATCTCGCCGTGCGGCGCGGGGAGATCCTCGGGCTCGTCGGGCCGAACGGTGCCGGCAAGACGACGTTCATCCGCCTGATCGCGGGTCTGCTCCGACCGACGGCCGGCGAGATCGTCGTGCTCGGCGGTAGGCCCGGAGCTCGTGGAGTCGTCGAGCGAACCGGATACATGCCCCAGTCCTCCGCGCTCTACGAGGATCTGACGGTTCGCGAGAACCTCGTCTTCTTCGGGCGGCTATACGGACTGACCCGCACGCAGGCGAACGCGAACGCCGGCGAGCTCGAGGAGCTGATGGCGCTCGGCGGCAAACGCACGGCGCTCGTTCGTGATCTGTCCGGCGGCATGCGCCAGCGAACGAACCTCGCCTGCGCGATGATCCACGGACCCGAGTTGCTTCTCCTGGACGAGCCGACGGTCGGCGTCGACCCGGTCCTTCGCCGCAGCCTCTGGGAACACTTCGCAAGACTCAACGCACGCGGGACCACGATCCTCATCACAACGCACGTGATGGACGAAGCCGAACACTGCAACCGCGTCGCCATGATCGCGTCGGGACGGACGATCGCGGCCGGGACCTCGGGGGAACTCCGTCGGCGCGCCGGAGCCGCGACGTTGGAGGATGCCTACCTCGCGTTCAGCGCGCAGGAGGCGAGCGCGTGAGCTTCGCGCGCGCGCGGGCGCTTGCCGGAAGGATCGTGAACCAGTTCCGAAGAGACGTCCGGACGCTCGCGCTCCTCGTCGTGGTCCCTGTCGTCATCATGGCATTGGTCGGCTACCTCATCGGCACCGACGGGAAGCGCCCGCTACCCGTCGCGGTCGTGAACGCGGATCGAGGGACCGAGGCGGCCGCCGGCGGCGTGCACCTGGGCGATCAGATCCTCTCGGCGCTCGAGCGGGACCCGACCATCGACGTCGTCCCGTTGCTTTCGACAAGCGTTGCGGAGCAACAGGTCCGGTCGGGCGACGTCGGCGCGGCGATCGAACTCCCATCGGATCTTTCCGCGCTGATGACGGCGGGCGAGCCGTCGCAGATCCGGGTCGTCCTAGGCGGCATCGACCCGGGGATCGAGAGCGTCGTCATGAAGGCGGTCGCCACGGTTTCCGCGGACCTCGCGCATCGAGGATCAACGCCGGGCGGCGGAGCGTCCGGAGGGCGGAACCATGCCGGTCTCACGTTCGAACGCGTGCCGCTGGAGGGTGGCGTGAACCTTTCTACGCTCGACACGTTCGCGCCGGTGTTGATCGTCATGTTCGCGTTCCTGTTCACCTTCATGCTGACGAGCGTGTCCTTCCTGCGGGAACGGTCGTCGGGAACCCTAGACCGTCTGATGGCCTCACCGATCACGCGGGTCGAAGTGCTGCTCGGGTACCTGCTGGGCTTCCTCGGATTCGCGGTGATCCAGGGGTTGGTCATCCTCGGCTACGCGGTGTGGATCCTTCACGTTCGCGTCGCGGGTTCGATCTGGCTCGTGCTACTGACGCTGGTGATCCTAGTGACGGGCGTCGTGAACCTGGGGATCGCGCTGTCGTTCTACGCACGGAACGAGCTTCAGGTCGTGCAGTTCATACCGCTGCTGTATGTGCCGCAGATCTTCCTCGGCGGCGCGTTCTGGCCTGTGCAGACGCTCTGGCCGCCGCTGCGGTGGTTGTCGCAGGTTTTCCCGTTGACCCACGCCATCGTCGCTCTCCGCGCGGTGATGGTGGGAGGCGAGGGGTTCGGCGACATCGCCGGGCGCCTCCTCGCGCTCCTCTCCTTCACCGTCGCGATGGTGCTGTTCGGCGTCGTCGCCCTCCGCCGATTGCGGGCCGCCAGATAGCGGTCTAATAGCCCCCGCCGCCGCCGTATCCGCCGCCGCCGCCGCCGCTCGACCCGCCACTCGAGCCCGATCCAGACGGCGTGACCGCGAACCACACGCCCTGGACGCCCTGGCCGTTCGCTTGCCCGGCGGCCGAGTCTCCGGAGTACGTGTAGAGCGGCATCCCGTCGAACGTGAGTTGAGTCGTCCCGTCGGGGCGCTTGATCGTTCCGAAGGTTCCGGAGAGTCCTGAAGGAGCCGATGGGACGCCGCCGGAAGCCAGCATCGGCGGCCAGACGCTCGCGCAAGAACCGGTGCACTGGATCTTCCCACCCGACTCGGTCGTCAGGTGGTACAGCGTGAATCCCTTCGAGTTGTCGAGCACCTGGCCGAGGCTGCCGATCGTCGTGACCCCCACCGTGGTCGACGCGCTCTTCGGCGCTCCCGTCGAGGAAGTCGGCGTGCTCGAGTGGCTGCACGCGGCGAGCACCAGCACCGCCGCGCCGAACGCGGCGAGCTTCCCTCCGAGCCTTCCCTGTGTGAACCTCATGTCGTCACCTCCTAGTGAAACGTTCGCTCTGAGTCTTTGCGAGGTCTACGCAGGAGGGGCTCCCCGAGCCTTCCACAAACCGATTTCTTACGGAGGGGCCAGCTTAGTGCGCCCGTCGCGGGCCGGTATCGTTGCCGTTCATGGAAACACTCATCGACAGAGCTCCGCCGGAGACGGGCACTCCGCCTACAACTTCGGGACGGCCACGCAGGCGGTGGTTCCGCTTCGCGATCTTCACCCTGCTATCGACCTTGATCCTCGGGGGGATCGGGTTCTCGATCTACCTGTCCCACTACCAGCCGCTCACCGGCGCAGGGGGCGGATCCTACTGGGTCGACCCCGCCCTCGCGACCGACCTCGGCTCGTTCCAAGCGCCGTCGGGCGACATATTCGACGCTTTCCGGGTCAACGGAGGGAACGGCGAGCTCCGGTTCGGGTTCACCCTCAACAACTACGGCTCGCTCCCCGTGAGGATCGACTCGGTCGGCGACCCGAGAACGGGTGATTGGATGCGCGTGGTGGACGTTCGACTCATGGATGTGAACGCGCCCGTCATCAACTTCGAGAAGGCGGCTACTCCGTTCCGGCCGTTCACCCTCGGCTCCAACCAGGGACGCATCCTGGTCGTTACGGTCAAGCTTCCCGACTGCGGGCCCCCGCGGTCGGGTGACGGCTGGGGCGGCAGCTCGATAGGGTCGGAGCAGGTCGATTTCACCGTTCTGGGGATGCACCGCGAGGCGACGATCGTCCTTCCCTACAGCATCGAGATCCGCACGGCCGCGAACTGCTCTCCCTAGCTCACGTGGCGCGCCATCACGTAGTGGGTGCCGATCACCGGCACCTCGAACGGCTTGCCCTGAGCCTCGAACCCGAAATGCCGGTAGAAAGCGATCGCCGTGACCCTGGCCGTGCACCACGCGAGCGTTCCGCCGTGCGCCGCGATGTGGACGAGGCACCGCTCGAGCAGCGCGCCGCCGTGGCCGTGGCCGCGAACCTCCGGGATCGTCGCCATACCGCGGATCCGCCAAGCGTTGGGGTCGTCTTCGCCGCTGCGCGGCTCGCGCATCACCGACGCGACGCCGACGAGCTCGTCTTCCTCGAACGCGCCCAGATGGAGGGAGTCCGGGGCATCGTCGCCGGGATAGACCAGCTCGTACATCTGCTGGTGCGGACGGAGGATCTGCTGGCGAAGGGCTCGGGTCTGCTCCGCCGCGATCGGTCGTACGGCAGGCAGCATCGCTAGCTCCGCCGCCCTTCGAGCGCCTTCGCGATGGCCGCCGACTGCGCCACAACGCTTCCTGGCGAGGGGCCGCCCGATCCCGCGCGAGCTCGGACGGCGCGGTCCGGATCCAGCAGCGCGACACCGCCCGGGAGTCCCTCAGCGTTCCACTCGTCATCGGTCAGATCTCGGAGCGTACGGCCTTCAGCCTCGAGTCGTTTCAACAACTCGCCGACGCGCCCATGCGCTCGACGGAAGGGAACGCCGGCCTTCACGAGCGCCTCGGCGAGATCGGTCGCGTAGAGACCAACGGCGGCCGCCGACTCACGCATGGCCCTCCGATCGAACGTCGTCGTCTCCAGGCAGCCGGCGAGCGCCGCCAGCGACATCTCCAACGTATCCGCCGCGTCGAAGACCGGCTCCTTGTCCTCTTGAAGATCGCGGTGGTAGCCGAGTGGGAGGCCGTTCATCACGGAGGTCAGCGCCGTGAAGTGACCGAGGAGCCGGCCGGATTTCGCCCGCACGAGCTCGGCGACGTCGGGGTTCCGCTTCTGGGGCATCATGCTGGAGCCGGTCGAGTAGGCCTCGTCCAACGTCGCCCACCCGAGCGACTCGTCGCTCCAGCGAGCGAGATCGGCGGCCAGGCGCGATAGGTGCGTCCCAAGGATCGCCGCGACCGCCAAGAATTCCTGAGCGAAGTCGCGATCCGAAACAGCATCGATCGAGTTCGCGAAAGCGCGCTCGAAGCCGAGACGCGCGGCGGTCGCCGCTGGATCGAGCCCGAGCGTCGACGTCGCGAGGGCGCCGGCACCGAGCGGAGATGTCGAGGTCCGGGCTGCCCAGCCATCAAGCCGTTCGAGATCGCGCAGGAGGGCCCATGAGTGTGCCAACAGATGGTGCCCGAGGGTCACCGGCTGCGCGAGCCGGGCGTGCGTAGTTCCCGGCATCACCGTCTCGGAATGCTCCAGGGCGTGTGCGATCAGCCCGCGCACCAGGCGTTCGACGCCTTCCTCGATCCGCCCACGGGCGGCGAGCAGCCACGAGCGAAGATCCGCTACGACGAGGTCGTTGCGAGATCGGCCGGCGTGCAGCTTCGCGCCGACGTCGCCGAGCCGATCGATGACCGCGCGCTCGATCGCCGAGTGCACGTCCTCGTCGGCGGGATGGAACGCGAACCCCCCGGCAGCGATATCCTCCCCCACCTCGCGAACGACCTTCTCTATCGCGGCCGCCTCGCCGGCATCGAGAAGGCCGGCGTCCTCGAGCCCGCGAGCGTGGGCTACCGTCGCTTCCACGTCTTGCGGTGCAAGGCGAACGTCGAACGAGATGCTCTTGGACAGCGCTGTCGCCTCCTGCGCAGGCGGGCCGGAGAAGCGCCCAGCCCAGAGCGGCGCGTCGTCGGATCCGCTCACCCCAGATGACCCTGTTTCGACGACCACACCTTGAGAGGCAGTCCCCAAAGCCTCACGAACCCCTCCGCGTGCCGCTGGTCGAACGCATCCTGCGAACCGTACGTCGCGAGCCCGAGGTCGTAGAGCGAATCGTCCGACCTCCTGCCCGCCACCGTGCACGCCCCCGGCGCGAACCGAAGGCGAACCTCCCCCGTCACGTTCGCCTGCGAGTCGTCGACGAATGCGTCGAGCGCGCGGCGAAGCGGCGAGAACCACTGACCGTCGTAGACGAGCTCAGCCCAGCGTTGCTCGATCCGCGGTTTGAAATGCGCGACCTCGCGCTCGAGCGTGAGATCTTCCAGCGCCTGGTGCGCGGAGATCAGGGCGAGCGCGCCGGCAACCTCGTACAGCTCTCGGGACTTGATCCCCACGCGGCGGTTCTCGATCATGTCCACCCTCCCGAACCCGTACGAGCCCCCGAGGCCGTCCACCGCCCGGATGAGCTGGGGGAGCGGCGTCGGCTCGCCGTCGAGCGCAACGGGCAGGCCTCGCTCGAATCCGATCACGGTCTCGGTCGGTTCGTTCGGCCGGTCTGCCGGAGAAGCCGTTCGACCGAACGCATCCTCGGGTGGAGCGGCCCAAGGATCCTCGAGCGCGCCGCACTCGGCAGTTCGACCCCAGAGGTTCTCGTCGATCGAGTACCTGGAGACGATGCCGGCGAGCGGGACGCCCCACTCCTCAGCCAGCGCGATCGCCTTCTCCCGCGGGATGCCCGCGTCGCGGATCGGCGCGAGGATCGCGAGATCCGGCGCCAGCACGCCGAAGGAAACCTCGAAGCGCACCTGGTCGTTACCCTTGCCCGTGCAACCGTGGGCGACGACCTCGGCATCGACCTCGCGGGCCACCTTCACTACCTCATCGACGATCAGCGGGCGGGCGAGGCCCGATACCATCGGGTACTTGCCCTCATAGAGGCCGTTCGCCTTGATCGCGTGAGTGAGGAACTCGTCCGCGAAGCGCTGCACCGCATCGACGACGCGCACCTCCTTCGCGCCGGCGAGCACCCCGCGCTCGCGGATCAGGTTGAGATCCTCCTGCTGGCCAACATCGACCGCAACGGCGAACACCTCGAAGCCCTGCTCGCCGAGCCAGCGGATCGTGACGGAGGTGTCGAGACCACCCGAGTACGCGAGGACCGCCCGTTTCATGTCGCCTCCATCACGTCGGTAAGCGCCCGCTCGATGTCGCGAGCGTTCAGCCCCTCGCGGGGCACCACGAAGATCGTGTTGTCGCCGGCTAGGGTCCCGGCCGCCTCCGGCATCGAGACGCGGTCTAGCGCCTCGGCCAGCGCGCTCGCCGACCCAGCAGGTGTTCGGATAACCAACACGCTGTCGGTTGGGATGAACGAGAGCGCGAACTCCTCCAACCCGCGCTTCAGCAAGCGGATCGGCCCCGGCGCTTGCCCCTCCCTGGAGACCACGTAGCGGAGGCCGCCGTGATCGTGCACGCGCGCCAAACCGAGCTCCTCGATGTCGCGCGAGATGGTCGACTGCGTCGCTTTCAGGCCGAGGTACTCGAGGCGCGCGCGGATCTCCTCCTGCGAAGCCAGCCTCTCGCGCGATACGAGGGAGAGGATCGCCTGCTGGCGTTTCGACTTCACCGCCGCGCCGCCGCCGTTGCGGCTCACGGTTCTTCCTCCTGTGGTCCAGGTGCGTCGAGCGTGACCATCGTCCCGATGCCCTCCGGCGTGAACAGCTCCAGGACGAGCGCGTGCTCGACGCGCCCGTCAAGCAGATGCACACGAGGCACGCCGGCTTGCACCGCGCGCACGGAACTTCGGAGCTTGGGGATCATGCCTCCATCGACCGCCGTCTCGTGGGAAAGCAGATCCAGCACGTTCTGCGCGCCGAGCTCGCTGAGCAGGTCGCCGTC
>JBGPKY010000118.1:0-8187 GCA_041486205.1 Actinomycetota bacterium
CCCCCAACGGGATTCGAACCCGTGTCGCCGCCTTGAAAGGGCGAAATCCTAGGCCGCTAGACGATGGGGGCTCGGCGCGCCGAGCGCTCGGTCCGATCCCGCCCGGGGACAGCCGCGAAAGTATAGCTCCCGTGAGCTCCCGCCTCGCGGGCTCTGCGGGCGAGGCGGGGTGTGGGTCGTGGAGCAGGGCCCCGAAGGCTGGTCGGTCACCGGGCCTGTCCGGGGAACCTGGATCTCCTGAGTCTGCCTGCCCATCCTCGGGTCGGTCCTGGCGAAGGCTCAAGGGCGGCGCGCCGGGCGCCGATGAAGACATATGCGAGTCTTGCTGGAGTTCCTGGGCATCGTCGAGCCGGATGGCAACCGGCGCGAGCCAGTCGTACTTCCCGCGTGGTCCCGCTGGGTGGCTCCGATGATCGTCCCCGGGCTCGCGCTCGTGTCCCTCGGTGGTCTAGCGCTGATCCGCGCGCTGTTCGCCTGACAGGACGTCCCCTTCGTGCAGATCGACGCCTAAGGCGCACTCCAGCACATGGCGAACCCCTCGCCGCGGGAAGATGATCCGCCTGGGTGGTAGATCGCGTACGGCAACGACTCGGTAGCTCCTATCCAGGAGCGCGATCCTGATGTCGAACCGCATGCCGAACGTGTGAACCGACCTCGCGCCGGGGAGCAGCAGAGCGGTGCCTGCGTCGACCGCAGCCCGGCCCAGCAGCCCGCGAGTCCGTTCCCGCCGCGAGGCGGCGACCTCGACGTCCAGACGACCGCCTCTCGGATCGTGGAGAACCATCCGCCGCATGCGACGACCCTAGCTGGAGGTGGTGACACGGGGTTCGATGTGGGCCGGGCAGGATTTGAACCCGCGACACGAGGGTTAAAAGCCCCCTGCTCTGACCAGGCTGAGCTACCGGCCCCTCATCTCTCGCGATTCTACGCGGGGAACGCTTTCCCACCGCTCGCCGTCCAAGGGCCGATCTCCCAGAAGGAGGTACCCATGAAGGTTCAGGCGAAATGGGGCGCTGCCGGGCTCATCCTCGGGCTCGTCGCGGCGCTCGCGCTTCCCTCGCTCGCGCAGACCACCACCCCGCCGCCGACCGGCGGCTCGTCGGATCGAACGGTCACCGTGAGCGGGAACGCAACGATCAAGTCGGCGCCCGATGAGGCCGTAGTCACGCTCGGTGTTCAAACCCAAGCGTCGACCGCTCAAGAAGCGCTGCAGCAGAACGCCGCCCAGATGTCCGATGTGATGAAGGCCCTGCTGGGCGATGGGCTCAAGGCCGACGATATCGCGACCGTCGGCGTCAACCTCTACCCCAACTACGACAGCAACGGAACGATCATCGTGTCGTACACGGCGCAGAACCAAGTGAACGCCACCGTTCACGACATGAACAAGGTCGGCATGATCATCGACGACGCTGTCGCCGCCGGCGCGAACCTGTCGAGCGGGATCACCTTCCAGCTCTCCGACCAGAACCAGGGCGTCGATCAGGCCCTTCAGGCTGCCGTCGCCGACGCGCGGTCGAAGGCCCAGACGCTCGCCGAAGCCGGCAACGCGAGTCTCGGCCAGGTCATCTCGATAATCGAGACCTCAGCGCCGACCCCGGGCCCGGTCTTCTACGACAAGATGAGCGCAGGGGTCGCGGCCTCAACCCCGGTGTCGCCGCCCACGCTCGAAACCCAGGTGAGCGTCACCGTCGTCTGGGCGTTGGTGTAACCACGGGATGGGGGCGAGGCTCCGCCCCCTACCCCTACGAGGATCGCCGGTAGCGGTTCGTGATGGGAAGGCGCCGATCCCGTCCGAACGCTTTCGGCGTGATCTTCACTCCGGGGGGCGCCTGGCGGCGCTTGTACTCGGAGTGGTCTATCATCGCGATGACACGTTCGACGAGCGCCGGGTCCGCGCCGGCCGCGACGATCTCCTCCGGAGCGCGGTCGTCCTCGACGTAGGCCTCGACGATGGGGTCGAGCTCATCGTAAGGGGGCAGTGAGTCGGTGTCCTTCTGGTCCGGGCGGAGCTCGGCCGATGGCGGTTTCGCGATGACCCGATCGGGGATGGGCGGCAAGTCGCCTTGACCGTTCCTCCATCGGGCCAGCTCGTACACCAGGGTCTTGGGCACGTCTTTGATCGGTGCGAACCCACCGGCCATGTCGCCGTAAAGGGTGGCGTACCCGACCGCGTACTCGCTCTTGTTCCCGGTCGCCAGAACGAGCGAGCCGAACTTGTTCGATAGCGCCATCAACAGGTTGCCTCGGATACGCGCCTGGAGGTTCTCTTCGGCGATGCCTCGGTCGGTTCCGCGGAACGCGTTTCCTAGGGTCGCGAGGTAGGACGCGAACACCTCGTCGATGTGGACCTCGTCGATGCGGATACCGAGGCGGCGCGCTACCTCGGCGGCGTCCTCAAGGCTCTCGGTGGAGGAGAACGGCGACGGCATCGCAAGCGCCCGGACCGCGTGCGGCCCGAGAGCGTCGGCGGCCAAGGCTGCGACCAGCGCCGAGTCGATCCCGCCGGAGAGTCCGAGGACGACCTCGCGGAACCCGTTCTTGCGGACGTAGTCGCCGAGGCCGAGAACGAGCGCCTCGTATACCTCTTGGGGTCCCTCGGGCCATGCGGCTCGGGCACCCGTCGGAGCGCTCGACCTCCCGCCATCGATATCGACGACGAGCAGAGCCTCTTCGAACATCGCCGCGTGGTGAGCGAGCTCGCCCGAGGGCGAAACGACCATGCTGCCACCGTCGAATACCAGTTCATCCTGACCGCCGACCGCGTTCACGTAGACGATCCACGCGCCGGTCTGCAGCGCTCGGTCACGACAGATCTGGAGACGCTCGGCGCTCTTGCGCTGGTGATAGGGCGAACCGTTGATGTTGAGGATCACTTGGGTCCCCAGCTTCGCGTACTCGTCGAAGGGCGCACCTGTGTGCCATGCGTCCTCGCAGATGGAAACCCCGAGCGCCGTCGAGCCGATGCGAACCGAACACGCTGCCTCGCCGGGAACGAAATACCTTCGCTCGTCGAAGACGCCGAAGTTCGGCAGCTGCACCTTGTGATAGGCGGTGTCGACCGTGCCGCCCCGGAGCAACGCTGCCGCGTTGTGCAACCCCTGGTCGCTCCGGTCGACGAATCCGGTTAGCACCGCACAGCCCGCGACCGTGTCCCGCGCGAGCCGTTGGAGCGCGGCGATGTTGTCATCGACGAAGGTCGGGCGCAGAACGAGGTCCTCTGGGGGGTAGCCGGTTACGGCGAGCTCCGGGAAGCAGACGACCTCGGCGCCGGCTCCGGTCGCGCGTTCCGCCCACGCGGCCATCTTGGCGACGTTACCTTCGAGGTCACCGACGGTGGTGTCGATTTGACCGAGCGCGATGCGGATCACGCCGGGAGCCTAACGCGTGCTCAGCCGGTGCCGCCGATGTCCAAGTTGTACGCCTCCCACATGAGGTCGGCTCCGTGCTGCCTGTGGTGGATGATCTTTCCGAGCAGCCGCTGGATGTCGTCGCGAAGCGCGTCGATGACCTCCTCGGCTTCGGGCGGGTCCTCCGTGGTCCGCTGCAGCTCTTTGGCTATGTAGAGCTGGATCATCGGATGCTCGTCGCGCAGGCGCTTCACCTTTCCAGCCAGGTGCGGAGCGCGCTCGAGGATGTCGTCGTACAGGCCGCCGGGTTCCTCGGTTCCTCGGATGTGATCGTCGAACGAGGTGCGCAGATGCAGGATGTGGGCGGCGACGTTGGCGGCCCATTCCTGGTGGCGACCGGGGGCCGGGGCCGAGATGGCTTCCTCGACCTCGACGAGCGCGTTGTGCAGGTCGACGCGACGGCGGCGAGCCTCCTCGACCGCCGGCGTGAGGTGGATCTCCCCCTCTTCCATCCTCGGATGATACGCGGGACCGGGTCCTGGATGGAAACGAGGTCGTGACGAGGCTGCAGCCCACTCGTCAACGGAACCTATGTCGGGCAAGATGGCGGGCGTGAGCGATGGTGCGTCGTCGGCCCCGTACGTCCCGCGGCTCGTGCTCGATTGGGACGACGCGGATGAGGGTCCGACCCACCGTGCGATCGACGGCACCCTGGCGTTCGTAGACATATCCGGGTTCACGGCGATGTCGGAGCGTCTCGCGAAACGCGGGAAGGTCGGGGCCGAGGAAGTCACCGACATCCTCAACTCGACCTTCGCCCGCCTGCTGGCAGTCGCCTACGAGAACGGCGGCTCGCTGCTGAAGTTCGGGGGAGACGCGCTACTGCTGTTCTTCACTGGACCATCGCACGTCGAACGAGCATGCCACGCTGCGGCGGGGATGCGACGCAAGCTGCGAGAGATCGGCCGCATCGAAAGCTCCTCGGGTCTGATCTCGCTTCGGATGTCGGTGGGCGTGCATTCCGGGGTCTTCGACTTCTTCCTGGTCGGTGACCTTCACCGGGAGCTGATCGTCACCGGGCCGGCGGTGAGCCGGACGGTCGCGATGGAATCCGCGGCGGTCGCCGGCGAGATCCTCGTGAGCGAGGCGACGGCGGCCATGATGCCCTCGAAGCTCTTCGGGCGGGAGAAAGAAGGAGGGCGGCTCCTGACGGGGATGCCGAAGCCTCCGCCCTTCGAGCCGCCGGCTTCGCCGCCGTCGCGGGACGCCACGCGCTTCATCCCCGAGGCCCTGCGAGGCGAAGTCGGGCTGGGCTCCGATCCCGAGCATCGCCGCGCAACCGTGGCGTTCCTGCGCTACGAGGGGGTCGACGCGACTATGGAACGACATGGCCCCGTAGAAGTGGCTTCCCGTCTGCACGACCTCGTGTGCACCGCCCAACGGCTCGCGCAGCTCAACCGCCTCACGTTCCTCGCCACGGATATCGATCGCGACGGCGGCAAGATCATCCTCGTCGCCGGGGCGCCGTGGAGCACCGAGCGCGACGAGGAACAGATGCTGCGAGCCGTTCGCGGGATCCTCGAATCGGACCCTCCGTTGCCGGTGCGGATCGGGGTCAACCAGGGGCGCGTGTTCGCGGGCGATGTGGGACCCGCCTATCGACGGACGTACACGATCATGGGCGATGCCGTGAACCTCGCCGCCCGACTGATGGCGAAGGCGGAACCGGGGCACGCTATCGCGACGCCGGCGGTTCTGGAGCGCGCCCGAGCGGTGTTCGCAACGACCGAACTGGAACCGTTCACGGTGAAGGGGAAGGCCGAGCTGGTCCGCGCGCTCGACGTCGGGCCCATCGAACGCAGTCGTGGCGCGCGCCCCACCGATCTCCCTCCTCTCGTCGGGCGCGATCGCGAGCTCGAGGTGCTCCTGGACGGCTTGCGTACGGCGGAGTCGGGGCACGGGGTCCTCGTGGAGCTCGTCGCCGAGCCCGGGATGGGGAAGTCTCGGCTGTTGGAGGAGTTGCGATGGCGAGCGGGCGCGACGAGCTTCGTATCGGTGGGGGCCGAGCAGTATGAATCTGCGACGACCTACTACCTCGTCCGGCGGCTCCTGCGCGCGACGCTCGACGTCGACCGAGCGGCGACGGGTCGGGAAGCCGGGGATCTCCTGCGCGAGCGCGTCTCGAGCCTCGCACCCGAGCTGCTTCCTTGGTTGCCGCTGATCGCCGTAGCGGTGGACGCGGAGGTCGACCCGACGCCGGAGTCGGAGCGCCTCGACGAGGTCTTCAAGCCGCAGCAGCTGCAGCGCGCGGTCGTGCGTCTGCTCGCCGCCGCGATCCCCGCAGCGGCGATCATCGTGCTAGAAGACGTCCATTGGATGGACGAGGCGTCCGCGGAGGTCGTTCGGATGATCGCGGCGGACGTTGCGGACCGTCCTTGGCTCGTATGCGTGACGCGGCGCGCTGAGGGGCCGAGCTTCGCCCATGCAGCCGAGGGGGCCGGACGCCTCATCGAGCTCGAACCCCTCCCCGCGGATGCCGCGACCGACCTCATGCGTGCCGTTGCGGGAGATGTCACACTCGCGCCGCACGAGTTAGAGCGGCTGGCCGAGCGCGCCGGCGGCAATCCGCTATTCCTCCGTGAGCTGGTCTCGGGCATGTCCGGGTCGGGGGAGCTGGCCGAGCTGCCCGAAACGATCGAGGCCGTGATCGGTTCACGCATCGACCGCCTCCCGCCTCGCGAGCGAGCGTTCCTGCGCCACGCAGCCGTGCTCGGTCAGACCTTCGAGCTCGGGTTGCTCGGCGATGTCCTCGAGCGGCCGGTTGGCGAGCGAACCATGCGCGGTTCCCTCGCCGACTTCGTGGTCCGTGAAGGACCGGACGCGTGGGGGTTCCGTCACGCGCTGATCCGCGACGTCGCGTACGAGGGTCTGCCGTTCCGCCGCCGGCGCGAACTGCACGAACGCGTGGGTCTGGCGCTCGAGACGCGGGCCGGTGACGACCTGGAAGAGGTGTCCGAGGCGCTTTCGCTGCACTTCCAGCGTGCGCAAGATCTCGAACGTGCGTGGCGGTACTCGGTGATGGCGGGGGACCGCGCCCGCGCGAAGTTCGCGAGCGTCCAGGCCGCCGAGTTCTACGAGCGGGCGGTTGGCGCGGGCCGCCGACTGCCCGATCTCGCTGACGAGGAACTGCTTCCGGTGAGCGAAGCGCTCGGTGACGTTTGCGAGCGAGCCGGGCTGTACGAACGCGCATCGTCGGCCTACCGGTCGGCCCGGCGGCTGGCGGGGGTTGCCCCGGAGGCTCATGCACGGTTGTGCCGCAAGGAGGGTGTGCTGCGGTTGCGCCTCGGGAAGTACTCGGACGCGCTCCGCTGGTACACGCGTGGCTTGCGCGCGGATGGGCGTCAGGGGTCGGCCGGCCCAGAGTTCGTACAGCTCAGCGTCGCCTCAGCGGTCGTCCGCTATTACCAGGGGAAGTACCCGGAGTGCATCGCGTGGTGCAAGCGGATGATCCCTGAGGCGCTCGCCGCGAACGACCAAGCCGGGCTCGCACACGCCTACCTGTTGCTCCATCTGGCGTACACGCATCTCGGAAGCCCGGACCGCGTCGCGTATCGAGGCTTGGCGCTCCCGTTGTTCGAGGAGCTCGGTGACTTCACTCGCCAGGGCTACGTCCTGAACAACATGGGGATCGACGCGTACTACGACGGCGACTGGGATCTCGCGCGCGATCTCTACGAACGCGGGCGGCGGGCCTTGGAGCAAGCCGGCGGCCTCGTCGACGCGGCGGACGTCATGTACAACATCGCCGAGATCCTGTCGGACCAAGGACATCTCGAGGAGGCCGAGCGGCGGTCACGGGAGATCCTCGCGATCTATCGAGCGGCCCGCTACCCCGTCGGTGAGGCGCTGGCGACGACGAACCTGGGGCGGATCGCCACGCGAGCCGGACGTCTGGAGGAGGGAAGCGAGCTCCTCGAGGACGCGCTCCGGCGGTTCGCTGAGCTCGGCGACGAGCGATATGCGGCCGAGACCGAGTGCCGCCTGGTGGAGGCGGCCGTCTTCGGTTCGGACCCCGAGCTGGCGCTGTCGCTGCTCGCCGACTGCGAGCCCCGCGTCCGCCGGCTCGGCGACGTTCCGGCGTTGCTCGCGCTCGTCACGCGGCTTCGCGGCTACGCCCTGGCGCAAGCGGGCCAGCGGACGGAGTCGCTCGCCTCTATCGACGAGAGCGAGCGGATCGCCCGGGAGGGTGCGGTTCCCTACGAGCTGGGGCTCACGCTCGAGGCGAAGGTGCGGATCGGATCAGCATCGCAAGGACCGGGCGGTCCGGACGTCGGCGAGGAGGCACGCGGTTTGTTCGATCGACTCGGCGTCGTGAAGACGCCGCTCGTTCCGCTGCCCGGATAGGGGGCCCCGCTCCGGCTACTTGAACTGGAAGTAGGCGATGTGCGTGCTGCCGTCCTTCAGCGTCAGCGTGAGTGTCCGGCACTGACCGGCCCAGCTGGACAAGGTCTTCCAGTTGAACTGCCAGTTCCCCGAACCCAGGTATTGCAGCCCCGATGACCCGGAGGAGTAGGTCTCGATCGCGTCGGTCGGTGACCCTGCGCATGCGCCGCCGCTATTCGTCGAGATGAGGCTCGCGAAGCTGCTCGTGTCGGCCACCCCCGCGCCGTTCGCGTCCGTGAGCAACCATTTCACAGGGATCGCCTGCCCGGCCTTCGCGGTGTTGATGGGCGCGCTCGAACCGGGGTTGTTGACGGGCTGGGAGAACCCGGAGAACGCGTACCGAACGTCGTAGTTGTTCGACCGGGTGCTCGTGTTGCCTGCGTTGTCCGAGGCG
>JBGPKY010000119.1:0-8185 GCA_041486205.1 Actinomycetota bacterium
CGAGGACTCGCTCGTCCAGCTCGACATGTCCGAGTACATGGAGAAACACACGGTCTCGCGTCTGATCGGCTCGCCGCCCGGCTACGTCGGCTACGAAGAGGGCGGCCAGCTGACCGAGGCGGTGCGGCGCAAGCCCTTCTCGGTGGTGCTGTTCGACGAGATCGAGAAGGCCCACCCCGACGTGTTCAACACGCTCCTCCAGATCCTGGAAGACGGGCGCCTCACCGACGCGCAGGGCCGCACGGTCGACTTCAAGAACACCGTGATCATCATGACGTCGAACCTCGGCACCGCCGACTTGCGCAAGGCGGCGATCGGCTTCGGTCGAGCCGACGAAGCGGTTACCTACGAGAAGATGAAGGACAAGGTCACCGAGGAGCTGAAGAAGAGCTTCCGTCCCGAGTTCCTGAACCGGATTGACGAAGTCATCGTGTTCCACTCGCTCTCGCGCGAGGACGTTAAGCAGATCGTGGATCTCATGATGAAGCGGGTCCGCGAGCAGTTGAAAGCCAAGGACGTCGACATCGAACTGACGGAAGGCGCGAAGGAGTTGCTCGCGGAGAGGGGCTTCGACCCCGCCCTCGGAGCGCGGCCCCTCCGCCGAACGATCCAGCGGCTCGTTGAAGACCCTCTCTCGGAGAAGCTGCTCTGGAAGGAGTTCCGCGCGGGGCAGACCATCTTCGTGGACGCTCGCGACGGCGAGATCGTGTTCGAGACGGCGACTCCTCCCGACACGCCGCCCGTAGAGCTCGCCGGCTCTCAAGAGAGCTAGGCGACCCGGCCGCCTCGGCGGCCGGCACCAAGGCCGGTGGCCCAGCAGCCGCGAGGTTGCTGGGCCCTCCGGTATCCAAGGTCTCTTTCGTCGGCGGACTTATCCGGCGTAACCTGTCGAAGTGGAAGGGTTGGATTGCTGGGCCGTCGAGACCTCGAAGGACGGCGAGCGCTGGAGGTTCTTCGGCAAGGCCTGGAAGATGCCGGATGAGCCCGTGCTCTTGCACGCCGTTCCCCGATTCGTGCGCTTCCGGCGCGTCGGAGAGGAAGCGTGGGGCGCTCCTCTCGAGCGGAACGGCGACCACCCTATGAGCCTGCTGCAGATGGAGCAGGGGATGCGCGAAGATCTCTGGCCCGAGCGCAAGCACCTCGGTCTCCCGGTCGTGCTGCCTGGGGGCGAGGCCGGACGGCTGGTTGCGTTCTGGCGGAGCCCCGACGGCGGGCGGTGGACCTACACGCTCGAGTTCCGCGGCGGTCGCGAGAGGTGATCCTCGCGCGAAACGAACGAGCCGCCCCTTTCGGGCGGCTCGTTCTCGTAGCTCGTCGGCGCTCTTGGATCAGGCGAGAGGCTTGACGTTCGCAGCCTGGGGGCCTTTCTGCCCCGAGGTCACGTCGTACTCGACCTTCTGGCCCTCTTCGAGGTTCTTGTAACCCTCTCCGACGATGGCGCTGAAGTGCACGAACACATCTGCGCTGCCGTCATCGGGGGTCACGAAGCCGTAGCCCTTTTCAGAGCTGAACCACTTCACGGTACCGGTTGCCACGGGCGATCCCCTCCTTCCTTGGCCGTTCGAGGCCTTGTTGCTGCCTCTCGGGCCCCGGCGCAACTGCCGGTGGTGAGGGAACTGCTCGAAGCAAGCTTACGAATCGGTACCCTCGCGTGGACCATACCAGTCCTGGGGTCGGCCGCGCCAGCCTAGGCGGGGAGCGCCCGGAGCTCGGCGCCAGTGACCTTGCGGGTCGTGGAGGACAGACGGAGTCCAGCCAAGCGGACGGGGCCTGTGCTCCAAGCGCCCTGCTCGAGGATCTCGACCCGCAGCGCGCCTTCGTCGGACTCGCTGATCCGCAGCGTCCTGCCCTGTTCGGTTCGGTACACCGCGGCGACTATCACCCACCCACTGTACGCGTTTTCGGGGTGCGCCGTATAGGCCCTTCGATGTCAGACCCCCTTGCTAGGGTCGCGAGGTGGGCAAAGCGCGAACGATCCTCTCGTGCTCGGGGTGCGGGCAGCAGGTGGCTCGATGGGCCGGTCGCTGCCCTGGCTGCGGGGCGTGGGGCACGATCGAGGAGCGGGCGAGGGACGGCACGGCATCCCGTCTCGCCCCGCTCGAGACGCTCACGGACGACGGTAGGGCGGAGCACCGTGTCTCCACCGGGTTCGCCGGCATCGACCGGGTGCTCGGGGGCGGGCTCGTTCCAGCGTCCGTCGCTCTCATGGCGGGCGAGCCCGGCATCGGCAAGTCGACCCTTCTCCTCCAGTTGGTGGCGAACCTGTCGGCTGCCGGGCTCCCCTGCCTGCTCGCTTCTGGCGAGGAATCGCGCGAGCAGGTCGCCGCACGCGCGACGCGGCTCGGAGTGAACGGCGCCGCGGTGTCGTTCTCGCCCGGGAGGGAGCTCGAAGTCGTCATCGAGGCAGCGCGGTCCTCCCATCCGTTCCTGCTGGCCGTGGACTCCATCCAGACCCTTCGCGATCCCGCGGGAGGGCAGATGCCTGGCGGGCCGTCGCAAGTCCGCCAGTGCACCGACGCACTTCTCGGCCTCGCGAAATCCGAGGGGATCGCGGTGGTCCTGACGGGCCACGTGACGAAGGACGGAGACCTCGCGGGGCCCAGAACGCTGGAGCACGCCGTCGACGTCGTGCTGACCTTCGACGGCGATCCCAGGTCGGGCCTGCGGATGCTCTCCAGCGGCAAGAACCGATTCGGGGCGGAGGGCGAGGTGGCTTGGTTCGAGATGGCGGCCGAGGGGCTGCACGAGATCGACCCGTCGGCCTTGCTCCGCTCCGCCGACCCAGAGCCGGGCGCGGCGACCGGCCTCCCACAGGCCGGACGCAGGGCCCTCGCGGTCGAGATCCAGGCGCTGGTTGCCCCGACCGAGGGACCGGCCCGCCGCCAGGCGACCGGGCTCGATCTGCGCCGGTTCCAGCTGGTTGCTGCCGTGTTGGACCGCGCGGCGGGCTTGGGACTGTCGAGGGCGGAGCTCTACGGCGCGTCATCGGGCGGCGTCCGGGTCGACGACCCCGCCTGCGACCTGGCGGTGGCGGCCGCGCTCGTCTCCGCGGCGACCGGCGCGCCCCCGCCGTCGAACAGCGCGTTCGTGGGAGAGGTCGGCTTGACGGGATTGGTTAGACCGGGTGCCGGCATGCGGCAGCGGCTCGCCGCGGCCAAGACCGCTGGGCTCACGACGGTGTTCGCGCCGTGGGAGCGGGGGCGGATGGACGGCATCCGGATCATCCCGGTTCGCCATGTCCGCGACGCTCTCGGCTGGGCCGGGATCAGAGCCGAACGGCAGGTCGCCGGACATCCGGCTTAGGCTCTAGAACAGCGGAAACGCCCGAAAAGAGGCCTCTGACCAGCGGTTTTGATTTGCGGCTCAAGAACGCTCCGTGCTATCCTCTTGATGGTTCGTCCGTCCACTTCCGTCCTCGAGGGGGTTGTGTGTTCCGCAAAGGCGACACGGTTGTTCATCCGGAACACGGCGCAGCAGTCATAGAAGAGCTTCGCGAACGGGAGATCCTCGGGGAGAAGCGGAAATACCTCGTCTTGAGGGTCGCCTACGGCGATCTGACCCTCATGGTCCCGGTCGATAGCACCGAAGAGGTCGGCCTTCGCCAAGTCGTCAGCAAGAACGAGGTCAAGAAAGTCCTGAACGTCCTCAAGGAGGACGAATCGAAGATGGCGGCCAACTGGAGCCGTCGCTTCAAGAACAACATCGAAAAGCTCCGCTCGGGCGACATCTACCAGGTCGCCGAGGTCGTGAGGAACCTCTCGATCCGCGAGCGCGAGCGCGGTCTCTCCGCCGGCGAGAAGAGGATGGTCGTCAAGGCCCGGCAGATCCTCGTGTCGGAGCTCACCTACGCGACCGGAGGCACCGAGGAGAAGGCCGAAGCCATGATCGACAAGGTGCTCGACGAGTCGCACCAAGCGCGCGTCCTGGCGGACGTCTAAGGGCGCTCGGTTCCACCCGCCCTGCTTCGGGTGCTTGCACGCGACGGACGGGAAGGGCACGGTAGGCTCGTGACCGATGCACGCGAGGGCCGCCGGCCCATCCCGAAGGGCAAGCTCGTCGAATTCGTACGGCTGATCTTCGTCGTCCTCTTCGCTGCAGGCGGGTACACCGTCGCGACCAAGTTCTCCACGACGTCTACGCAGCGCACGCTTCTCGGCGTGGTCCTCGGGTCGGGAACGGGGTTCGTTCTAGGCGGGGTCTTCGGCCGTCGAACGGTCTCCGCCGTGAACGAGATGGAGCGGCAGTTCCGCCGCGTACCGCCGGCCGAGATCGTCGCGGGCGTGGGCGGGCTGATTGCGGGCCTCGCGATCGCAGCGCTCGTAACGGTGCCGTTGTTCCGTCTGCCGTCGCTCGCCGCGTGGACTAGCTCCGCATTCATCTATGCCACCCTCTCCTTCGCCGGTTATCGGATCGGCCGCTCGAGGAACGCGGAGCTGTTCGCCATGATCGGCCTGAAGCCACGAGCTGCCGGTGCGAGCGGCGGTCCGATCTTCGTCGTCGACACCAGCGCTCTGATCGATGGGCGTGTGGTGGATCTCGTGAACACCGGGTTCCTCTCGGGAGACCTCCTGATCCACAGCGGCGTGCTCTCAGAGCTCCAGCTCATCGCCGATTCCTCTGACCCGAAGCGGCGCGTTCGCGGCCGGCGTGGGCTCGACGTCGTAGCCGAGCTCCAACATGCGCCGACGGTGAACACCCATCTGGTGGAGGAGGCCGGCGTCCACGACGTCGACGCGGCGATCCTGCGACTCGCGCGCGAGCGCGGAGCGTCGCTCATCACGACCGACCATAACCTCGCGAAGGTGGCCGAAGCGCTGTCGGTTCCCGTTCCTCGGCTCAACGATCTCGCAGCGTCCTTCGGTGTGCAGCTGAGCCCGGGTGAGGAGCTGACGGTGCAGCTGGTCAAGGACGGCCGCGAACACGGCCAGGCGGTCGGCTACCTCGACGACGGAACCATGGTCGTGGTTGAGTCGGCGAAGGAACGGATCGGATCGGAAGTTCCCATCGTGGTGCGCAACGTCATCCAGACAGCTACTGGGCGGATGGTGTTCGCTTCGCTGGTGGAGCATTGATCGATAGTGCCGTCGCGATCGTCCTCGCCGCGGGGATGGGCGAGCGGCTTTCCGGGGCGTACGCGGAGGCGGGTCCAAAGGCCTTCGTGGAGCTAGGGGGCAAGCCTCTCCTGGCTTGGGCCACGGAGGCTGCCGCCGGCTGTTCGCGCGTCTCGTCTCTCGTGATCGCGGCGCCGCCCGGCCTCGAAGAGCTCGCCGCGGCCGCCGCGGCAACCGGAAAGCCGGTCTCCGTCATAACGGGCGGCGACACCCGCCAGGCGTCGGTTCGTGCGGCGCTCGCCGCGGTCCCCGACGATGTCGCGTTCGTCGTGTGCCACGATGCGGCTCGCCCGTTCGCAACGGCCTCGCTGTTCGGCTCGGTTCTCGAGGCGCTTGACGGGCCCGAAGGCGCGGACGGAGCCGTCCCGGTGCTGCCGATCCCCGATACGGTGAAGCGTGTGCACGACGCGTTGGTCGTGGGAACAGAGGAGCGACAGGGGCTCGCTCTGGCGCAGACGCCGCAGGGTTTCCGGGGAGCCGCGCTCCGCGACGCGCACGCGCGTGCCGCAAACGCCGGACTGGCGTTCACGGACGACGCCGCGGTGCTCGAGTGGGCTGGGTATCGAGTGAAAGCGGTCGCCGGAGAGGTCGGCAACTTCAAGATCACGACGGCCGACGACCTCGAGCGGGCGGAGTCGGTGGCGAGGGAGATGGCCCATGGCTGAACAGCGGTTCGGGCTCGGGTTCGACGTTCACCCGCGGGAGATCGGGCGAACGCTCTCGTTGGGTGGTGTGCGTTTCGAAGGCGAGCCCGGGCTCGCCGGGCACTCCGACGGCGACGCCGTATGCCACGCGCTGGCCGACGCACTCCTCGGAGCGGCCGGCATGGACGACATCGGCGAGCACTTCTCCGACGCCGATCCGCAGATCGCGGGGATCGCGGGTCTGGATCTGCTAGCGAGAACGGTCGGGTTGATCGGCGAGCGAGGGATGGAGCCGTGGTCCGTCGACGTCACCGTGATCGCGGAACGGCCGCACGTCGCCCCGCACCGCGAGGAGATGCGCCGCAACCTCGCGGCGGCGCTCGGCGTTGCCGTGGAACGGGTTTCGGTGAAGGCTTCGAGGCCCGAAGGCCTCGGGCTGTCGGGAGACGGCGCCGCGTGCCTGGCGCTCGCGGTGCTGACCACGGCGTGAGCCGCAGCGGGGAGCATGTGGTGGCCGGCCGCCGCGCGGTGGCCGAGGCGATCCGCGCCGGCCTGGCGGACGAGGTCCTCATGGCGAGGGGAGCCAAGGCCACGCCCGCGCTCCGCGACGTGCTGGACTCGGCCGAGCGAGAGCGGGTCCCCGTCCGGGAGGTCGCGGACGTCGAGCTGGACGCGCTCGCCGACGATCACCACGGCGTCGTGGCTCGCGTTCGTCCCGCGCCGGAGCTTTCCGAACGAGATCTCGCGACGTGGCCGTTCGAAGAGAACGCGGTCGTCGTGGTCCTCGACGGCATCACGGACCCGCAGAACCTCGGCGCGGCGGCACGTTCGGCCGAGGCGGCCGGCGGGGCGATGCTCGTCTCGCGCGTTCGGCGCGCGGCGGCCGTGACGCCCGCCGCGGTGAGCGCGTCGGCAGGCGCGCTCCTTCATCTTCCGCATGCGCGCGTAGCGAACATCCCCCGCGCTCTCGAAAGGTTGAAAGACGCGAGGTTCGCGATCGTCGGGCTCGACGAGAAGGCTACGGCCTCGGTCTACGACGACCCCTGTCCGAGCGGCCGGGTCGCGCTGGTCCTCGGCTCGGAGGGGGAGGGTCTTTCCCGGCTGGTGCGTGAGGCGTGCGACACGCTGGTCGCGCTTCCGATGCGCGGGAGGGTGGGTTCGCTGAACGCCTCGGCGTCGCTTGCGGCGGTCCTCTACGCGTACGTGCTGCCGTCCCGTTGAGGGTGAGGGGTAGACTCGGGCGAAGACTGGCGCTGGCGTAGCTCAGTTGGCAGAGCAGCTGTTTTGTAAACAGCAGGTCGTCGGTTCGAGTCCGACCGCCAGCTCGATCAGCTCCCGGTCAAGTTCCGTACGGTGGGGTGCCGATGATGAGAACGTGCGCATACGGTCCACCGCCGCCCTCGTCGCCTTCACGCTGTTGCCGTTCGCGACGCCGCAGACGACATCGGCCGCGCCTGTTCCCGGGACCCAGTGCGACGTCTTCCCCAAGAACAACATCTGGAACACCCGGATAACAGACCTTCCCGTCGACGCGAACAGCGACACTTGGCTCGGCTCGATGGCGGCCTCGAGCACGAACCTGCATCCGGACTTCGGTCCGCCCGACTACGGGCTGCCGTTCGACGTCGTCACCAACGAGCAAGACACGGTGACGTTGCACTTCATGTACGCGGATGAGAGCGACAAGGGACGGTATCCGTTCGGTGCGAAGACGCCCATCGAGGGCGGGTCCGACCGGCATGCGCTGATCGTGAACGAGGACACGTGCGTTCTCTACGAGCTGTACGCGGCGAACTGGAACCACGGCCACCCGAAGGCGGGCAGCGGAGCGATCTTCGACCTCGGATCCAACAAGCTGCGGCCGGACACTTGGACTTCCGCCGACGCGGCCGGCCTGCCCATCTTCCCCGGGCTCGTTCGCTGGGACGAAGTGGTAAACGGATCGATCACGCACGCGATCCGGTTCACGGCCGATTGCACCTACAGCGAGCACATCTGGCCGGCGCGGCACGACGCTGGCACGAACGACCAGAGCTGCCCGCCGATGGGCGCGCGCTTCCGCCTGAAGTCGAGCTACGACATCTCGGGATTCACGCCGAAGGCTCGCGTGATCCTTCGAGCCATGAAGCGCTACGGCCTGATCCTCGCCGACAACGGCTCGAACTGGTACTTCCAGGGAGCGGTCGACGACCATTGGAAGAACGGCCTCCTCGACCAGCTGAAGTCGGTGCCGGCCTCGGAGTTCGAGGCGGTCGACGAGTCCTCGTGCATGGTGAACCCGAACAGCGCCAAGTCGAGCTGCTGAGCCGCTCCTAGCCGCGACGAAGGGCGCGGCCCGCGCGCTCTCCGCTCTTGCCTTCCCAGGCCACGCGGCCGTTCACGATCACGATGTCGATCCCGTCGGGGAACGCGTGCGGCGCGTCGAAGGTC
>JBGPKY010000120.1:0-8137 GCA_041486205.1 Actinomycetota bacterium
CCCATCGCCTTCCTCACCTGCTGAAGGCCCACACCGGTGTCGAGCAGCTTCTTGATGATGCGCAGTTGCGCGAGGTCTTGGAAGGAGTACTCCCGCTGCGTGCCAGAGCCATCCGCGTCCTTGATCGAAGGCTTCACGAGGCCTGTTCGGGCCCAATAATCGAGCTGACGATAGGTGATCCCAACGATCCGGCAGACTTCGGGGACGCGATATCCCTGCTCAGCCATGACAACTCCGTAATTACGCGGGCGTAGGACAGGCTAGTGTTCTCCCGTCGGTGTGTCAATCACCTGTGGGAGGGGTAAGAACGGTGCTCGATCGCCGCACCGAGCCCGGTGGCGCACGTATGATTCTCGGCGCTTCCTACCGCATGGAGGATCCGCGTGCTCGAACGATCGACCGGCAACCACTGGGCGCGGCTCCTTCTGATCGTCTTCCTTCTCACCTCGTTCCTCGCGGCCGGGTCGATCGGAGCCCTTCCAGCCAAGGCCTCCACGTACCGGTGGAGGGTGCTCTCGATGGTCAACCACAGCCGGGATCGGAAAGGCCTAGATCCTGTGAAGCTGAACGTCCGGCTCTCGGCCGACGCCAGGCATCACAGCCGAGTCATGGTCCGGCGTGGCCGGGTCTTCGACACGAAGGACCTCGCCGCTCTCCTCAAGCCCTACCACTGGTCGTTCGGAGGCGAAGCGGTCGCATGCGGCAACAGCCTCTTCCAGATGCAGCGGCATTTCATGCACGATGCCGTCCATCGCGGGATCCTCATGTCGACGGAGGCCCGGCGGATCGGCATCGGGGTCGTGGTCACGACGGGGAAGACGGCCTGCGGTCGAGGCACGAACTACTGGGTCACCGAGATCCTCTACGGCTGACCCGAAGCGGTACCTACTCGAAATCCTCAGGATTCACGCTTTCCAGGAACTCGCGGAACTTCTCGACCTCGTCCTCCTCGTCGCCGGCCGGGATGAGGATGGACGCCTCGGAGAGTACCTCCTCGTTCGCGAAGATCTTGCACTGAAGTCGGACTGCTAGGGCGATCGCGTCGCTCGGGCGAGAGGAGATCTCGTAGGCGGTGCCGTTGCGCTGCATGTTGATGACGGCGTAGAACGTGCCGTCGCGGAGCTCGGTGATCGCGATGCTGTTCACTGTGACGGACATCTCCTCGAGGATGTTCTTGAGGAGGTCATGGGTCATAGGACGGGGAGTCACGACTCCCTGGAGAGCGAGCGCGATGGCAGCGGCCTCGGACTGTCCGATCCAGATCGGCAGGAACCTCTCGCCTTCTGCCTCGCGCAAGAGCACGATGGGTTGATTGGTCGGCAACTCGATCCGCACGCCAGCGAGGTTCATCTCGATCATCGGCCTACGGACGACTGTAGCCCTCCCCCTCGGGCTCGGCAACCGAGGGAGGCCGTGCGCCCTCGTGAAGGAACGGGAGGAGCAAATCCGGGTCCGCAGCGAGGGCTCCCACATCTTGCACCGCAAGGATGTCGGGGATGTTGCGGTACCGTTCCTCGTAATCCAGACCGTAGCCGACGACGAACACGTCTGGGCATTCGAAGCCCCGATAGCGGATGGTGAGCGGTGCTATCCGCCGAACGGCCTTGTCGAGCAGCGCGCAGACCTCGATCGAGGCCGGCATCCGCGACTGCAGGACGGAGATCACGTAGGAGATCGTGAGGCCCGTGTCGACGATGTCCTCGACCACGATCACGTGGCGGCCGCCCACGTCTTGGTCCAGGTCTTTGACGATGCGGACCCGACCCATGGACTCGGTCGCGCCCCCATAGCGCGAGATCGACATGTACTCAAGGGCAAGCGGGAGCCGGATCTGGCGGGAGAGGTCCGCGAGGAACACCGAGCCGCCCTTGAGGACCGAGATCAGAACGGGCGCACGCGCCTCGTAGTCCCCGGTGATGGTGCGGCCCAGCTCCTCGATCCGGCGACGGATCTCCTCGCGGCCAAACAAGACGGTCGCGACATCCGACATCCGCTCGGATTCTAACGGGTCAGCCGAAGAGGGCGTGGACGAAGCTCGAAACGGCGCCCGCAGCGGCGGTGGCGGCCCTCCCCCACCACGTACCGGGGCGCGGCGGAGGAGGCGGCGGCACTATCGAGACGACCAGGGGAACACGGCCCAGCTGTTGCCCGCTCGCGGAAACGGTCACGTGAGCGACCTGCTGGCCGGCCGTGGGTGGGAACGTGAGTCCGGGGTTGATACGGACCTCCTTCAGGATCTCGGCTCCGACAGGGGCCAGGCTGTCTACGCGGCCTCCCGCCGCAACGGCGACCTTGCGCCCCTGGATCGAGACGGTTCCGAACGGCTCGCCCTCCTCCACGAGCAGCCGGCGTTCGAAACCGTCGAAGCCGTAGTTGAGCAGTGCTGCCGCGTCGGAGAAGGGCTCGCCAGGGTCCCCTAGTACCACGGTCACCAGTCGCAGCCCCTCTCGCTCGGCGACACCCACCACGCAATAGCCGGCGGCAGAAGTGAAGCCGGTCTTCGCGCCGATCGCGCCCGGATAGAGCCAGAGCAGGACGTTCCGGTTCTGTATGACACGAGGGGTGGCACCAGGTTGGGGTGGAGGCACCTCGTGCACCTTGGTAGCGGCGATCTTCGCGAACAGGGGTTCCGCGTACGCGGCGCGAGTCATGGTGAGGACGTCTGCAGCCGTGGAGAAGCCGTCGTCGTCGAGGCCGCTGGGCGATGCGAACCTCGTGTCGCCAGCTCCAAGAGCGCGAGCTTCGGCGTTCATGACATCCACGAAAGCCGAGACCGACCCCGAGGTGTGCTCGGCCAGCGCGACGGCCGCGTCGTTCGCCGATTGGAGGATGAGCGCGTACAGGAGCTGTTCGATCGAGATCCGCTCCCCCGTTCGTAGGCCCAGGTTCGATACCCCGGGGACCGGCTCCGGATCGGCGGCCTGGGCGCCCACGACGACGACATCGGACGGCTTCGTTCGCTGCAGGACAAGTAAGGCCGTCATCACCTTCGTGAGGCTCGCGATCGGCCGGCGCTGGTCCGCGTTCTGAGCGAACAGGACCTGGCCGGTGTCGAGGTCCGCCAGGATCGCGGCGGCCGCGCCGATCCGGGGAGACTGCGTCGATGGCGTAGGTGTGTGCAGGACGCTCGGGAACGGTGACGGCGACACCCCGCCGCCGGGTACCGGCACCATGGTCGGCGGCGGGGTCTGCACCGACTGCGCGAGGGCAGCGAACGGCAGCGCCAGCGCGAGGGCCAGGGAGACCAGCAACGGCAAGGTCCTGCGGATCGGGGGGGTTCGGGATGCCAACTTCGGCTTAGCCAGCCTGGAGGTACTGCCGCAGGTTGTTGCGAAGGAGCGCCTGCTTCAGCTTCCTCGAAGCCTTCGCGAGCTCCGTGAGGGAGGCCTGGGCCGACTTGCGGGCATCGGGGTTCCGCTGGCGGAGCATGGGAAGCACGATGGTCTCGAAGAAGCTCGCTTCGCGCTCCGCGAAGTGTTTGTACATCGTCAGATGGCGTGGCTCTACGCCGTACTTGAACAGGTCGCGCACGATCGAGAGCACGATGTAGTCATCGCCGTCGTAGTACTTCGCCGCTTCCGGGCCGTGCGAGCACACGAGGCCGAATGACTCCAGCTCCTTTATCCTGTCCTTCTCGACGCCCGTGGCGGCGGACATCTCGTCGATCGACATCTGCAGGCCCGTGGCCGGTTCCGCGAGCTCCTCCTCCTTGTCCTCCTCGGTCTGCGCCTCGACCGGGGCCTCCTCGCCGTCGGTTTCCTGCCTGAGGAGGCGGTCCTTGATGACTTTGAGCGGCAGGTACTCGTCGCGCTGCAGACGCAAGATCGATTTCAGCTTCTCGACGTCCTGCTCGTAGAACTTCCGGTACCCGGATGGGGTGCGCTCCGGCTCGATCAGCCCCTCGGCTTCGAGGAACCGGATCTTCGAGATCGTGATATCAGGGAACTCGGCTTTCACCGAGACCAGGACCTCCCCGATCGACTGATAGTTGCGCGTCGGCATCTCACTCACTCCCCACTCGCGAAGAAGACCAACTTGAACTTGCCGACCTGCACTTCGTCGCCAGAGGCGAGCTTCGTCACGTCCACGCGTTCGCCGTTCACGTAGGTGCCATTCAGGCTCCCAAGGTCGTGCACGAAGAACTCCTGACCCTGGCGGCGGACCTCGGCGTGTTTTCGCGAGACGGTCACGTCGTCGAGGAAGATGTCGCTCTCGGGGTGGCGCCCGAGGGAGGTCGAAGGTCCCTCGATCAAGAAGGTGGACCCGGCGTTGGGACCACGCTTGACCAGAAGCAGAGCTTGACCCGGCTCCAGTTCGTCGTGAGGGAAGGGGAACTCTTCGGCACCCTCATCCTCCGCCTCCACCGGTGTAAGCGAGAGAGTTGTGTCTTCCTGAAGTGGATTCCCGCAGCTCGCGCAGAATCGGGCGCCGTCCTTATTGGGATGTCCACAATGGGTGCAGTACAACGTGTTCCGCCTCTCGCTCCCAGTCTCGGGTCAAAGGTCGAGGTTGAAAGTCCAACTTTACTCTCGATCGGTGGTTGACGTTATCGCAACCAACACGCACGGTCAACCAGGGTCTGCTCTCACCGTCGCCTTCACTCCAGACGTGGAAGGCCCTAAACCCAGAGCGGCGTCCAGAAGGCTGACGTCCCGCTTGGCCCAACCCTCAACCTGGTCGGGGTTGGCCCTCTAGTGGGACTCGACTTCTCTCAAGTATTCGCGGTAGGCGGCGGGGCTGAGGAGATCTTCGAGCTCGGCCGGATCCGACAGCTCGATCACGCAGAGCCAGCCGTCGCCGTACGGGGCGTCATTGACGAGCTCCGGCTTCTCCTCGAGGAGCGGGTTCCTCTCGGAAACGGTTCCCGAGACGGGTGCGTAGACGTCGGAGACGGACTTGGTGGACTCGACCTCGCTGAACGGTTGGTTCACCCGCACTTGAGTCCCGAGGTCGGGCACATCAACGTAGACGACGTCACCGAGGGAATCCTGCGCGAAGTCGGTGACGCCTACCCGCACTCGTCCGCCTCCTTCATCGCGGACCCATTCATGCTCCTTCGTGTAGCGCAGTTCCTCAGGGAACTCCATCTACTCCCCTCCTGCCGGTGGGTAACGTGTCACGGCGAACCTACCACCACGGCCCGGCGGGCTCAGACCGATAGGAACGCTCGCCGTAGATCGCCGACATAGAGCCAGGTCGCCACGTAGTACTCGACGAGCCCGAGACCGTAGGAAGTCCAGCCGAGAGCTAGGGCGGCGGCCGAGAATGGCTCGCCGAGAGCGCCCCAGGCCACCAGGGGTATGCCCATCATGAGTCCGAACGTGGCGACCTTCCCGATGTAGCGGACGTCGATGCGGCCGCCCCGCGTCGCGAGCAGCACCGCGCCGGCCAGCAGGATCAGTCCGTCGCGGATCAGGATGAGCAGTGCAGCCCAGAGCGGGAATGCACCCCGGACCACCATCGCGATCAGTCCGGCTGCGATCGCTA
Source organism: Actinomycetota bacterium (assembly GCA_041486205.1). Classification (GTDB taxonomy): domain Bacteria; phylum Actinomycetota; class UBA4738; order UBA4738; family HRBIN12; genus JBGPKY01. The sequence goes on from JBGPKY010000120.1 coordinate 5,488, forward strand.
GACGGTCGGCGGTTGGGTCCAGGATCTTGCCAAGCTCGCTCACCTGGTTGGTCCGCCTCGCTATGTATCCGTCCGCCCAGTCGGTGGACGCGACGAGCGCGAACAGTAGGAGCCCTTGGAGCTCCGTGCCATGGTGGACGATCAGGGTCACGAACACCGGGATCATCAGGATCCGCGCGAAGGACAGCAAGTTAGGGACCGTGAGGACCTTGGTCGTCGCGCCGGAGGAGGCTCCGTCATCCATCCCGTCGCGAACCTACCACCCGTTCGAGGCTCGTCGTCGCCCGCGTTCACCGGAACCGAACCACCACGCCCGGGCCGTCGTTGTCGGGCCGGCCGGATTCGAACCGGCGACCTTCTGACCCCCAGTCAGACGCGCTAACCAAGCTGCGCCACGGCCCGCGGAACCGATTGTATCCGTTGTCGCTAGTCGCCCCGGGCGCGGTTGCGTTTCGCGCGAAATCGGATGCGGATGGGAACGCCTTCGAAGCCGAACGCGCGCCGGATCCGGTTCTCGAGGAAACGTTGGTAAGGAGCGTCCGGAGGCTTGCCCCCCGCCTTGCCTGCGAACAGAACGAAGGTCGGCGGGCCGGAGCTCACCTGGGTGCCGTAGAGCACGCGGCCGGTCCCCTGCGGCGCTGGTCGCTCTCCCTGGGCTTCTCCCAGCACCCGGTTGACCTCGGCCGTCGGGACGCGGTTGGACCATCGGGCGTGCAGGGCGACGAGCGCCGCCGGCAGGCGAGGGACCCCACTCCCGCTTTTCGCCGAAGTCCTAACGACCTGCGCGCGTGCGAACACCTTGACTTCCTCGGTGAGCTCCTTGAACGTGCGATCCCGTTCCTCCACGAGGTCCCATTTGTTCGCGACGATTATCAGACCCCGCCCTGCCTCCATCACGCGGGCCGCGATCCGTTTGTCCTCGGTCGTCAGGGGATCCGTCGCATCAAGGAGGAGGACTGCGACATCCGCGCGGTCGATGGCGCGGACGGCTCGAAGGAAGCTGTAGTACTCGACCCCGTGGGTCTTCGCCGAGCGCCGGAACCCGGCAGTGTCGACGAACCGCACTAGGCCCGACTGCCATCTGACCACGGCGTCCACGGAGTCCCGGGTCGTCCCCGCTTCTTCGAAGACCACCGAGCGCTCCTCCCCGACCAAGCGATTGAACAGCGAGGACTTCCCGACGTTCGGCCTCCCCACGAGAGCGAACCTCGGCTGACCCTCTACCTCGATCTGAGAGCCCGCGGGCAGGAGCGCCACCACGCGGTCGAGCAGATCTCCCGTGCCTCGGCCGTGCAGCGCGGAAAGAGCGAGCGGTTCACCGAGACCGAGGCGGTGGAACGAAGCAGCATCCGCCTCCTCTCGATCGTTGTCTACCTTGTTGACGACGAGCAGCACGGGCACTGTCGCCTTCCTCAGCCGTCGAGCGAGGAATGCGTCCTCCTCGGTCGCCCCAGTCTGGCCGTCGACGACGAGCAAGATCAGGTCGGCTTCCCTCGCGGCGCGCTCGGCTTGCGCCGAGACCAGAGCCTCTATCCCGCCCGCCCCATGGGCGAATCCGCCGGTGTCGATGAGCCGGAACATCCTGCCACGCCACGTCGTTTCCAGCTCCACGCGGTCGCGGGTGACTCCCGGCATAGCGTGGGCGATCGCCTCTTGCCGCCCGAACATGCGGTTGACGAGGGTCGACTTGCCCACGTTCTGCCGCCCTACCACGGCGACGCGCGGCGTCCCAACGCTCATCCTGGGATCCTTCGTCGGACCGCCTCGAGCGCCGCGGCGTAGACCGCGTCCGCGTCCAGGCCGGTCGTATCGATCGTGACGGCATCCTCAGCTGGGATGAACGGGTTCACGGCAGCGTCTTGCGCGTCGCGGGAGGACATCGCTTCGGCGATCTCCGGAGTCGGTCGAGCCGCTGGGAACTCCTCCCGTTCCCGGGTCCGACGCGTCGCGCGCTCACCCGGGGCCGCAAGCAGGAAGATCTTCGCGTCCGCTTCTGGGAACACGACCGAGCCGATGTCTCGACCCTCCATCACGGCTCCGCCCTGGCCCAGACGCCGTTGCTCGGCCCGCAAGAGAGCTCGAACCTCAGGGTGACCGGAGATCTGCGAAACCCTCGACTCGACTCTCGGCGAGGCGAGGGTTTCATCGGTTGCCCGACCGTCGATCTCGAGGATCGGCGGCGTACGGCTACGGTCGAGGTCGAAGCTCATGGTCGTAGCCAGCCGGGCAAGCTTCGGGCCATCGTCCGGATCTACGCCGGAGCGCAGGGCGTGCAGCGTCAACGCCCTGTACATGAGCCCGGTATTCACGTACGGGACGCCGAGCTCGCCGGCCAGGCGAGCGGCCAGAGTGCTCTTCCCCGATCCCGAGGGACCGTCGATCGCGACGAGCAGCCCGCGCATCCCTCAACCCTCGATCCTGGCGCCGAGCCTCGCGAGCGCGGCAACGAACCCAGGGAAGGAAACTTCGGCGGATTCCATCCCCTCGATCTCACTCGGCCCCGATGCGGCGAGCGCCGCGACCGTGAGGGCCATCGCCATGCGGTGATCTCCAAGCGCATCGACCGCGCCGCCTTTGAGACCCCCGCCGGACACGAAGAGATCGTCTCCTTCGACTTCCGCGAGGCCCCCGAGGGCTCGGATGCCCGCCG
>JBGPKY010000121.1:0-8125 GCA_041486205.1 Actinomycetota bacterium
CGGAGCGCTGATCACGTACCCGTTCGAGACGCCGGGCCTGACCGCCGCCGACGTCAGCGGCACCCTCGCGGCGGCGCCGTTCAACCGCGGCGACGCCGAGGTGCAGATCGTGAGCGGCAACCAGATCCTGATCCGGACGGCCACGCTCACGACCATGTCGGACCAGGATCGAACCGCGCTGGTCGACGCGCTCGCGAAGCAGGCCGGGGTCACACCGAACGACGTTAACCGGACCGATGTGGGGCCGACCTGGGGCTCGCAGATCTCGCACAAGGCGGTGTTCGGCCTCATAGTCGTCTTGATCGCCATCACGCTCTATATCGCGTTGCGGTTCGAATGGAAGATGGCGATCGGCGCGCAGGTCGCGATGATCCACGACGTCATCATCACGGCCGGCGTATACGCGCTTACCGGTCGCGAGGTTACGCCGGCGACCGTGATCGCCGTCCTGACGATCCTCGGGTTCTCGCTGTACGACACCGTCGTCATCTACGACAAGATCCAGGAGAACACCGAGTCGCCAGTGATGCTCTCCAAGGACTCCTACTCCGGCGTGGTGAACACCTCGATGAACCAGGTGCTCATGCGCTCGGTGAACACCTCACTCGTCGTCGTGCTGCCGATCCTTTCTCTGCTTCTGTTCGGCGGCAGCACGCTGAAGGACTTCGCCTTCGCGATGATGGTCGGTGTGATCAGCGGGGCCTATTCCTCCATCTTCGTGGCCGCGCCTATCTTGGCGGTCCTCAAGGAGCGCGAGCCCAAGTACCAGCAGATCCGCGCGAAGGCTGGTGCTCGCGCGGCGATCGGGGAGCGACGCCTCCGGGCCGTACCGCAACGCGAAGCGCTGCCGGTGGAGGCCGCCGGGCGGGAGGTCTCGACCGGGGCCGTCGCGACGGCGGCGGCGACCCGTACGGCCGCGCGGCAGGGGTCATCCAAGCCCCGGCCCAAGAGCAAGAAGAAGCCTAGCGGGAAGAAGAAGCGGCGGTAGGCATGAACATCGAGCAGATCAAGTCGCTGATACGCGACGTGCCGGACTTCCCCCAACCGGGGATCGTATTCAAGGACATCACGCCGCTGCTCGCGAACGGCACCGCGTATTCGACGGCGATCGACCTGATCGTGGTTCATTATGGACGCGGCAACGTCGACAAGGTCGTCGGGATCGAAGCGCGCGGGTTCATCATCGCCGCGCCTGTGTCGTATCACTTCGGTGCGGGCTTCATCCCCGTTCGGAAGAAAGACAAGCTTCCGCACGAAACCGAGTCAGAGGAGTACTCGCTCGAGTACGGCACCGCGACGCTCGAGATCCACAAGGACGCGGTGCGTCCCGGAGAACGCGTCCTGATAGTGGACGACGTCCTAGCGACCGGTGGCACCGCGAAAGCGACGGCCTCGCTCGTCGAACGGATCGGCGGGAAGGTCGTCGGGATCGCGTGCCTGATCGAGCTGGGATTCCTCAACGGCCGAGACCAGCTCGCGGGCTACGACGTCTTCACGCTGATCTCCTACTGAAGCGAAGACCTCCCGGCTACACTTGCCCGAAGGAGGCGCGAGCGTGGACAGCCGTGAGCAGATCAAGTCCGAACGCCGTGGCGGTCTGCTCGGCCGCCTTCGTCCCGGCGAACCGGAGCCACAGCGCGAGAGCCTCGAGGCGCTCCTCAAGACCGTCAAGAGCTACAACCCGAAAGCGGACCTCAAGGAGATCCAGCAGGCATACCAGTTCGCGGCGATAGCGCACGAGGGCCAGAAACGGCTCTCCGGCGAGGACTTCATCGAACACCCGCTCGCCGTCACGCGGATCCTCGCCGACCTCGGTCTCGACACGACGACGCTCATCGCCGCGCTGCTGCACGACACCGTGGAAGACACCGACGTAACGCTGCAACGACTCGAGGAGGAGTTCGGCTCCGAGGTCCTGCACATCGTCGATGGGCTGACCAAGCTCGACGCGATCGCCTTCAAGTCACGCGAGCAGGAACAGGCCGAGAACGTTCGCAAGATGATCGTGGCGATGGCCGGCGACATCCGGGTGCTGCTGATCAAGCTCGCGGATCGACTGCACAACATGCGTACGCTGGCACCTTTGCCCGCAGCGAGGCAGCGCGACAAGGCGACCGAGACGCTCGAGATCTACGCGCCGCTCGCCCATCGACTCGGTGTTCAACAGATCAAGTGGGAGCTGGAAGACCTCTCGTTCAAGACCCTCCACCCCGGGCCGTATCGCGAGATCGTGAGTCTCGTCGAGAAGCGCCGCGGTGAGCGTCAGCAGTACATCGACGAGGTGCTGGAGGCCGCGCGCACGCGCCTGCGCGAGGCAGGAGTCAAGGCCGAGGTCGACGGCAGGCCGAAACACCTGTACTCGATCTACGAGAAGATGGTCCTCGGCGGCAAGGAGTTCAACGAGATCTACGACCTCGTCGGGCTCCGGGTGCTCGTCGATGGCGTTCGCGACTGCTACGGGGCCCTCGGCGCCGTTCATTCCCTCTGGAAGCCGGTCCCGGGCAGGTTCAAGGACTACATCGCCATGCCCAAGGCGAACATGTACCAGTCGCTGCACACGACGGTCGTCGGTCCAGGCGGCAGGCCGCTCGAGATCCAGATCCGTTCGGCCGAGATGCATCGCACGGCCGAGTTCGGCATCGCCGCTCACTGGCGCTACAAGGAAGGCCAGGGAGGTAAGAAGTCGAAGGATGCTGCCGATCTCGCCTGGCTCGGTCAGATGATGGAGTGGCTGAAAGACATGGCCGATCCTCGCGAGTTCATGGAGGGTCTGAAGATCGACCTCTACGGCGGGCAGGTCTTCGTGTTCACACCGAAGGGAGACGTGATGAACCTCCCCGCCGGCGCCACCCCCGTGGACTTCGCGTACGCGATCCACACCGAGGTCGGCCACCGGACGATCGGAGCGAAGGTGGGCGGCAGGCTCGTGCCGCTCGATTACGAGCTACGGACGGGCGACACGGTGGAGGTCCTGACGTCGAAGGCGCAGGGCGAAGGCCCGTCGCAAGACTGGCTGAAGTTCGCGGTTACGCCGAGGGCCCGTAACAAGATCCGTCAGTGGTTCAGTCGCGAGCGTCGCGAGGACGCTCTCGAGGACGGTCGTGACGCGCTTCAGAAGCTCATGCGAAAGCAGAACGTGCCGTTCAAGCGCCTGGCCACAGAGGACGCGCTGGAACAGGTAGCCGGAGAGATGAAGTACCCGGACCTCGAAGCTCTCCACGTCGCGATCGGGGAGGGGCACGTCTCACCGCAGTCGGTTGTCGCGCGGTTGTCGCGGATCATCACCGGAACGCCCGAAGAAGACGTGACGCAGGTCCCGCTCGCGCGACCGGTACGTATCGGCAAGGAAGACATCACCCAGGGCGTGGTCGTCCCCGGCTCCTCCGACGTCTGGGTGAGGCTCGGCCGTTGCTGCAGTCCGGTGCCCGGCGACGTGATCATGGGCTTCGTCACGCGGGGGCAGGGGGTATCGGTGCACCGCACCGATTGCCCGAACGTGAAAGCCCTGGCGCGCGAGCCCGAGCGGCTGATCGAGGTCACCTGGCGGGCCGGCAAGCCGACGTCGTTCGTCGTTTCGGTCCAGGTCGAAGCCCTCGATCGGACGAGGCTGCTCTCGGACGTAGCGACGCTGCTGTCCGACAACCACGTCAACATCATCTCTGCTACCTCGACGGTCGGGCGCGACCGCATCACCAACCTCAGGTTCACGTTCGAGCTCGCCGACATCGCTCACTTGTCCGGGATACTTTCGGCGGTCAAGAAGATCGACGGCGTCTACGACGCGTTCCGCGTCGTACCGCGCTAGCAGCCGATGCGGATCGTCGTTCAGCGGGTGGCGCGAGCCTCGGTTCGCGTGCGAGAGGAGCTCGTCGCCGAGATCGGGCGCGGGTTCCTCCTGCTGGTCGGGGTCGGGGCCGAGGACGGGTTCGGCGAATACGACCGCCTGGCTGACAAGGTCTTCCACCTGCGGATCTTCGAGGACCAGGCCGGGAAGATGAACCTGGCGCTCTCCGATGTTGGGGGCGAGGTCCTCGTGGTTCCCCAGTTCACGCTCCACGGTGACGCAAGTAGGGGCAGGCGGCCATCGTGGATCGGTGCGGCGCCGCCGGAGATCGCGGCCGACCGGGTCGAGGCGTTCGCGCGGGCGCTGGAGTCGCGAGGGGCTTCCGTCAAGCGCGGAGCCTTCCGAGAGCATATGGAGGTCGAGCTCGTGAACGACGGCCCCGTCACGCTGGTCCTGGACGGTGCCGCGCTCTGACGGCCCTCGGGGGTGTGCGGAGACAGGGACCTACCTCCAGCCGATAAGATGGCCGCCCGATGTACCTCGACGTCTTCTCCGACAACTCGTTCCAGACGAACTGCTGGCTGATCGGCTCGAACGAGAGCGACGAAGCGGTGGTCGTGGACCCCGGCTTCTCGGCCGCGGCCGTGCGCGCCCTTCTGAGGGAAAGCGGCCGTCGGCCGGCGGCGACGTTGGCCACCCACGGGCACTTCGATCACGTGGGAGCGGCCGCGGATCTCTGCGGCGACGAGGTTCCATTCTTCATCCACGAGGCTGACGCGCTCGCGCTCACCGATCCGACAGCCTGGGGGGCCGGCTACGAGACACCCCAGGTCGCGGTCAAGGACGTCCGCACGGTGGCGGACGGCGACGTCCTCGGGTTCGCCGGGTTCTCGATCGAGGTCGTGCACACGCCCGGCCACACGCCGGGAAGCGTCTGTTTCCGCACCGATGGGTGGCTGCTCTCCGGCGACCTCGTGTTCGCCGGCGCGATCGGGCGAAGCGATTTCCCGAATTCCTCGGCCGCGGACATGGACGCGAGCCTTCGCAGGTTCCTCACGCTGCCCGACGAACTGGATGTGTTCCCGGGCCACGGTCCCCGGACGACCGTCGGGCGTGAGCGCGCTCGCAACCCGTTCCTAGTGGACTTGTAGATGGCGCTCGTGCCGCCGCGGGGGACCGCGGACCTGCTGCCGCCAACTTCGAAGCGGATGCTCGAGCTGTACCAGCAAGCGCACGCCGTCGCCGCACTCTATGGGTACCGATACCTCGAGACGCCCGCGTTCGAAGCCATCGAGGTCTTCGCACGTACCTCCGGCGAAACCAGCGACGTCGTCCAGAAGGAGATGTACACGTTCGCCGATAAGGGCGGGCGCTCGCTCGCGTTGCGACCGGAGGGGACGGCCCCCGTGGTCCGTGCCGCGCTCGCCGGCTCGTCCGGGACTTCGCTCCCGTTCAAGGGCTACTACGTCGAACCGATGTGGCGGTACGGGCGACCTCAGAAAGGCCGGCTGCGCGAGTTCCGCCAGTTCGGTGTCGAGGTGCTCGGCACCGAGGAGCCTGACGCCGATGTGGAAACCATCGCCCTCGGCGCGGAGTACCTGCGACGGGCGGGTCTGCGCGCCGTCCGGCTCGAGATCAACAGCATCGGCGACGGCACGTGCCGACCGGCCTATCGAGGCATGCTGACAACCTACCTCGAAGCCAACCGAGGACGGCTCGTCGACCAGCACCGCGAGCGCTTCGCGGACAACCCTCTTCGTGTCCTCGACTGCAAGGACGACGCATGCCGGGAAGTCGCCCGCACGGCACCTATGATCCGCGATCACCTGTGTGAGGCCTGTCGCAACCACTTCGAACGCGTGCTGAGCGGCCTCGACGACGCCGGCGTCGAATGGGAGCGGGTCGACACGCTCGTCCGCGGTCTCGACTACTACGTGCGGACCGCATACGAATACGTGAGTCCCTCGTTGCCCGAGGGACAGTCGAGTCTCGGAGGCGGGGGGCGTTACGACGGGCTGGCTGAACTGCTCGGGCTGCCTGCGACGCCGGGGGTCGGCTTCGCGCTCGGGTTGGAGCGGATCCTCATCGCGCTCGACGGGGAGGGCGCGACCGAAGGAGTCGGCGTCGGTGGGGGGGTGTTCGTCGTCACGATGGGAGCCGGCGCGCTCGCGGCCGGCCGGGATCTCGTCCGGGAGCTGCGCGCGGCTGGCGTGCCCGCTCAGATCGCCTTCGAGGACCGGCCGCTGAAGGCGCAACTGAAGATGGCCGATCGCTCCGGCGCGGCCTTCGCCGCGATCCTCGGTCAGAACGAGGTGGCGGCCGGCCGGGTGACGCTCCGCAGGCTCTCGGACGGCGTGCAAGAGGACCTGGCCGCGGAGGATGTATCCCTCCGCCTCAGCTCCGAAGGGACGACTTGAGGATGGCCGACATGCGAACCACGATGCGGACGCACGCTTGCGGAGAGCTCCGGTCCGCGCACGTGGGTGAGGAGGTCGCACTCTGCGGCTGGGTCTGGCGGCAGCGCGACCACGGTGGCGTGACCTTCGTCGACCTTCGCGACCGCGGGGGATTGGTGCAGCTCGTCTTCCATCCGGAGGAGGCGGCGCAGGCGCACGCGGCCGCCCAGGGATTCAAGAGCGAGTCCGTGGTCCGTGTGTCGGGCGAGGTTCGGCTCCGGCCGGAGGGCACCGTGAACCCGAGCCTCCCGACGGGAGACGTCGAGGTGGCCGTCCGCGACGTCGAGGTCCTGGCGGAGGCGGATACCCCGCCCTTCCCGATCGAGGACCGGATCGAGGCGTCCGAGGAGCTGCGTCTCAAGTACCGCTACCTCGACCTGCGGCGCCCGGAGATGACGGAGGTCCTGCGCCTGCGCCATTCGATCAACCGCATCATCCGCGAAGAGATGGACGCCCGCGGGTTCGTCGAAGTCGAGACGCCTATGCTCACGCGCAGCACGCCCGAGGGCGCGCGCGACTTCCTCGTCCCGTCCCGGCTGCTGCCGGGGACGTTCTACGCGCTGCCGCAGTCGCCGCAGCAGTTGAAGCAACTGCTGATGGTGGCTGGGCAGGACCGCTACTACCAGATCGTGCGATGCCTGCGCGACGAGGCGCCGCGGGCCGACCGCAGCTTCGAGTTCACGCAGCTCGACGTGGAGATGTCGTTCGTCACCGAGGAGGATCTTTTCGCGCTGATCGAACCCGTCTACGCGCGGATCTTGCGCGAGGTGAAGGCGGTCGAAGTCACGACCCCGTTCCCGCGGATGGAGTACGAGGAGATGCTCGCTCGCTTCGGGTCGGACAAGCCCGACCTGCGCTACGCGATGGAGCTCGCCGATCTGGCGCCGGCGTTCGAGGGGACCGCCTTCCGGGCGTTCGCGTCGGTCCTCGAGGGCGGCGGGGTCATCAAGGGGCTCGCGGCGCCCGGGGGAGCCGCGCTCTCCCGCAAGGAGCTGGACTCCCTCGTGCAGGTGACGAAGGAGCGGGGCGCGGCCGGGCTGGTCTGGCTCGCGGTGGAGGAGAGCGGCGTGCGGTCACCGGTCGAGAAACACCTCGCGCCGGAGGAGGTGACAGCGGTGCTGGCGGCGACCGGCGCGAACCGCGGCGATCTCGTCCTGGTGGTAGCCGATTCCGCGGACCGCGCGAACGTCGCGCTCGACGGTCTCCGGCGGCAACTCGCCTCGCGCCTCGGCCTCGTTCGCGAAGGTGAGTGGGCGTTCTGCTGGATGGTGCGTCCCCCGCTGTTCGGATGGAGCGACGAGGAGGGCAGATGGGTCTCGGTGCACCACCCCTTCACCTCGCCGGTCTCGGATGACCTGGATCCGGCTTCGGCGAAGGCGCGCGCCTACGACCTCGTGCTGAACGGGTTCGAGGTCGGGGGAGGAAGCATCCGGATCCACCGTCCCGAGGTGCAGCGCAAGGTCTTCGAGACGCTCGGCCTCACGCCGGAACAGACGGAAGAGCAGTTCGGCCACCTCCTGCGGGCGTTCCGCTTCGGGGTGCCCCCGCACGGCGGGATCGCGATGGGTCTGGACCGGCTCGTGATGCTCATGGCAGGGCGGGAGACGATCCGCGACGTCACCGCGTTCCCGAAGGCGCAGTCGGGGCAGGACCCCCTGACCGGGGCGCCGGCGAGCGTGAGCGACGAGCAGCTGCGCGAGCTCGGCATCCGCGTCATCACGCCGCCTGCGAAGCCGGACGACGCCTGATGCCCCAGCTCAACGACTTCGACCTGGAGCTCCTGCGGGGCGAGAACTTCGCGCACATCGTGACGCTGCGTCGGGACGGCTCACCGCAAGCCACCGTCGTGTGGATCGATGCCGACGCCGAGCGAGGCCACGTTCTC
>JBGPKY010000122.1:0-7895 GCA_041486205.1 Actinomycetota bacterium
GGATTCCGGCATCTGCCGGTGATGGAGGGGCAGATCCTCGTAGGTGTGGTCTCCATGCGCGACCTTGCCGGGAGCATCGCCAAGGGGTGAGCCCGAACGTCATCCGCTTAGCGGAACCGGGCGGTTCCAGGGGCGGCTACCCGAGGATACGGGCGTCCCCGTACCCGGCAGACAGACTGCGGCCAGCTTCGAATCGGAACGGGCTGAAGTCCGCGAGGCCGGGATCGGTCGGTGCGCCGGTCACGAGGTCCGCTATGTGCTTCCCGAGCGCCGGGGCGAGCTTGAACCCGTGTCCGCTCGTTCCGGCGTCCACGAAGATGCCCGGTGCGATCTCGCCGATCACCGGCTGCCAGTCAGGGCTCACGTCGTAGAGACTCGCCCAGCCGCCGCTGGACTCGGCATGCAGCATCCCCGGAACGCGACGAACGACCGCCGACGCGAGCGACTCGATCTCCTCCTGCGCGATCTCCTCCGAGAAGTCGTCGGGATCTGCTTCCTGCGCTGCGTGCACCGAGCCCGTCAGGAACTGCTCTTCGCCCTCAGGCTTGAGGTAGTACCCGCCGACCAGGTCACCGTGCGCGGGCACCGGCTCCGCGCCGCCCCACAGGAACGTCGCGACGACGTGACGCTCGACCGTGAGCGGGAGGTCCACGCCCACCTGCCGCGCGAGCGGCCGCGTCCACGGCCCCGCGGCGATCAGCACCCGCCCGCACGCGGACCGCGTGCCGTCCGCAGTGACGATCGCGCCACCTCCGGCGGGATCGGCCTCGATCGCGACGACCGGCGACCCCAGCCGAGCCTCGGCGCCGTTCGTGAGTGCCGTTCGGAACAGTCCTTCCGTCGTGGCGTGGGGGTCCGCGTACCCCGCGTCGCGCTCGAGGGCCCCGACGCCGATCCCCTCGAGATCGAACATCGGGAACCGTGCCGCAACGTCGTCCGGCGAGAGCAGCTCCGTCACCACGCCGAGCTCGTTCAGCTGCGCAACCGAAGCCGCGACCTGCGAAGCATCTTCCGGTGGATGCAGGTACAGCAGACCGGTCCGGCGGAACTCGGCGTCGCGGCCCGTGAAGTCCTCGAAGCGCTCGAACATCCGGATGCTATCGCGCGCCGTGCGAGCCAAGAACGCGTTCGTGTAGTAGGCGCGGCAGATCGCGCTCGACCGTCCTGTGGGCCCCGATGCCGGGCCCTCGCGATCCACGACGACCACGCGAACGCCCAGGGCCGAGAGGTGATAGGCCACGGACGAGCCGTGCACGCCGGCACCGATGATCCCCACGTCGAAGGTCGTCATGCGCGACCAGAAGCGTACCCGTCCGTGGGACCGCCACACCTCTCGGCCGCGCCGCCGGTTCCACTGGGGTCGCGACGGTGAGCTTGTGCGGGCTCACGAAGCGCTTCGCGGCCGGACTGACCCCCTAGCTGCGCCCGAAATGAGGCTCGCGGGATCACGGCCGGGCCCGCGGATTCTTACCGTTCTCAAAACAAGCTCAAACTCGTTTCCGACTTCTTGCGGGCAAACTGGTCCGGATGAGAGCTGCCGGATCGAGCCCAACGACGTCGCGGGTGGGACGCGGCGGTTATCGGAACGCCGGTCGCAACTCGGTGTCGCGTATCACGCGACTGGCGGTCGCCGGTTCCATCGCCATGACCGCCGCGTTCTCGGCGGTCGCCGCCGCCGCGTTCTCGGGCCACTCCTCCGCGGGGGCCTCGGTGCCTACGGGCGGCACGACGACCACCGGCAGCACCTCGTCTCACGCGAACGTCGCGCTGCCACCCGCGAAGAGCGGAGCCCTGCCCCAGCCGGCACAACCCCCCGTGGTCACCGCCGCCGCGCCTCCGGTCACCTCCGGCGGCTCGTGATGCCGGATCTGATGTCCACGTCCTTCGAAGCGCTCGGCACAACCGTCGTCGTCGTCGTCGCCCACCCGGGTCGCTTGGTGGACGCGGTCGGCGAGGTCGAGCGCGAACTCGAGGACATAGACCGGACGTGCAGCCGGTTCAGTGAGCATTCCGACCTGTCTCGCGTGAACGGCGCGCGCGGAGCCTGGGTCGACGTGGATCCCTTGCTGGTGACCGCGGTCGAGGTTGCGCTCCACGCGGCCGCCGTCACCGAAGGCGCAGTCGATCCGACCATAGGTGCGGCACTGATGTCGATCGGCTACGACCGCGATTTCGCCGAGGTATCGCCTATCGGCCCGCCGATCGGAGAAGCGAAACCGGCCCCAGGGTGGCACGTCGTGGAGGTCGACGCCGAGCGCGCGCGGATCCGCGTGCCGGCCGGCGTGATGCTCGACCTCGGCGCTACGGCGAAGGCGCTCGCCGCCGACCGGTCGGCCGCATGCGCCGCACGAACGGTCGACGCCGGAGTCATGGTGAGTCTCGGCGGCGACCTTTCCGTCGCCGGCAGCGCGCCCGCGGGCGGTTGGCCGGTCGGCATCGCCGACGATCACAGGTCGGCCGCCGAGCCCGGCGAGACCATCGCGATCGTCTCGGGCGGCGTTGCGACCTCCAGCACGACCGTTCGTCGGTGGACGCGTGGCGGCGTTCCCGTGCACCACATCGTGGATCCACGGTCGGGACTCCCTGCGCGCGAAGTCTGGCGAACCATCTCGGTCGCTGCATCTTCCTGCGTGAGCGCGAACACCGCGACGACCGCCGCAGCCGTGTTCGGCGAGGAAGCGCCGGCCTGGCTCGCGGCGCTCGGGCTCCCTTCCCGCTTGGTCCGGCCCAACGGGCGCATCGTTCGCGTCGCGAACTGGCCGGAGCGAGTGGCCGCGTGATCGCAGCAACGGTCTCCGCTTCGAAGGCGGTTTGGTACCTGACCCGCGGCACCGGCGCCGTGGCACTCGTCCTGCTGACCGCTACCACGGTCCTGGGCGTGACGAACTCGGTGCGATGGTCGCCGCCGCGGACACCCCGCTTCGTCCTTCAACACCTCCACCGCAACGTCTCGCTGTTGTCCGTCACCTTCATAGCGGTGCACGTGGCCACGGCGGTGATCGACGGGTTCGCGCCGATCCGATGGCTAGACGCCGTAGTCCCGTTCGGATCTGCATACCGGCCGTTCTGGTTGGGATTGGGGGCAGTCGCGTTCGACGTGTTGATCGCGGTAGCCATCACCAGCCTCATCCGAGCGCGCCTCGGCTACCGAACATGGCGAACGGTGCACTGGACGGCGTACGGCTGTTGGAGTGTCGCGATCTTCCACGGGATGGGAGTCGGGAGCGACACGAAGCAGCCCTGGATGCTCGCGCTCGTGGCGGCTTCGGTGGCGGCCGTAGGTGCCGCGACCGTGTGGCGTCTCGTCGCCGGGTGGACCGTATGGACCCCCGGCCGCGTGATCATGCTCGGCGGGCTGGTGACAGTTCCGGCTGCCCTCGGACTCTGGGCTTTGGCCGGACCGCTCCAGGCGGGATGGGCGCCGCGAGCCGGCACTCCCGCGAACCTGCTTCGAACCGTCACGACGACGTCCTCCTCCGCCTCACCGGTAACGGTGCCGGCAACGCCGCAGCTAGTGCTCCCCTCGAGCGGCACCGTCCAGGGGACCACCAAGCTCCACCGGCTCACCGGGGGGCAAGCGAAAGTGGTCGTCAGCATCGCTTCGATGGGAACGCCGAAGCTCGAGATCATGGTCGTGCTCAAAGGTCAGGAGCTGAGCCAGGGTGTGTCCATGACCTCCAGCTCGGTCACCCTCACGCCACCGCAGGGAGCCGCCGTCTACCGGGGCAACGTCACCGGGCTATCCGGCGGGAACGTCACGGCCTCGCTCTCCGACGGCCACGGCGACGAGATCCAGTTGATCCTGGCCCTCCAGATCGACTCACTCGGCGCAACATCGGGACGGATGGCGATCCAGACCGTCGCATCCCAGGCGGCCTGATGAAGCGCAACAGCTTGCCCTCGCTACCTCCACCTCCCGTCGGGGAACCCGGCCGGCTCTCGTCCTTCTTCACCCCGCCGGGGTCCTGGACCACGCTGGCCGAGCATCGGAGGAGGTTCCCGGCTCCGCCTCCCGCGCGGCGTCAACCCGACGGTACGTTGATCGAGATGGTCGAGCGCGCCGGACTTCGCGGACGTGGAGGAGCTTCCTTTCCTACGGCGGCGAAGCTCCGGGCGGTCGCTGCCGGCAAACGGCAGCCTGTCGTCCTCGCGAACGGGAGCGAAGGCGAGCCCGCGAGCTACAAGGACGCGTTGATCATGACCTCGGCACCGCACCTGGTTCTGGACGGAGCGCTACTGGCCGCGTCCGCTGTCGGCGCCGAAGAGGTGATCGTTGGGATCGCGCTCGACATGCGCGCCGCTAGGGCGGCCATCGACCGAGCGGAGCGTGAGCGCTACGCGGCCGAACCGTCGAGCGCGCGGATCCGGATCATCGACGTGCCCGCCCGCTACGTGGCCGGCGAAGAGCGGGCCCTCGTGAACCTGGTGAACCGCGGACGAGCCATCCCGCCACAGGGAACGTCGCGACCGTTCGAGCGAGGCGTGGCCGGCCGGCCGACGCTCGTGCAGAACGTCGAGACGCTCGCCCATCTGGCGACCATCCGACGCAATGGGCCGGACTGGTTCAGGAGCGTTGGGACCGCTGAAACGCCGGGCACGATGCTCGTCTCGCTCGGCGGCGCGGTCGCCGATCCGGGCGTCTACGAGATCGAGGTCGGCACCACGTTCGTCGACCTCCTGAGCGCGGCCGGCGGCGCGACCGAGAGGATCGGCGGCGTCCTCACCGGCGGCTACTCCGGAACGTGGTTGAGGACCGAAGAAGCCGTTCGAGTCACCCTGGACCAGAAAGGGCTCTCAGCCGTCGGTGGGTTCCTCGGATGCGGCGTCGTCTCGGTGCTTCCCGCTTCGGCGTGCGGGCTCCGCGAGAGCTCGGCGGTCCTACGCTGGATGGCAGGTGAGACCGCGGGTCAGTGCGGGCCCTGCGTCTACGGATTGGCGGCGATCGCCGATGCCACCGAGAGTCTTCGCGCAGGCCGCGCCGACGGCCGCGTGCTCGAACGGCTGGAGCGGTGGAGCGGGGACGTGGAGGGCCGCGGCGCTTGCCGCTTCCCCGACGGCGCCGTGCGGTTCCTGAGGAGCGCGCTGAGGACGTTCGCCGCCGATATCGAGAAGCATGCGAAGGGTTACCCGTGCATCAGAGCCGATCAACAGCCGATGCTCCCGCTTCCGCTGATGACGAGAGCCGCATGAAGGGGCAGCGTCAGCTTCGGGTCGACCCGATCGGCTGCACCGGTCACGGCATCTGCGCCGAGCTCCTGCCCGAGTTGATCCGCCTGGACGACTGGGGTTACCCGATCATCAAGAACGGGCCGTTCCCGGCATCGCTCCTCGACCACGCCCGCCGAGCGGTCACCGCTTGCCCTGCGCTAGCCCTCCGGATCACGACCGACCGTTAGTCGCTCCAGAGCTCGGCCGTGATTTGGGTGCCGCTTCAGTTCACGCCGAAGACCGACCCAATGCAGTCAGGACCTCGGTCGCCTTCTCGTTCGCATCCTTCAGAAGCTCCATCAGATAGATGTTGTTGTGGAAGCCCCCGCTCTCGTCCGACTCCGCCAACTGGAGATTGTGCTGGGCCTCGGCGAGCTTGGCCTGCAGAGCTTCGTCGCTCACGCTCTTCATCGCCGCGGTCGCTGCGGCGACGCTCTTCTGGGCGATGGCGTCGAGGACCGCGTAGTCGGACTTGTCTGCGGCGATCGCCGCGTCGGCCTGTTGTGCGGTCCAGTTCGCGTGGCACTGTGACTGTACGCATGAGCTGGTGATCTGGCCGTTCGGCTCTCGCACGTCGATCGTGAGGCTATGTCCGGCGAGCTGGGCCGAGTTGCTGCCTCCAGCACCGCTCACGAACATGTGGCATCGGATGCAGGGTGTCCCGGCCATGGTCTGCCAGGGCCGCACCCCGAGCCCTCCCTCGCCCCGCAGGATGTTGTAGCTGAGGTGGTCGGTGCCCGGGAAACGCAAGTTGCCGTGACACTGCCCGCAGAGTTCGTCGGCGTTCTTCATGGGCTCGTACTGCCCCGTCGACGAGTTGAAGAACGACAGCCGGTCGGGGCTGGGGGGATAGCGCGGGTCGTGACAGGTCGCACATGCCACGTTGGGCCACTCCGCCGCGTGAGCTGAGGCCGTGTTCTTGGTGACCTTTCCGCCCGCGGTGGTGAAGAAGTAGGCGAGAGCCTGGCTCTCGGTCATCCCGCCATTCGCGAGCACCGCGGTCGGCGCATGGCAGGCGATGCAGTTCTCGGCGTCGGCGCCGTTGATCACCTGATCCGGGGTCTGTCCGGCGCGCCCGGCTGCGAGCTCCCCCGCGACGTCCGTCTGTGTGTTGCTGTGCCAGCTGTGCACCCAGGCTGTGTAGACGAACATGCCTGCTTTCGGGACGGGCATCGCCGAAGGTGTTGCCGAAGGCGTGACAGTCTTCCCCGTGCACGCAGCCAAAGCCAGTACGGAGATCAGCACCAAGATCGCGACTCGTGCAAGGCCGTCGCCGTGAAGATCTGCCACCCGTTTCATGATCGGTCCACCCCTTCGTTAGGTCCTCCGGGACCGGGCACGATCAAGGCTTGCGAGCGCCCGATCGACACCGACCCATCCGACTCACCGAGATCCTCGTCACGACTCGGTTCCTCCAAGGCCAAGCTAGTGCGGCCCACGTGCGGTTCCGGGGCCGAGGGGCGGTGGATCTGGGTGACTTGTCGAGGTGGAACCTAGGATCGCTGCCCTAGGATGCGTTCCACGCGGAGCCGTCAGGGCATCGGTCTCCTGCCCATGACGGCCTTCCAGACGGCCCGGGTCAGAAGGTCCTCGCTCGAGGCGTCCGGACTCGACCAGTCCATCCGTGAGGAGATCCGCGCCATCGGCGCTCCGGGCGGATTGACCGCATCAAGCCGTTGCCGAGGAACGACCACGTCGTACGGTTGCAGGTTCGGCGTGGAAACGAACGAGTTGTACATCGGGGTTGCCGTCGCATCGAACTGGGTGAGAGGCGGTACTCCGAGGATCAGCTCCATCGAACGCAGCATCGATGCCGTGGAGTAGAAGGTCGAGTCGACGGTTCCCGTCTGCGTGTACGGGCTGATCACCTGCGCGATGGTCCGGTGTCCGCTCACGTGGTCGGGCCCATCCTGCGCGTCGTCCTCGACGACGAAGATCGCCGTGGTGGACCAGAACCGCGAGTGCGAGACGGCGTCCACGAGTCGGCCCAACGCGTAGTCGTTGTCGGCAACCATCGACGACGGTTGCGCGGCGCCCGACGCCGTGCCCTTCGTGTGGTCCTGCGGGAGGTAAACGAACTCGACGGTCGGCATGCACCCACACGCCTCCTGCGCTGCGAATCGCTTCAACCACTCGGCGATGCGAACCTGGTCGGGGATGCCCAGGTCCCAGCCGGGATAGGCGGGGTCCGTATGCCCCCTGAGGTTCGGCATCGAGGCCGGGACCACGGCGTCGCCGTTCACGAAGTAGCCGTAGTTGCGGTACGAGATCCCGGCCTGCGCGAGACGATCCCATAAGAAGGAGTCCCCAGGCCGCCCGGACAACCCCGCGGTCTCGTCGCTCCCGAAGCCGCCGAAGTCGTAGAGGTGGCCGTAGATCCCGTAGTTGGGCGGCCAGTTCTTCTCGACGTACGAGTTGGCATAGGCCTCCGTGGACCACGCCCAACCGTCCGCCGAGACCGCGCCGTCCGTGTAGAAGTTGTCGAGCGTTACGAAGCGCTTCGCCAAACGGTGCTGGTTCGGCGTGACCGACGCGGGGAACATCTCGTAGGAGGGATCCCCGTTGCCGCGCTTCAGGTCGCCGAGGACCTGGTCGTAGGTTCGGTTCTCCTTCAGCACGTAGATGACGTGTTTGATCGGCGAGCTGTCGCCAGGCTGGGACGGGATCGGGTTGCCGGTGACCGGCGA
>JBGPKY010000123.1:0-7853 GCA_041486205.1 Actinomycetota bacterium
GGCGCACGGCGACCCCGAGCGCCGGGTCCTGTACACGCAGCGGGCGATCCGGTCGCTCTCGCTCGATCCCCACTTCTCCGGGTGGCGCCGTCGAGCCCTAGGGGTGGCGCTCGGTCTGGGCTACGGGCTCCGCGCACTCCTCGGTTCGGGAACGACGCGGATGGCCGCACGAGCCGCGTTGCCGGCATGCCGCGAGCTGATGGCCGGCCGCATCCCTCAGCACCGCTGAGCCGGGCGAACTCCGTCGCTATACTCGCTCGCGTGCCACCCGACATCCTGCTGATCATCTGCGATACCGCGCGCGCCGATGCATTCCGGCCGTGGGGAGGACCTCAGCCGACGCCCGCGATGGATGCGCTCTGCCGCGAGGGGATCTCCTACGGCCAGGCGTTCTCCTCGGCCCCGTGGACCCTCGCGTCGACCGCATCGCTCTTCTCGGGGCGACTTCCGACCGAGCACGGGATCAACGGCGACTGCTTCGACTGGCATGAGGGTCGTCCGACGTCACCGGCGAACGCCGTGCGCGCCTACGCTCAGTCTTGGCTCCCCGACTCGCTGCGAGACCGCGGGTACCGGACGTGGGGCGCGAGCTGCAACACGTGGGTGAGTCAGTGGGGCGGGTTCGATAGGGGGTTCGAGACGTTCCTGGACCTGCGAGACCGAACGCGGCTGCCGAAGGGGCCGGTGGGCAGCTACGCGCGGCGAGCCGCGCGGATGTGGGGCAAGATCGACCGCGGCGGACGCCGCGCGGTCGAAGGGTTCTCCCTCCGGCTCAAGTCGGCCGGCGAAGAGCCACTCTTCGCGTTCGTGAACCTGATGGAGACGCACGCGCCCTACGATCCGCCGCGCCCGTACTACCCGTTCCCGTTCTGGGAGCGGCGGAAGACGCGGTCGTTGACTGGAGGCACCGACAAATCGCGGCGATTCCTCGCGATGAATGCGGGCGTGTCGGACCCGTCCTCCGAATACATCCTTTCGATCCGGAACCTCTACTACCACTGCGCGCGGTACGCCGACCGCGTCGTCGGTGACTTCGTCCGCGCGGTGAAGGATCGCGGACGACCGACGGTCGTGGCCGTCGTGGCCGACCACGGAGAGAACCTGGGCGATCACGGGTTGTTCAACCACAATTCCTCGTTGCACCAGACGCTGCTTCATGTCCCGCTCGTCGTATGGGGCCGGCACGTTGAAGTCGGGCAGGGACGGGTGGATGAGCCGGTGTCGTTCCTCGGGCTGCCGGAGTGGCTCGTGGGTCTGGCCGACGGATCGGGAACTCCGGTCTCACCGAACGGTCCGATCGTGAGCGAGTACGAGTCGACCGTGAAGCACAACGGGGTGCCGGCCGACATCCAGGCGCTGATGGACCGCGGCGACCCCTCGCGAGTCCCCGGGCTCGTGAACCACGCCGGCGTTGCGGTCCGCGTCGGAAGCCGGAAGTACGTCGCCCTGGAGAACGGGGAGCAGACCCTGCACGATCTGGCGAGCGACCCCGGCGAAGAGCACGACCTGCTGGCCTCGCGCCCCGAGGCGGCCTCGGAGTTCACCACGGCGCTCCAGGACTGGCGCAACCGACGGGCGAACCAACCGAGATACGGCGCGGGCGACGTCGCCGAGGATGAGATCGCGGATCACCTGCGCGATCTCGGATACAT
Source organism: Actinomycetota bacterium (assembly GCA_041486205.1). Classification (GTDB taxonomy): domain Bacteria; phylum Actinomycetota; class UBA4738; order UBA4738; family HRBIN12; genus JBGPKY01. The sequence goes on from JBGPKY010000123.1 coordinate 1,653, forward strand.
CGACTAGCGGCCGTGGACGGCGGGGCGTCGGCGGAGGGCCCCACGTGAGCGCGAGCGGCCGGCTGCTCGTCCGGGCCGCCAGATCGCGGCGCAAACGGATGCTCGTGGGCAAGGTCTTGCGCGCGACCGGCGGGTTCCTGCCGAGGAAGCCTCCCCCTCGCGCCCCGATCTTCGTCATCGGCACCCCGCGCTCGGGAACCTCGATGCTGTTCGACCTGCTGAACCGATCCCCGGAGGTCGCCTCGCTCGACGCCGAAAGCCATCTCCTCTGGGAGGCGTTCCACCCCGACGCCGACCCGGCATGGACCTCGCACCGGATCGAACCGTCCGCCGTCACCCGGCGCGAGCGACGCGCCCTCTCCTGGGCGCTCGACCGCATCGCCGGCCGGGTTCGCTACCTCGACAAGGACCCTCGCAACTGTTTCCGGATCCCCTATCTGTTGGAGCTGTTCCCGGACGCGCGTTTCGTGTTCATAAGGCGGGACGGACGCGCGGTCGTCTCATCGCTCATCACCGGCTGGCGCTCCGCCGGAGCGATGGCGCCGGGAACGCCGGTTCGTCGGCCGCTCCGGGTCGACGGCTACGAGGGCACGACGTGGCGCTACGCGGTCCCACCCGGGTGGGAGGAGTACGCGAGTGGACACACGCTGGCACAGGTGTGTGCGTTCCAGTGGGTGTCTGCCGTCGAAGCCGTCCTGGATGCGAAGCCGTTCGTCGAGGAGGATCGCTGGACCGACGTCGCCTACGAGGACCTCGCCCGAGATCCCGGACCGACGCTTGAGCGGTTGCTCGCGCGCCTCGATCTATCGATCGATCCGCGTGTCACCACCTACGCCGCTTCGCTCGACCGCCGTCCGGTCCGCGCCGTGACCCCGCCTCGACCCGATAAGTGGCGCGAAGAGAACCCGAGCGAGATCGCCGAGATCTTGGACACGATCGCGCCCACGATGCGCCGGCTCGGGTACGACGACGGAACGCCGGGAAAGCCGGGGACGCCGGACCCCTAGGCCCGGCCGCGCGTATACCCGTACCGCTTCAGGAGCGGATAGGTGAGCATCGTGACCGTCCGGCGATCGCGCCTCCTCATCGACGGCTTCCACTCCTCGTCAAGTCGGACCACCACTTCGCCGCGGGTGGATCGCATCCGGTTCCCGTAGACGATGTGGTTCTCGCCGACGCTCAGGCGGTCGCCTTGGAGGAACTCGAGCGCGTCCGGCGGGGCGGCGAAGCCGGCGGCCAGGAGCGTCTCGGCGAGGACATCCTTCGGTGCAGCGGCGAGGTCCTCGTAGCGGACGCGCGTTCGAGGCGCGCTCTTCGGCAGCAGACGCGGAAGCATCGCGTTGTATTGGAGCCAGCGCAACGCCCAAGACCGGACGTTCACCTCTTGGTCGCTCGAGATCTTCCCTTCTCGCTTGCGCTTGTCGAGCCCGCGCAGCTTCGAGTAGGTCACGGCGCGACTGTCGCGAACGAGATGCACGAGCCTCAGGTCGATGGACGGGACCCTGCGCAGGAGGAGGGCGTGACCGTGAGATTTCGAAGAGTCCACGACGACCGCGGAACCAGAAACCTCGCGTATGCCCCCGTAGAGACGTTCCAGCGCTTCGAGGTAGGCGCGCGTGTCGCCCGAGTCTTTGGGGCCGCGCAGGGAGGAGAACCAGGGGACGACCTGGGCTTTGTCGAGCGACTTCCGGAGCCGAAGCATCTCGTGGGCGTCGACCTTCGACCAGCCGCCGAACGCATGCTCTCCGACCGCCGTCCAGAAAGGGCACTCACTGAAGACGGCGCCGCAGCCACAGGGCCGGTCGTCGATGCATCCCTTCGCCCAGATCTGGCGGAGCTCACCGACCGAAACGAACCCCGGGAGCTGTCCGAGCATCAGGTCGAGGAGCGTGCTTCCGCTCCGCCACATCGAACCGATGAACAGCACGCAGATGGCGGGTGACGGGACCGCACGCGGGTCGATCACCGGCTGCGGTGGATGCTCGTCGGTCACGTCTGCGGAACCGGGCTCGCGGCTCTTTCGGTCTGTTCCCTCCGGCGATGTCGGAAGGCCATCGCCGTGGCGATCCGCGCGACCCCGAGGATGATCCACGGCCACGGCTGGAACGAGGCGTCGGTGGCCGCGTACGCGACGGCCAGCACCAGGTAGCCGAAGGTGAACGCCCGGGCCACCGTGGCGACGTCGCCCGTGGCGCGCATGAGCCAGCGCCTCGGCCACGCGATCCACCCGAGGAAGATCATGAACATGGTGAAACCGATCAACCCCGAGTCGTGCAGCGTCCGGATGTAGATGCTGCCGAGGTACCCCGGGATGGGGTTCTTGGGAGAGCCCGTCAGCGCCAGGTGGAGCTGCCCGTAGGAGTTCGTCCCGAGGCCGAGTAGGGGCGAGCGCTGCAAGTCGCCGAGGGCGAGTCCCCACTCGGTCAGCCGGTGCGCGCCGGTGCCGCTGCCGAAGTTGAAGAGCTGCGTCGCGTCTTGGGAAACCCCGCCCTGCTTCGACACCGAGCCCGAACTGAGTGGAGGCGGCCGGGTCGAGAGCCAGAAACCGGCCACCGCACCCAGGGTGATCACCCCGGCCAGCAGGATGGGGGCGACCCCCGACGTTGCCCGCGGTGTCCGACCCCGGCTCAGGAACAGCAGGGCCGCGAGTGCGAAGAGGTAGCCGACCCAGGCTCCGCGGGTCGAGCTCACGAGGGCTGCGAGCGAGCAGAGCCAGAAACCGACCACCGCGAACTTGCGCGTGATGACTTGGTTCCGCTCCCGCATCAGGACGAAGAAAGCGATCGCCGCCGAGGCCGCGGTGGAGCCGAAGACGTTGTTCTCGACCGAGAGTCCCTTAGGGAGCGAGCTGACGCCGCTGCCGTGCCCGGGCCGCCCGGCCAAGAAGGAGTCCGCAAGCCCGATGTGCAGGCCGCGCCCGACCACGGCCATCAGGCCGATGAGCGCGTTGGCGGCCGCCACGATCAAGATCGCCCGGGCCACCATGACGAGCCGTTTCTTGGAGTCGGTCACGGAGTACATGGTGAGATAAGCGCCACCACCGAGGGTGAGCTGGCCGGCGACGATCAGGCTGAGCTTCGGGTTCGGCGCGTTCAGGTAGCTCGTGAGGAACTGCAGCCCCAGCCACGCCAGCAGCAGCCATTCCGGCCACGCCCAGCGCGGGCGACCGGCCGGGTTACTGAGCAGGAAGACCCGCAGGGCGAGCGGAACCAGAAGTATCTGTCCGGGAAGCACGTTGAACGGACCGACCGCGAAACCGTGCCCTCGGCTGTAGATGGATGCGAAGACGAACAGCACCAGGAGGGCGTTCATCGGAAGGAGGAGCATGAGGACGACGCCGATGACTCCGGCCGCGACGATGGGCGAAGCCCCGCCGAGGACCGCTACCGTCGCCGCGGCCCCCGCGGCACCGGCCACGGCGATCGGAAGGAACAGATCGGCCGGACGCCGGTGAAGGATCCGCTCCATCACGCTCGTTCCCGTCACGCTCGACCCCCGTCCCTCAGGCCGCGAGCCGTCGAGGCCGCCGACCGCCGAAGGAGACCCAGGATAGCTCACGGTTTGCGGCGAGACCGTCCTCGGCCGCGCGCGTTCGAACAGGCCACGCAGCCCGGGCGATCGGCGGGAACTCAGCACGAACTCCGCCGAAAGTCGGCTGCCGCGGGACCCGCCGACGGCTACACTCTTGGCCTATGTGGAACGACACGCCCGCGTCCGAGGAAGGCTTTCGCCTGCGCGAGTACCTCGGGGTTCTCCGGGTCAGGAAGTGGTCGATCCTCATCGTAACCGGGTTGTCGGTGGTGTTGGCGCTGGGCTGGGCGCTCCGTCAGCATGCCACCTACCAGTCGGTGGCGCGGGTCCAGGCGACCAACCCGACCGGGATGCTCATCAGCCAGAACCCGAGCGGAGCGACGCCCAACATGCCGACCGAGCAGTCGCTCGTCGCGTCGGAGACGGTGACCAAGTGCGCGTGGGTCGTATTCGAGGCCCAGGCCGGAGACCCCTTGAAGTTGTGCGAGACGGCGGGGAAGCCGCAGGGCAAGGCCGGGCCCGTGGTCTCCCACGTGGTCTCCGACGTGGTCTCCGACGTGGTCTCGCAGGCAACCCCGGAAGCGTGGTTCCACAAGGGATTGTCGGTCTCGGTGCCCGAGGGCACGACGATCCTTGCGATCGCGTTCGAGAGCCCCAAGAAGACGACCGCGCAGGCGGCGGCGGAGGCATACGCCAAGTCCTATGTCTGGTACAAGACGTTCACCGCGAACGCCAGGGTAACGCAGCTGGAAGCGCCGCTGCTCGCGAGCCAGAGCAGCCTCCAGTCGGAACTCGACACGGCTAACACGGAACTGATCGCGGCCGCCAACAGCGGCAACACCCAGACCTTCGCGGCCCTCTCGTCGAAGGTGAACGCCATCTACAACTCGCTCTCGGTCGTCAACCAGCAGCTCCTCGAGATCAGCCCGGCCAAGATCGACCCCCCTGTGGTCGTTGTCGACGCGGCGCTGCCGGCTTCACCGGTCAGCCCGAAGGTGCCGCTCATCGGGACGTTCGGCCTGCTCGCCGGCCTGGCGTTCGGCATCGCCCTGGCCCTGGTTCGCGAGCAGCTGGACGATCGGCTGCGGGGACGGACCGATCTGGAAGAGCGTCTGGGCGTGCCGGTTCTGGTAGTCGTTCCCAGCGTGCCGGGCTGGAGCAAGCGCAAGGACGTGAAGCTGATCGCGGTCTCGGAGCCCAAGAGCGCCGTGGCTGAGTCGTACCGCACGCTTCGCACGAGCATCTTGTTCACCGCGGCTCAGCGGGGTGTCCACAACATCATGGTGGTGAGCGCCGCAGCGGGAGAGGGCAAGACCACCACGGCCGCGAACCTGGCCGTCGTCCTCGCGGACGCCGGCAAGCGGGTGGTCCTGCTCTCTTGCGACCTGCGCAAGCCCCGGATCCACGAGTTCTTCGATCTCGGCAACGACGTCGGGGTTTCCAACGTCTTGGCGGGCGAGATCACCCCCAGAGATGCGCTGAGGAATCCGGGCCGGGACAACCTGCTGTTGATGGCCAGCGGGCCCGTGCCGGGAGCCCCCGCGGAGCTGCTCCAGTCCGAGCAGATGGGTGAGCTCATCGACGACCTCCGGGATGCGTCGGACTTCGTCGTCATCGATACGGCTCCGGTCTTGCTCGTAGCCGACGCCCTGGCGCTGGCTCCCCTCGTCGATGGCGTGCTCTTCGTGGCCGACGCGCAGAACACCTCTCGAGCGGCGGTGACCCAGGCTCGCGATCAGCTCGAACAGCTGGGCGCGCGGGTGATCGGAGCCGTGCTGAACAACGTCGACCCCAACAAGGCCAGGGCCTACTCCAAGCACTACGGCTACTACTCGGGCTACCACCGCTACGGATACACCGGTGCCGGCTACGAGGGCGCCGAGGCCGATGGGAGAGGGCCCCGACGGACCGGTGACGTCCTCGGTCCTGCGACCGAGGGGCGCTCGTCCGGTTAGCTAAGCGTCTTCCGCGTCGTAGCCCCAACGCCGCAGCAGTGGGGCGATGACCGGGAGGATGCCGGCGATCTCCTCGGGATGTTCCCGGCGCCACTTGTCGGGCTCCGGTGCCGTGATCGCCTTCATCACTTGCCCGCTGGCGCTCGGCTCCCAGCCCAGCAGGCGAGCGTCCGGGTACAGGCCCAGTCGTTCGGCGAGCCATTTCGCCCACCGGTGCGGATCCCCGAGCAGGTCTTCGTAGCGCAGCTCGATCCACCGGTCCGAAGGCACGACTTCGCGCGCCGACCGGATGGCCTCCATGCAGGCCGACCATTGGAACGCGCAAACCTCGGCGAGCGATCGGCCTCGCGCGTAGGCCTCCCACCCGGGAGGCAGGACGGTCTTCCATCGCGTGCCCTCGTAGCCTTCGATCGACAGCGTCGTCCCGAGCTCCTTGCCGGGGAACAGCCGGTTGGTCGACCTCCAGCCAGTGAGCAAGGATGAGATCACCTCTCGGCCGTCTCGCACGATCGCGACGATTCGCGCATCCGGGAACATGTCCGCGATGTAGGGGATCCGCAGCACGTTCGCCGGGGCCTTGTCCAGGTACCGTCGGTCGCCGGCGATCCGCGCGATCGTCCAGTACAGGAACCGCCGCTCGCGCTCCGTCACCTCCTCCGGCAGGATCTCCTGCGATCGCCAGTTCGGCCCGCCCTTGGGATGGAACGTCTCCCAC
>JBGPKY010000124.1:0-7838 GCA_041486205.1 Actinomycetota bacterium
CGGCGGAAGTTGGAGCCCTCCTTCGCGGGATGTCCGGACTGACCGCCTACGAGGATCTCGGGCCGTATCGCTACGTGCTCGACTCGCAGGAGAAGGAGCGCGACCGGCTGCAGCAACTGCTCGAACGACTGATCGAGTACGACGCGCGCCGCGGAGCTGGGCTCCTCGACACGCTCGAGGGCTACCTGGATCACCGCGGGAACCTGGCCCGCACTTCGCGCGCGCTCTACATCCACTCGAACACGCTGCGTCAACGCCTGGAGCGGATCGAGCGGTTGTCGGGGATCGACCTCGAGCACGAGGACTGGCTCTCGCTCGCGGTGGCGACGAAGGTCGCCAAGCTGAGGAGGATGAGATCGGCGGCAGGGAAGGGAGGAGACGATGGCTGAAGGCCCGAAGTCGGTCGAGGAGGTTCGCAAGCTCGTCGACAAGATGGGTATCGAGTTCATCTTCGCGCAGTTCGTGGAGATGTACGGCAAGGCGAACGCGAAGCTGGTTCCGGCGAATCACCTCGAGGACGTGTTCGCCGAAGGGGCCGGGTTCGCGGGGTTCGCCGCGGGTGAGATCGGCCTGGGGCCGAACGACCCCGACCTCGCGGCGATGCCCGATCCCGCGAGCTTCACGCCGGTCCCGTGGCAGCCGAACCTCGCCCGTTTCGCCTGCGATATCTACGTTGAAGGTGAGCCGTGGCCCTTCTGCCCGCGGATCATCCTCAAGCGCCAACTCGCGCGAGCGAGGGAGATGGGGTTCGTCTTCAAGACCGGCCAGGAGGCCGAGTTCTTCCTGACCAAGCGGAACGACGATGGCTCGATCAGCGTGGCGGACCCGCTCGACAACCTCGACCGGCCCTGCTACGACATGAAGGCTCTTTCCAGGCAGTTCGACTTCATCTCGACCCTGTCCAAGTACCAGACCCAGCTGGGTTGGGACAACTACGCGAACGACCACGAGGACGCGAACGGCCAGTTCGAATCGAACTTCCGTTTCGACGAAGCGCTCACGACCGCGGACCGGGTCATCTTCTTCCGGTACATGGTGCACATGATGGCCCAGGCGAGGGGCCTCCAGGCGACGTTCATGCCGAAGCCCTTCGCGAACCTCACGGGCAACGGCCTCCACATGCACATGAGCCTGTGGGATCCCAAGACGGACGCACCTCTCTTCGAAGACGAGAACGACTCCCGAGGCCTCGGCATCTCCGAGCTCGGGTATCACTTCCTCGGCGGGGTGTTGAAGCACGCGAGCGCCTACATCGCGGTCACGGCTTCGACCGTGAACTCCTACAAGCGGCTGGTCGTGGGGGCTCCCACCTCAGGAGCAACGTGGTCGCCGGCCTTCATCACCTACGGGCGGAACAACCGCACGCAGATGATCCGCACCCCCGCCCCGGGGCGGTTCGAGGACCGCACGATCGACGGTGCCGCTAACCCCTACCTCGCGGCGACCGTCATCCTCGCCGCCGGACTGGACGGGATCGAGAACAAGATCGATCCCGGCGACCCGAACGAGACCAACATGTACGAGATGTCGGCAGAGGAGCGGAAGAAGCGCGGCATAGAGATCCTGCCGAGCACGCTGCTCGACGCCACCCGCAACCTGCAGAAAGACGAGGTTCTGCGTGAGGCCCTCGGCCACACGCCGCGTGGCGACTACGTCGACTATTTCGTGGACGTGAAGCAGCGTGAGTTCAAGGAGTTCCACGACCGCGTGAGCGACTGGGAGATCGACAAGTACCTCTCGCTGTTCTAGGTCGCCGTGCGGGACTTCGACAGGGAGATATGAGAGGAGGGCGGAGGAAGCAACGGGGACATACGCCAGACCCCGGCCGGACAAGTGGCTACATCGCACACCCGTGAGAACGGTGCGCGGCTTGTCCGGCTGGTGCGCCCGGCATACCCTTCTGCCACCGGTCGGAGGGTACGGATCGGGCGTGAAGGCGATCTAACTGTATCCAGCGGAGCGAAGGGGGATCGCATGTCGCAACCGCCACCTGGAACCATCAGGGTCGAGGACTACGTCAAGGGCGACCTCTCCAAGGACACGAACTGGTGGGGCGCCTTCGTAGTCGGCCTTGCCGGCACCATCCTCGTCACCGGCATCACCGGCCCGATACTCGCCGCACTCGGCGGCGCCGCCATCCCGAACTTCATCTTCTGGACTCTCACCGGATGGCTGCTCTGCTTGTTCATCGCGGAGCTCGCGGCGATGCTCCCCGACCGGACCGGAGGCGCCCCGGCCTACGCCTACTACGCGTTCAAAGACCGGCTGCCGAGGGTGTACCCGCACATCAACGGCGTGACCAACTGGATGTACTGGATCGGATGGATGCCGGTCATGGCCGTGAACATGCTCCTAACCGGCGCGTACCTTCCGGTCCTGCTCGGGATCACGGACAAGAGCCATACGATCCAGCTGTTCGGGAACAGCGCCCCGGTTTCCTACTTCACCCTCGGGGTAGGCATCGTCTTGTCATGCCTGCTATTCATCCCGGCGTGGCTCGGGATCCGCTTCGGGACGGTGTTCGCGACCGTCCTGGGGCTGCTGTCGATGATCCCGCTGACGATCCTCGCCGTGGCCCCGTTCTTCACCGGCGACTTCCACGCCTCCAACCTGCATTCGTTCCACCTCCCCGACGGTGCGTCGTTCTTCGCCGGTCACTCGATGTTCCTCTTCTTACAGTTCTCGGCGCTGCTCACATGGAACGTCATCGCGATGGAGGCGGCGGGCTGCTACATCGGCGAGTGCAAGAACCCGGAGACCGACGCGCCGCGGGCGATGAACCTCGAGGGCGGCTACGGCGTGTTCGTCTACACGGTGCTGCCACTCGCCGTGCTCGGGGTCCTGGGAACCAAGTTCATCACCGCGCACCAGTTCGACATCAACGGCATCCTCGCGAAGTACGCGAAGACGGCTCTCAACTTCGGTGGGGTGGACAAGATCGTCACGGCGACCCTGCTGATCGCGTTGCTCCTGTCGAGCCTGAACGCGATCATGGGATGCGCCAGGTCTTTGTACATGATGTCTCTCGACGGCCAGGCGCCCAGGATCTTCGGCCACGTTAACAAGCACAACGTGCCGGACTTCTCGATGGGCTTGAACGTCGTCCTCAACATCCTGCTGCTGTTCGCCGGCACGCCCGGGGCCATCTACGTGCTCTCCAACGTCGGCTACGTCGGCTCGTTCGTGCCAGTGCTGCTCGGCTACTATTTCTTGCGGAAGTGGCGCCCGGAGATCCACAGGCCGTACAAGCTGCCCGAGTTCATGAAGTACGTCGCCGTCGGGCTCGCCGTCCTCTACTTCATCGTGTGGGCCGTTGGGATCCCGGCCTGCGCGATCAAGGGGTGCCAGCTCGGAGGAGGCAAGATGTTCATCATCGGCCTTATCCTGGTCGCCCTCTACTACCCGCTGTATATGTGGCGGAAGTCCGAGAACCGGCGGCACGGAACCACCGAATACAAGATCCCGACGAGCACATAGGGGAAAGTGGTCGACTCGCCTTCGGCCCCGGCACGTCGGAAGCTCGCGCTTCGGGGAGCCGCGGATGCGGCTCCCCGAAAGCTTCCCGACCCGCCCCGGCGGATCCTCCTCGCGACGTCTGGGGGAGCCCCGTTCGATCACGGAGTGATCGAACGGGTCATCGAGCTCGCGACTCCCGCTCGGGCCGCGATCACCGTGCTGTCCGTCGCTCGGGTCTACGGGACCTCGTTCGGATTCCCCAACCCGGGTCTACAACCGAACCGGGTCGAGATGGAGCAGAACCGCTCGACCGTGAACGACGCAGCCAAGATCTTGCGGCGCAAGGGGTTCGACGTGAAGGTCGCGATGTCCAAGTCGCGCAACGCACCGAAGATGATCGCTCGCTGGGGGATGGCCAAGCGCTTCCACGCCATCGTCGTCCCCGACCCCGAGCGCCCGGCCTGGCGCCGCGCGATCGAGGGTGACTTGAAGAGAGAGATCGAGCGGCGGTCCGGCATCCCGGTCCATGCGGTTCCGACGGCCCGCTCTTAGAGCGACCGGCATCTAGAACGGGGCGCGAGGGCGAAGCAGGGTCGGGGGACGAGCTTGCCCCACGGAACTGAGCTGACGCATGGTCCGGTGTCCCCTCGCGGCCAGTCGCGTCGCGACTACCAGGAAGAGTTGCGCGGTTACCAGCGCATCGTCCAACGCATTGTGGGGATCCGCCACGGGGACCGAGTAACGCTCCGCGACGCCGGTCAGGGACCACATAGTGATGTCGCTCCCGTCCTCTTCACGGGCGAGGTGAGTTGCGAGTTTCTGGACGTCGACGCTCCTCTTGAGCCACACCTTGGCATCGACGCCGTAGGCCTTCGCGAGGAAACCCGTCTCCACCCAGACTCGCCACGTGATCAGGAACCGCCCGGCAATCGCCTGGCTCAGCCGCTCCAGGGCTTCGTCGAGGGGCAGCGCTCCTGCGAGGTCGGATGGGCGAAGCATGTGGACGGTGATCGACTTCGGCGAAGGCGTGACCTCCAAAGGGTCGACGAGCTCGTAGGTGGAAGCTCCGACGTCGATCATGCCGTCGTCGATAGGCACCACACCGAAGGAGATGATCGTGTCTTTGGCGAAGTCGAGGCCGGTCGCCTCGAAGTCGACCGCAGCCAGACGCGCCTCTTCCCACGGCAACGATCGTCGCGAGCGGCGCGGCGCCTCGGGGACCTTCGTCACCGCCGGAGTCCCAGCTCCGTGGCGAGGGATTGAAGGGAATGCTCGATCACGCGGAAAGCCTCCTTGACACCCTGCCTGGCGAGCGGCCCGAGGGTCCTGGGATCGACCTCGTCGTCCGGCTGAGCGCCGCGGCGAACCTGGGCAGTCTGATGCTCGAGACGTATCTGCCAGAGGAGGCGGAACGATTCCTCGAGCCCCGTCCTCGTTTCCTCCTTGAGGCTGCCCGTCTCCGTGGCGGACCGCAGGCGCTGGAGGGTGCGGTTCTCCGTGAGGCCCACGCCGATCGACCAGACGCGTGCCAGGTTCGTGATGGGCGTTATCCCGCTGTGCTTCACGTCGAGGAGGTTGGTCGCGCCTCCCTTCGCCTCCACCACCAGATCGCGGAAGAAGCCGGTCGGCAGTCGTACATCGAGGGCCGCCCTAGCTAGGAGTCGAATGAAATGCTGGCTGTGCGGCGCCCGGCGGATGGTCTCGTGCAGGATCGGCTCGACGTCGAGCGCACCCGCGATCCTCCTGAAGTCGAAGGCGATGCCCGTGAACGCCGATCCCGTCGGACTCAGGTCCTCCATCCACGAAGTGAACAGGAGCACCCAATCCTCGACCGATCGGCGCCAATCGCGGTTCGACGCGATGACGCCCGCTCGGCAGCGCCTGATCCCCGATCCCTCGATCCCGGTGGTCACCTGCTCCGCGAGTTCGGCGAAGTAAGGGTCGACCTCCGAGGCGACCGTCCCCTTCGGGTCGTAGGCGATGGCGTGATCCTGGTCGGTGAACAACGCCTGTTCGTATCGAGCCTCGCTGCCGAGCGCGAGCCACGCCCAAGGCGCCGGCGGGTCGCCGAGGCGGGAGACCGCGAGTTCGATCAGCCGCCTCGTCACCGCGTCGCGCGTGACCGCGATGATCTGCGCGACGTGAAGGGGTTCGACGCCCGACTCCACGAGAGAGCAGATCGCTTCGGGGAGCCGAGCGGCCGCCTCCACGACGTCTCCCTCGCGCGTTGCCCGCTCGATGGCGTTCTTCAGGTTGAAGGGGGTCTTCTGCTCCAGCCCCATCACGTCGGTGTCGGTGACGACGCCGACGAGCTCGCCGTCCCCGTCGACCACCGGGAAGTGGTGTACCCCCGCCTCGAGCATCTCGAGGATCACATCGACGACGAGCGTGTGCGTCGGGATGGTCTTCGCCGGGTAGGTCATGATCTCGCTCACGACCGTGTCCTGGCTCCTCCCGAGGGCGAGAACGCGAACGCGCAGATCCTGGTCGGTGATGATCCCCCAGCCGTCGATCTTCGGGATGAGGAGGCACGAGACGTGCTCCTGAGCCATCAGTTGAGCCGCCTCTCGCACGGTCGTGACGAGCGAGCAGGTGACGGGAGGCCGGCGGATGAGCGATCCCACCATCACCGTCCCGGGGCCCGGGCTGACAGGAGCGGATCCCTCGAGCGCACGGATCTCCCTGCGGCGCAAGGTCCTTGAGAGGAACGCCAGTCCCCGTTGGGTCCCCATGACCATCTCAGCGACACTCGAGTCTATCAGGTAGCAGATCGAGTCCTCCAGCGCGCGGATCGTGAACGTGGGTCCGAGACCCGACAGCAACGAGAATTGGCCGAACACCTCCCCCTCGCCGAGGAGGTCGGCGACCCGGCCGTCGCTGAGGACCTCTACGGCCCCCGTTCGCACGACGTAGAGGTAGCGAGACGGCTCCCCGGACTGCTGCAGGATCGTCCGGCCTTTCGGGAAGAACTCGATGTGGGTGTGTCGCACGACCTCCGGGATGCCCTCCTCGTCCAGCTCGTCGAAGGGCGGATATTGGAGGAGGAAGGTCGGGATATCCACGCGGGGAGTATGGGGCGTGGAGCCCTGCGAGGCAATCGACACGTGTCGCTCCGCCCTTTCGGTATCCTGGCCCGAGCCCGAGAGACCAGGAGCCGACATGGAGAGCGGACTCGAGATCGCCCAGGAAGCGCAGCTCCTCCCTATCCACGACATCGCGAGAGCAGCCGGGATCCAAGAGGACGAACTCGAACCGTTCGGCCGGTACCGCGCCAAGGTGTCCCTGTCGATCCTCGAGCGGTTGAAGGATCGCCCCAACGCCAAACTGATCATCACGACGGCCATCACGCCCACCAAAGCCGGCGAGGGGAAGACGACCACTTCGGTCTCGCTGACCCAGGGGCTCGGGAAGCTCGGCAAGAGCGTCGTGCTGGCCCTGCGCGAACCCTCCATGGGTCCCGTGTTCGGGATCAAGGGCGGCGGAACCGGCGGCGGTTACGTCCAGGTCGTGCCGATGGAGGACATCAACCTGCACTTCAACGGCGATTTCCACGCGGTCACGGAGGCGCACAACCTGCTCGCCTCCGCGCTGGACGCGTCGCTCTACTTCGGCAACCCGCTCGGCATCGACCCGGCCACCATCACGTGGCCGCGGACCATGGATGTGAACGCCCGCGAACTTCGCTACATGGTGATCGGCTTGGGCGGCAAGGCTCACGGCGTTCCGCGCGAGAGCCAGTTCGTCATCACGGCAGCATCGGAGATCATGGCCATCCTGGCTCTCGCCGAAGACCTCCAGGACCTGAGGAAGCGACTCGGCCGCGTCGTCGTCGCCGATACGCACGACGGTCAGCCGGTGACGGCCGAGCAGCTGAAGGTCGCCGGCGCGATGGCCGTGATCATGAAGGAGTCGATCAAACCGAACCTCGTGCAGACCCTCGAGGGCCAGCCCGTGATGATCCACGCCGGACCATTCGGCAACATCGCCCACGCGAACAACTCGATCATCCAGGACCGGATCGCACTCAAGCTCGCCGACTACCTGGTAACCGAAGGCGGCTTCGCGAGCGACCTCGGGTTCCAGAAGTTCTGCGACATCGTGTGCCGGATCGGTGGGTTCACGCCAGCCGCCGTGGTGCTGGTGACCACCGTGCGTGCCATGAAATCGCACGGCGGCGTGCCCTTCGAGCAGCTGGACAAAGAGAACCTCGATGCCGTGCGGCTCGGCAGCGAGAATCTCGCGCAGCACATCGAGATCGTGAAGGCGTACGGCCTGCCCTGCGTCGTGTCGATCAATCACTTCCCGTCAGACACGGACGAGGAAGTCGCGCTCGTCGGCGAGCTGGCGGCGAAGGTCGGCGCGGAAACGACCGTGGTGAACGA
>JBGPKY010000125.1:0-7792 GCA_041486205.1 Actinomycetota bacterium
AGGCGGCGCCGCGGACCGGCCGCACCCATCAGATCCGGGTACATCTCGCGGCGATCGGTCATCCGATCCTGGGCGACTCCGCCTACGGCGGGGGTGGGGACGAGGCGAAACGCCTCCATCTCGCGCGCCCGTTCCTGCATTCCTCGCGTATCGCGTTCGAGCACCCCGTCACGGGGGAGCGGATCGAGATCGAGGACCCCCTGCCTCCGGATCTGGAGGAAGCGCTGCGGCGGGTCAGGGGGGAGGCCTGACCCGTCCGCCTAACGCCGCGACTTCTGAGGCTCCTTCAGGTACAGCGCGTACTGAGTGCGGACCTCCTTTTGTGAGGAGAGGACAGCGTCCTCGACATCCGGGGGGAGCGATCGCGACTCGATCAGGTCGTTCAGCTTCTTCGGATCCACCGAGAGGACCTTCTCCCACAGGCCGAGTGGCTCGAGGGTCGAGCGGAGCCTGGCCTCGTCGGGTGACGTCACGTGTGGCGCGCGGCGATCCACCGCCGCGCCGTCGGAGCCGAAGAGCCGACGGTAGTCGTGCTCGTCGCAGAAGGCGTTGATGAGCCCGGCAAGCTCGTCGATGCGGGCGTAAACGCGCCGTCCGTCTCGCTTGAGGCCGATCCACTCGTCGACCAGCCCCGTCATCCGTGGTGCGGGATCGCCTTCTAGCTTCTCGCGTCGGTGACGGAAGATCGGGCACACGTGCTGGTAATCGCACCAGCCGCAGAGCGCGTTCTCACGCGGCTCGAACCTGCCGGCGTCGATCCGCGCAGCGGCGGTCCCGATCCGCCGGCGAAGCTCGTCGCGGTCGGTGGCCGTTCGGGTGGTGGACATACGCTGACCCGGCAACAGGAAGTAGAGCGTGAGTCGCTCCGGCTCGATGCCCCATATCTCCTTCGCGGCGAGGGAGTAGATCGAGAGCTGCAGGTCGGAGTCGATCCTGTCCTGCGGCGGCAGTCGGCGGTTCGTCTTGTAGTCGATGATCTCGTAGCCACCGCCTGGGAGGCGGTCCATCCGGTCGATCACGCCGGAGAGCGTCACGCCGTCGACGTCTATCTGGAACCGGAACTCGAGCGCCGCCGGGATCTTGTACGACCCGGCGTTCTCTCGGTGGTACTGGGCAAGGACCTGACGGCCGTGCTCGAGGTACGTCTTCTCCTCCGAGGCGTTCCCGAAGCCGTCGGAGACCCAGACCGCGTCGAGGATCTCGAGCAGTTCCTCGAGCGATGGCGCAACGGGCACCGGCCGGTTGTGGAAATGGTGCAGCGCTCGGTGGAGCGAGTCGCCGAACGAGAGCGCCGGAGAGGGGGACTGGGGAAGCTTCTCTTCGTACTGGAATCGGAACTTGGCCGGGCAGGTTTCGTAGGTGTTGATGCTGGAGTACGAGAGCCGCATCCGAACGTATCCCCTGACCTCGCCGCTTGCCTGTGGCCTTCGCCGAGTCTATCCTCGGTTCCCCGGGAATCACAAGCGTGTAAGTTGTCCACAGGTTGTCCACAGTCCGGGCCGAACCCGTGGACCTTCCCCGCGGCGAGCAGAGGGATCTGTGACCGGCAACAGGAGCTTCGTCCATCTCCACACCCACACGGAGTACTCGCTCCTGGACGGCGCCGCGCGCATCGTTCCTCCGAAGGAGCACCCGAGCGCGCCGACCATCCTGCGAAAGGCCGCCGAGTACGGGATGCCGGCGATCGCGGTCACCGACCACGGCGCGATGTTCGGCGCGCTCCAGTTCTACGAAGCCGCGGGCGCGGAGGGCATCAAGCCGATCATCGGCGTCGAGGCATACGTGGCGCCCGGAACGCGCTTCGAGCGGACGCCGGGCGAGAGCGAAGAGAAGTATCGCCACCTCACGATCGTGGCGAAGGACGAGCGGGGCTATCGCAACTTGCTGAAGCTCGTTACCGCCGCGCATCTCGAGGGCTTCTACCACCGGCCTCGGATCGACAAGGACTTGCTCGCCGAGCACGCGGAGGGGCTGGTCGGGCTCTCGGGGTGCCTCGCCTCTGAGATCTCGCAGCTACTGCTCACAGGCCAGGATGCGAAGGCCACCGAGGTGGCGGGCTTATATCGCGACATCCTCGGCGACGGCAACTTCTTCGTTGAGCTTCAGGATCACGGGCTCGTCGAGCAACGCCAGATCCTTCCTGGGCTCATGCAGCTCTCACGGGCGACCGGCATCCCGCTTGTCGCGACGAACGACCTCCATTACACCGAGAAGGCGGACGCGAAGCCGCACGACGTCCTGCTCTGCATCCAGCAACAGAAGCTCCAGACCGACACGAACCGGCTGAAGTTCGACTCGGACGAGTTCTACCTGAAGTCGCCGGAGGAGATGCGCGCGGTGTTCGCCGAGGTGCCGGAGGCCTGCGACAACACGCTTCTGATCGCCGAGATGTGCGACCTCACCCTGACGTACGGCGCGCTTCACCTGCCCAAGTTCGAGCCGCCGGACGGGATGGCGCTGGAGGAGTACCTGCGCAGGCTCGTGCTGGACGGCGCGCGCGAACGGTACGGAGATCGACTCGCCGACGAGGTTCGCGCGCGGATCGACCACGAGCTGGAGGTCATCTCCGCGATGGGCTTCGCGGGCTACTTCCTCATCGTGTGGGACCTCATCCGGTTCGCGCGCGAGAGCGGCATCCGCGTGGGCCCCGGACGAGGGAGCGCTGCCGGATCGGTCGTGTCGTATTCGCTCCGCATCACGGATCTCGATCCGCTGCGCTACGGGCTGATCTTCGAGCGGTTCCTGAACCCCGATCGCAAGCAGATGCCCGATATCGACATGGACTTCGACGAGAGGCGTCGGGACGAGGTCATCCGGTACGTGGCCTCCAAGTACGGCTCGGACCACGTGGCGCAGATCATCACGTTCCAGACGATCAAGGGGAAGCAGGGCATCCGCGACGGAGCCCGCGTGCTGGGATTCCCCGCGAGCCTGGGAGATCGGCTCTGCAAGATGTACCCGCCGGCGGTCATGGGCCGCGACTACCCGATCGAGCAGGCGCTCGAACTTTCGCCTGAGCTGCGGGAAGCCTACGAGCGCGAGCCCGAGGCGAAGGAGATCATCGAGACGGCCCGCGCGCTCGAGGGCTTGCGTCGGGAGGACTCGGTGCACGCCGCCGGCGTCGTGATCGGCGACGCACCGCTCGTGAACTACCTCCCGCTGAAGCTGGCGAAGGACTCGCGAGACGACTCCCGCCGTGTGGTGACCCAGTTCGACATGCACGGCGTCGAGAAGCTCGGCCTGCTGAAGATGGACTTCCTCGGCCTTCGCAACCTCTCGGTGATCGAGGACACGCTGGCACACCTGCGTCGCAACCAAGTCGTGCTGGACATCGACCACGTACCGCTCGACGACGACGCGAGTTACGAGATGCTCCGCCGCGGCGACACGACCGGCGTGTTCCAGATGGAGTCGCCCGGGATGCGCTCTCTGATCAAGGTGCTCGCGCCCGACCGGTTCGAGGACCTCATGGCGCTCGTCGCCCTCTACCGTCCGGGTCCGCTGAACGCTGGTATGCACAACGAGTACGCGGAACGCAAGCACGGCCGCAAACCGGTTGCGTATCCGCATCCCGACCTGGAGGAGGTCCTCGGCTCGACCTACGGGATCATGGTCTACCAGGAGCAGGTCATGCAGATCGCGGTTCGGATGGCCGGCTACTCGATGGGCGAGGCCGACATGCTCCGCCAGGCGATGGGCAAGAAGATCCGCGAGAAGCTCTTGGTACACAAGGAGAAGTTCATCCAGGGTTGCGTCGACCACGGCTACCAGCAGCGACTCGGCGAGGACCTCTTCGAGCTGATGGAGCCGTTCGCCGACTACGGTTTCAACGCCTCACATGCATGCGCGTACGGCTACGTCGCGTACCAGACCGCCTACCTCAAGGCCCATCACCCGATCGAGTTCATGTCTGCGTTGCTCACGAGCGTGAAGGACGACAAGGACAAGAAGCCCTTCTACCTGAACGCCTGCCGCTTGATGGGTGTGCAAGTGCTTCCGCCCGACGTGAACGAGTCCGAGCTCGACTTCACGCCGGCACCTGGGGGCGAGGACAAGATCCGCTACGGCCTCTCGGCCGTCCGCAACGTAGGCGCCGGAGCGGTGCAGCAGATCATCGACGCCCGTGGCGCCAAGGGGGGATTCGAGAGCTTCGCCGACTTCTGCCGCAAGGTCGATCCTGGCGTCCTCACGAAGAAGGTCCTGGAAAGCCTGATGCTGGCCGGTGCCTTCGATTCGTTGGGCTACGCCCGTAAGGCGCTTATGGAGAATCAGGAGAAGATCTCTGCGCCGATCGCCGCCGAGCGCAAGGCCGAGGCGGCCGGACAGTTCTCCCTCTTCGGCGGCGGCGAGCAAGCGGCCACCGAGATCGACGAGACGATCCTCGATGGCGAGGAGTTCGACAAGCGAACGTTGCTGCGCCTCGAGAAGGAGATGCTCGGCCAGTTCGTCACCGACCACCCGCTCCTCCAGGTAAGGGATCCGCTTGCTGCGCAGACCGACATGGAGATCACTGAGGTCGCGAACCTCGGTGATGGGGACCTCGTGACCGTGGGTGGACTCGTAGCGGGCGTGCAGCGCAAGTACACGAGGAAGGGCGAGCCGTACGCGCAGTTCCGCGTCGAGGACCTGGCCGGCGGCGTCTCAGTCATCGCGTTCCCCAGCATTTACGAGCAGGTGCCAACCTTGATCGAGAACGACGCGATAGTGCTGGTGAAGGGGCGCGTGGATCTTCGCGGTCGCGAACTGCAGCTGCGCGCAGTCGAGATCCGGGAGCCGGATCTGGGCGCGGCGAGCCCAGCGACTAAGGCCCGGGGCGTACTCGTTGTCGACCTGCCGGCCGCCGCTTGCACCAACTCCGTCGTAGGCAAGCTGAAGTCACTGTTGGCGGGCCAGCCCGGCGGCACGCCCGTGCGGGTTCGATTCATCTCCTCTCAGGGCACGACCCCGCTCGAGGTCGGGAGCTTCCGCGTGGAGCCTTCGGCGGGACTCCTATCCGAGTTGCGAACGCTGCTCGGCTCGCAGGCGGCTCGTCTGGAGCAAACGGAGCCCGCGGCGGCGTCCGTATTGAGGGTTCCCGATACCCGCGGAGCGCGCGAGACAGCTCGGCCCCGCGCCTGAGCGCGTCCCGATAAGGTCGCGTCCGGAATGGGCTTCGAGGTCATCCCCGCGATAGACGTGGCGGGCGGGCAACTTGCGCGCCTTTCCTCGAGCGGCCCGGTGCCCATCGGGGCTTTCGGAGGCGATCCGATCGCGGCGGCGAGCGCTTTCATCGAAGACGGAGCGGTGTGGATCCATGTCGTGGATGTGGATCACGCGCTGGCCGGCGCGGTTATCGACACGGATCTGCTGAAGCGGATCTCGCGTCTCGACGTTCGTGTGCAGGCGAGCGGCGGACTCTCGAACGCCGTCGAAGTCGAAACGGCACTGGAGGCCGGAGCCGAACGAGCGGTTCTCAGCTCCGCCGGCCTGGCCGACCGTGACGGCGCCCGCGCTCTCATCGAAGTCCACGGCGAAGCGCTGGTCGTCGGGATCGAAGCGGACGGAACCAGGATCGTCCCAAGGGGAGCAGGAAGTGTCGAGCTGCCCCTCTGGGACACGCTCCGGTGGCTGGGGGATCTAGAGGTGGCGCGGTTCCTGCACACGGAGGTCGGCCGTACAGGCCGCTTGCGGGGTCCCGATCTCGACGGGGTCTGGGCGCTCGCACGGTCGACCAGCCGTCCGGTGCTCGCCTCCGGGGGGATCCGCAGCCTCGAGGATCTGCGAGCTCTCGCCCGACTCGACACCGGGGTCGAGGGCGCCGTGGTGGGACGCGCCCTGTATGAAGGGTTCGACCTGCGCGCCGCTCGGGCCGCCTTCGCCTGAGGACCTTCCGCCGGCGCGAAGGGGGTCGATACACTTGCCCGGTGGGCTTCCTCTCCGAGGTCATCGACGAAACCCGCCGGGGGCTCGAGCGGCATCCGCTCGACGACTCGGCCCTGATCACCCGCGCCGCGGTCCTGCCACCCGCGCGGAACTTCGCGGGCGCGCTGCGTGACCCGACGTCCCGACCAGCCGTCATCGCCGAGGTCAAACGCGCGTCGCCGTCGGCTGGTGTGATCGCCAACGCGGATCCCGCGAGGCAAGCGGCCGTGTACGAGGCCGCCGGCGCGTCGGCGGTTTCGGTGCTCACCGAGGCCCGACACTTCGACGGATCGATGGCGGACCTTCTAGCGGTGCATCTTTCGACTTCGGTCCCGGTGCTTCGCAAGGACTTCTTGGTTCACCCGTCTCAGGTGATCGAGGCGCGCGCCTGGGGAGCCGACGCCGTGCTCCTCATCGCGGCGTGCCTCACGCCGCTCGAGTTGGCCGCGATGCTCGAGGCGTGCAAGGACCTCGGGATCGGCGCGCTCGTCGAGACCCACGCGGAGGGAGACTTGGAGAAAGCGCTGGCGTCCGGAGCGGAAGTGATCGGCGTGAACGCCCGCGACCTCGAGACGCTCGAAGTCGACGGCGATCGTGCTTTCGCCGAGCTCCGCCGGATCCCGGCCGACCGGATCGCGGTCCTGGAGAGCGGCATCTCCTCTCGTGAACAGGTACAGCGGGCGGCCGCCGCGGGAGCCCGGGCCGTGCTCATCGGGGAGTCGCTCATGCGCGCAGCCGACCCCGGCGCGAAGCTTCGGGAATTGCGAGGGGCTCCGTCGTGAGTGCCCTGCAGACCCAGCGCCCGGACGCGCGCGGGCGCTTCGGCGACTACGGCGGCCGCTACGTTCCCGAAGTCCTCATCCCTGCCCTCGACGAGCTGTCGGCGGCCTGGTCCGAGCTCCGGGACGAGCCGTCGTTCCGCGGCGAGCTCGACGCGCTGCTCACCGACTACGTCGGGCGGCCGTCGGCGCTCACGTTCGCGCCGCGACTGTCGGCCGAGACGGGCTACCGGATCTTCCTCAAGCGCGAGGACCTGAACCACACCGGCGCCCACAAGATCAACAACACGGTTGGCCAGGTGCTGTTGGCCCGGCGGCTCGGCAAGCGCCGGATCATCGCCGAGACGGGCGCCGGCCAGCACGGCGTGGCGACGGCTACGGCGTGCGCGCTCTTCGACTTTGAGTGTGTGGTCTACATGGGCGAGCAGGACACGGTTCGACAGGCCGTGAACGTCTCGCGGATGCAGCTGCTCGGCGCCGAGGTCGTCCCTGTCCTTTCGGGGAGCCGCACGCTCAAGGACGCGACGAACGAAGCTCTCCGCGATTGGGCCGCAAGCGTCCGCAGCACCCACTATGTGATCGGGTCGGTCGTCGGCCCGCACCCGTTCCCGGCTCTCGTCCGCGATCTGCAGAGGGTGATCGGGGACGAGGCCCGTGGTCAGTTCCAGCAGGTGGAAGGACGCGACCCCGACGCGGTCGTCGCATGCGTGGGGGGCGGCAGCAACGCTATCGGGATCTTCACCGCGTACATCGGAAGGTCCGACGTGAGACTGGTTGGAGTCGAGGCCGGCGGGCGCGGCGAGGGGCTAGGCGAGCACTGCCGTTCGCTCACGATGGGAGAGCCTGGCGTACTGCACGGCGCGATGTCCTACCTGCTCCAGGACCCAGACGGCCAGATCATCGAGACCCACTCGATCTCGGCGGGGCTCGATTACCCGGGCGTGGGGCCCGAACACTCCTACCTGAAGGACGCGGGCCTAGCGGAGTACGTCTCGGCAACCGACTCGGACGCGCTCGCGGGCTTCAAGGCGCTCGCCGAGCTGGAGGGGATCCTTCCTGCGCTGGAGCCGGCGCACGCGATCGGCTGGCTGCTCCACCGCCCGCTCCCCGAG
>JBGPKY010000126.1:0-7791 GCA_041486205.1 Actinomycetota bacterium
AGAGCTCCGCCGCGGGATCCTCCTCGGCACGCTCGACAAGGCCGTCAACTGGGCGCGCAAGCAGTCGATGTGGCCGGCGACCTTCGGGCTCGCGTGCTGCGCGATCGAGATCATGTCGACAGGGGCCGGCGACTACGACCTTTCACGCTGGGGGATGGAGCTTTTCCGCGGTTCCCCGCGCCAGGCGGATCTCATGATCGTGGCCGGCCGGGTATCGCAGAAGATGGCGCCCGTCCTCCGCACGATCTACGACCAGATGCCCGAACCGAAGTGGGTCATCTCGATGGGGGTGTGCGCGTCGGCCGGCGGCATGTTCACCAACTACGCCATCCTGCAGGGCGTCGACACGATAGTCCCGGTCGACATCTACGTCCCCGGTTGCCCGCCCAAGCCGGAGATGCTGATGTACGGCATCCTCAAGCTGCACGAGAAGGTGCGCACGGAAGGCCGGCTGCGGTGAGGGCGATCGAGCTGGCCGACCGGGTGCGCCCCCGGTTGCCCGACGTCGTGGTCGCGCGCGATGAGGCCACGGTGCTCGTCGGGCGCGACGATCTGCTCGAAACACTCACATGGCTGCGCAGAGAAACCGATCTCGGGTTCGACTTCCTTGCGAGCCTGACCGCGACGGACTGGCCGGGCCGCGCGCCGCGGTATTGGGTCGTCTACGAACTGTTGTCGACGGTACGCAAACACCGGATCCGTGTGAAGGTTGGGCTCGCCGAGGAGGACGCACGCGTCCCGTCGGTCGCGTCGACGTTCCCGACGGCGGACTGGTTCGAGCGGGAGACGTTCGACTTCTACGGGATCGTGTTCGAGGGACATCCGAACCTCACGCGCATCCTTTTGCCCGATGACTGGGAGGGCCACCCGCTTCGCAAGACCGAAGATCTTGGTGGGGTCGACACACGGTTCAAAGGCGCGTTCATCCCACCGGTAGACCGGAGGACGAAGTGAGCGCCGACGTGAGCGCTGGAGTGAGCGACGGCATGCCCGATGAAGTCCCGGCTCTCGACCCGGCCCTCGACCCTCACGACACCGAGGAGCTGCGCCAGGAGACGATGGTCATCAACATGGGGCCTCAGCACCCCTCGACGCACGGGGTGCTTCGCCTGCTGTTGGAGCTGGACGGCGAGACCGTCCTGTCCTGCAAGCCGATCATCGGCTACCTCCACACAGGCATCGAGAAGAACTGCGAGTACCGGACGTGGCAGCAGGGGGTCGCGTTCGTAACGCGCGCCGACTATCTCTCGCCCTTCTTCAACGAGCTGGCGTACTGTCTTTCGGTCGAGCGGTTGCTGGGCGTCCAGGCTCCTCCGCGCGCTGAAGTCATCCGCGTGATGGTCTGCGAGATGAACCGCATCGCGTCGCACTTGGTTTGGCTCGCTACGAGCGGTCTCGAGCTCGGCGCCGTGTCGGTCATGCTCTACGGCTTCCGCGAGCGGGAACGGATCATCGACATCTTCGAGACGGTGACCGGCCTTCGGATGAACCACGCGTATATCCGTATCGGCGGCGTCGTTATGGATCTTCCCGACGGCGCGGTGGCAGCGATCCGCGACTTCCTCGACATGATGCCGGGCCGGATCGGCGAGTACGAGCGGCTGCTGTCCGCGAACCCCATCTGGATCGAACGCAACCGCAGCGTCGGCGTGCTTTCGGCCGAAGACTGCCTCGCCTACGGCGTCACCGGCCCGACGGCGCGCGCTGCGGGCATCACGAAGGACGTTCGTAAGGACGAGCCGTACTGCGGCTACGAGACGTTCGACTTCGACGTGATCACCCGCGAGGAGGCGGACTGCTACGCGCGGTACGTGATCCGCGTGGAGGAGATGAAGCAGTCGCTTCGGATCATCGAGCAGTGCCTCGATCGGCTCGAGCCCGGTCCTGTGATGCATGCCGACCCGAAGATCGCATGGCCGGGGCAGCTCGAGGTCGGCCCCGACGGCATCGGGAACTCGCCCGCCTACGTGAAGCACATCATGGAGGAGTCGATGGAGGCCCTCATCCATCACTTCAAGATGGTGACGGAGGGCGTCGAAGTCCCGGCCGGCGAGGTCTACACGCCGGTCGAGTCCCCTCGAGGTGAGCTGGGCTTCTACGTGGTGTCCGACGGCGAACATCGTCCCTACCGCGTCAAGATCCGCGACCCGTCGTTCGTGAACCTCCAGGCCGTGCCGAAGATGGTCGAGGGCGGGCTGGTCGCAGACCTGATCGCGGCGATCGCAAGCGTGGACCCGGTGATGGGCGGGGCGGATCGCTGATGGGCGTCCTCTCACCGGAGCTTCGAGAGATCGCCGAATCGATCAAGGCCCGCTATCCGACCGGCCGTGAGCGCTCGGCGATCCTTCCGCTCTTGTATCTGGTGCAGTCGGTCGAAGGTTGGGTCACGCGGGAAGGTCTGCACGACGTCGCTGGGTTGCTCGGCCTGACGACGGCCGAGGTAGAGGCCGTCGCGAGCTTCTACACGATGATCCGGCTGCGGCCCACCGGCCAGCACGTCGTTGCCGTCTGCACGAACCTCGCGTGCGCGCTGCGCGGCGCGGGTGCGGTCCACGCGGCCGCACGCGACGCGCTCGGCCCCAACTGCGGCAGCGTCACCGAGGACGGCATGTTCACCCTCCATGAGGAGGAGTGTCTCGGTGCTTGCGACGCGGCCCCGGTCGTCACCGTTAACTTCGTCAACTTCGATCGGGTGACGGCGGAGGGGATCGTCGAGCTGGTGGGAAAGCTCCGGCGCGGCGAGACGCCGCAGCCTTCTCGCGGGACGTTCCCGGGTGACTTCCGCGACGCTTCGCGCTCGCTCGCCGGCTTGGGCGAGGCCGAGTGAACGGCGTGCGGATCATCACCGCCCGCTGGGACGAGCCCGACACCGTTTGGGTCGACCGATACGTGGCGACCGCCGGCTACGAGGCACTGAGGAAGGCGTTGAAGATGACGCCTGTAGAAGTGATCGAGGAAGTCAAAGCGAGCGGCCTCCGCGGCCGCGGCGGCGCGGGGTTCCCGACCGGCGTGAAGTGGTCGTTCGTCCCGCAGGACACGGGCAAGCCGACATACCTCGTCGTGAACTTCGATGAATCGGAGCCGGGAACCTTCAACAACCGCGAGCTGGTGGAGCGCGACCCGCACCAGTTCCTCGAGGGCGCGATCATCGCCGCTTACGCGGTGCAGTGTCACACGGCGCTGATCTACGTTCGCGGAGAGTTCCTGTGGCCCGGCCAAGTGCTCGAGCGCACCCTGGCCGAGGCCCGCGGGAAAGGCTTCTTGGGCAAGGACATACTCGGAAGCGGTTTCGACCTCGACGTGATCCTGCATCGCGGCGCTGGTGCCTACATCTGCGGCGAGGAGACGGCACTGCTCTCGTCCGCCGAGGGCTACCGGGGCCAGCCGCGGCAGCGGCCGCCGTTCCCCGCGGTCGAGGGCCTCTACGCGAGCCCGACCGCGATCAACAACATCGAGACGCTCGCCAACGTCCCACACATCATCGCGAACGGCGCGAAGTGGTTCGCGTCGATCGGTCCCGAGAAGTCGCCGGGCACCAAGATCTTCTCCGTGTCGGGCAAGGTGGTGCGGCCCGGGAACTACGAGGTTCCGATGGGCACGCCGGCGCGCGTGGTCATCGAGGAGCTGGCCGGCGGCATCCTCGACGGGGCGAAGCTGAAGGCCTGGACGCCCGGGGGGTCCTCGACGCCGTTCCTAACAGCGGATCACCTCGACGTCGGGCTCGACTTCGAGTCGATCGCGGCGGCGGGCTCTCTGCTCGGCACCGGGGCCATGCTCGTGACAGACGAGCGCGACTGCATGGTGGAGGCGTGTCGCAGACTCTCTCAGTTCTACGCGCACGAGTCCTGCGGGAAATGCACGCCCTGCCGCGAGGGAACGTGGTGGGTCGAGCGCATCCTGGAGCGGATCGAGGGCGGTTCCGGGCGTCCCGAGGATCTGTCCTTGCTCGACGACCTGTGCCTCAACATGCTGTTCCGCGGGTTCTGCCCTTTGGTCGACGGCGCGGTCTCGCCCATCTCCTCGACGCTGAAGCACTTCCGGAGCGAGTATGAGGCGCACATCCGCGAGCGGCGTTGTCCGTTCTCCTCGCGTCCGCCGATGCGTTCTGGGCTCGCTCCGCCGGCCGAAGAGCCGCCGGCGCCGTCCTTCGGATCGGGCCCGGAGTCCGTCCCGATCTCTCAGGTGCTGCGTTGAGCGGCGACGTCGTGACGCTCGCGATCGACGGCAAGGAGGTGACCGTTCCGAAAGGGACGCTCATCATCCGCGCCGCCGAACAACTCGGCGTCGAGATCCCGCGCTTCTGCGACCACCCGTTGCTCGAGCCGCTCGGAGCTTGCCGGCAGTGCTACGTCGAGATCGAGGGCCAGCGCAAGCTCTTCACGTCGTGCACGACGGCCGTTGCGGACGGCATGGTCGTGCGCACACACGTGACCGGTGACCAAGCGCAACAAGCTCAGGTCGCGAACCTCGAGTTCCTGTTGATCAACCATCCTCTCGACTGCCCCGTCTGCGATCGTGGGGGCGAGTGTCCGCTCCAGGACCAGACGCTCTCGCACGGCCCGGGCGAGAGCCGCTACATCGAAGCCAAGCGGACCTACGAGAAGCCGATCCCGCTGTCGCCGCTCGTGAACCTAGATCGGGAACGCTGCGTGTTGTGCGCGAGATGCACCCGGTTCTGCGACGAGATCAGCGGCGACCGTTTCATCGAGCTGTATGCGAGGGGGGCGGGCGAGAACGTCTCGATCGCGGCCGGCGAGGACTTCCGCTCTCCGTTCTCCGGCAACACGATCCAGATCTGCCCCGTCGGCGCGCTCACCGCCACGCCGTACCGGTTCGTCGCGAGGCCTTTCGACCTCTCGAGCGTCGATACGGTCTGCCCGCACTGCTCGGCCGGCTGCAACGTGAAGCTCGACGTGCGCCGGGGCGAGGTCGTGCGGACGCTCGCGCGCGACAACTACGAGGTGAACGATGCCTGGCTCTGCGACAAGGGGCGGTTCGCGTTCCGTTTCGGAGACGCTCCTGGTCGGCTGACGCATCCGATGATCCGCGAACGCGGCCTCGAGCCCGCGTCGTTCGACGAGGTGCTCGATCGCGTTGCGCAGGAGTCGAAGGGCAAGCGGGTCGCCTTCCTGACGGGCGGGCGCCTGGCCGACGAGGATGCTTACGCGCTGTCCAAGCTCGCGCGAACCGTGTTCGCGACGAACGACCTCGACCACCGGCGGGAGTTCCACGGCGGGCGCGCCGAGGAGCTCTCTGCAGCTTCGGTGATGGGCGCGACATACAAGGATGTGGAGGGCGCCGATGCCATCCTCGTCGTCGGGCTCGATACGGAACAGGAGGTGCCGATCCTGCACCTTCGGATCCGAAAGGCCGCCCGGCGCGGCGCGAAGGTATTCGTGCTGCATGCGCGGCGCACGCGCCTGCACGACGTGGCGGAGCACGTACTGGTTCGCCCCGGAACGGAGGCCTACGTCCTGGAGCGGATACTCGACGGTGCGGAGGGCGACGACACGGTTGCGCGGGCCGTCGCCGCGATGCGTGAGGCAGGGGAGTCCGGCGTTGTCCTAGCTGGATCCCGGCTGGCCGAGCACCCGCTCGCGGCCGATCTCGCGTTGCGAGCGGCGCGAAGGACGGGCGCCCGATTCGCGCTGGTACCCCGCCGGGCGAACGACCGCGGAGCGCTCCGCGCCGGCCTGCATCCGGGTCTGCTTCCAGGTGGGCGCCGCCTCTCGGCCGCGGCCGAACGCGGCGAGGTCGAAGCGGTATGGGGTGAGCTTGCGAACGCGGAACCCGGCCGGAACGCGAAGCAGATCCTCGAGGCCTGCGCGGCGCACGAGGTGGACGTGCTGTTCCTGATCGGAGTCGATCCACTCCGCGATTTCCCCGACGCCGCGCTCGCGCGCCGCGCGCTCGAGAACGTGCCGTTCAAGGTCGTTCAGTCTCTGGAACTCGGCTCGCTCGAGCCCTACGCGGACGCGTTCCTGCCTGCCGCCGCCTTCTTGGAGCGGGACGGGCATGTGACCGACTGGGAAGGCCGCGGCCAGCGCATCCGTCCGGTACGTGGGCCGGTGGGCGTCTCGCGGCCCGACTGGGAGATCTTCGTTGAGCTCGCCCGAGCGATGGGCGCCGGTCTCGGGTTCACGGCGTTGGAGGAGATCCAGGAGGAGCTCGGCGGGCTGCTCCTCCCGCGCGAGCCGGGGGAGTCTCCGAGCGCGTGGGTGGGCGCCGGCACTCCGCAGTGGCTCGACGACCTCACGTTGTTCACGTATCCCCTGCTCGTCGACGAGGGCCGGCTGTCCGAGGGCGCGAGGGAGCTGAAGGCCGCCCTGCAAGACGAGCCGTTCGTCGAGGTGAATGTCGAGGACGCCGAGAAGCGAGGGCTCGCGGACGGCGCCCGCGCGCGGGTGCGCACGGAAGCGGGCGAAGCTGTCCTGCCGGTGCGCGTCACGCAGGATGTGGCGCTAGGGTCGGTCTTCGTTCCATTCAATCAGCTCGGCATGGCCGCGAACACGCTGCTGTCGGGGCGGTTCACCGCGGCCGCGACGGTCGAGGCCGTCGCTCCGGAACTGCCCGCGGCAGAGGGTGGGGCCTGATGGACTGGCTCGACTGGATGCTGCTCGTCGCCCGCGTCTTGGTCGTGTTCTTCGCGCTACTGATCCTGGTGATGCTCCTGATCTGGATGGAGCGCAAGGTCATCGCCGACATGCAGACGCGGATGGGGCCGATGCGAGCGGGTCCGCGCGGCATCCTGATCACGCTCGCCGACGGGATGAAGCTCTTCTTCAAGGAGGGCATCACGCCGACGCAGGCGGACAAGCCGGTATTCCTCATCGCGCCGATCGTCGCGATGCTGCCGGCGTTCCTCGCCTTCGCGGTGATCCCCTTCGGCACCGGCGTCACGTTGTTCGGACGACACATCCCCTTCCAGATCGCCGACCTGAACATCGGGATCCTGTGGGTCCTGGCGATGGGATCGATGATGGTCTACGGGATCGTGCTGGCCGGCTGGTCGAGCGGATCGAACTATCCGCTGCTCGGCGCGATCCGCTCGTCGGCGCAGATGATCAGCTACGAGGTCGGGATGGGCCTCGCGCTCGTCGCCGTGCTCATGTACTCGGGCTCGCTGAAGATGTCCGCGATCGTTGCGGCGCAAGACAAGATCTGGAACGTCGTGCCGCAGTTCCCCGCGTTCGTGGCCTACTTGATCTGCGGTCTGGCCGAGACGAACCGGCCGCCGTTCGACCTCCCCGAGGCCGAGACGGAACTCGTCGCCGGGTTCCACACCGAGTACTCCGGCATCAAGTTCGCGATGTTCTACCTCGGTGAGTACCTGAACACCGTGACCGTGTCGGCGATCGCCGTGACGTTGTTCTTGGGCGGCTGGCGCGGTCCCCACCCCGGGTTCCTCTTATGGTTGTGGCCGTTGCTGTGGTTCCTCGCGAAACTCTTCGTGATCTTCTATCTCTACATCTGGATCCGCGCGACGCTCCCGCGGATGCGTTACGACCGCCTCATGCATTTCGGGTGGAAGTTGCTCATCCCGTTCGGTTTGGTGTGGGTGCTGCTTACGGGCGCGGTCGTCGTGCTGCCGGACGTCTACAGCCGAAAGACCATCCTCACGGGTGGCGCGATCGTCGTGGGCGCGGTGCTCCTGCTGTCGCTGGTGTGGCCGTGGTTCTTCCCGAAGGAGGAGGAGGCGCGCCCGTGAGCGAGTCGTCGCAGCCGTCGGTGGACTTCTGGCAGTCGACCGTCGCCATGGCGAAGGGCATGGGCACGGTTTTCAAGCAGATC
>JBGPKY010000127.1:0-7763 GCA_041486205.1 Actinomycetota bacterium
AGGACGCGCTCGAGCGCCGCAACCTGCATCTTGTCGACTCGGACCGCCCGTGCGATCGGGTTGCGGCGCAAGCGTTCTATGAGGGCGTCTCGACCTAGCACGATCCCGGCCTGCGGACCGCCCAGCAGCTTGTCTCCAGAGAACACGACCAGGTCCGCGCCGTCGGCGAGAGCTTCCTTCGCGCTCGGCTCGTCGTCGGGTATCCCGGGATAGCGGTCGAGGAGCCCCGATCCAAGGTCATAAAGGAACGGGATGCCGGCTTTCGCGCCCATCGCTGCGAGCTCGCGCGCCGTAGGCGCCGCCGTGAAGCCGATCACCCGGTAGTTGCTCGGGTGTACCTTCAGGATCAGGCCGGTGTGCTCGGTGAGGGCGGCGCGGTAGTCCGCGAGGCGGGTCCGGTTCGTCGTGCCGACCTCGACGAGCTTCGCCCCGGAGGCGCTCAGGATGTCGGGGATGCGGAACTCGCCGCCGATCTCGATCAGCTCACCCCGGGAGACGATGACTTGCTTTCCCTTCGTCAACGCTGCTAGGGCTAGGAGCAGGGCGGCAGCACCGTTGTTGACGACGAGTGCGCCTTCAGCACCTGTGAGCGCGGCGAGCAGGAGTTCCGCGCGACTCGTACGCCTCCCTCGCGTGCCGGTCCCTCGTTCGATCTCGAGGTCTCCGTAAGAGCGGCCGGCTCGCGCAGCGGCTCGCGCCGCGCTTTCCGGCAGCGGCGCTCTCCCCAGACCCGTGTGCAGGATCACGCCGGTCGCGTTCAGTACCGGGGTCAGCCCGCTCGCGGCGCGTGAGGTAGTCGCTATCGCTCGCGCCAGAAGCGTGTCGTCTTCCGGGGGAGGGGTGCCCTTCGCAGCAGCGGCACGAGCTTCCTCCAGGACACGCGAGAGCGTGTGTTTCAGGAGGTCGCGGCCGAAGGTGGCCGCCGCGCGCTTTCCGGGTTCGGAGCGGAGGAGCGCGTCGAGCGAGGGGATCTTCCTCTGGAGCGACCGACGCTCGGTGGCCATAGGCGTGAGCCTACCCGCTGGTCGCGCACGCGGCCGGTGGGCGGCAGGCCGGTTCCCGTGTCAGGATAGGTATCCGTGGATACCGAAGAGAGAGCCATCTTCTCCTCAGCCGCCGAGCACTGGATGGTGCGGGGCGGCGGCCTCGACATCGAGGTCGCACAGCCGGGGCTTCGAACCGAGGAGATGATCCTCAACATCGGGCCCCAGCATCCATCGACGCACGGGGTCCTGAGAGTGGTCCTGGAGTTGGACGGCGAGATCATCGTGCGCGCCGAGCCCGTGATCGGTTACATGCACCGCGCGGCGGAGAAGCTCGCCGAGTATCGCGACGCGCGGCAGGTCCTCGTATTGATGAACCGCCACGACTGGCTGTCGGCGTTCAACAACGAGCTCGGGTGGACGATCGCCGTTGAGCGGCTCGCCGGGATCGAGGTTCCCGATCGGGCGCAGTGGATCCGCACGATGATGGCCGAGTGGAACCGCGTCCTGAACCACTTGGTCTTCACGGGCTCGTTCCCGCTGGAGCTGGGGGCGATGACTCCGGTCTTCTACGCGTTCCGCGAGCGGGAGATGATCCAAGGCCTCATCGAATCGACGACCGGCGCGCGCATGCACCACTCCTATGCGCGGGTCGGTGGCCTGAAGGACGACCTGCCGCACGGGTTCCTGAAGCGGTCGGCGGAGGTCCTGAAGTGGGTTCGCAAGAAGCTGAAGGACTTCGACAACTTGGTGATGGGCAACGAGATCATCTTCGCGCGAACCAGAGGAGTCGGGGTCCTGCCGGCCGACTTGGCGATCGCCTACGGGTGCAGCGGACCGACGCTCCAGGGCTCCGGCGTTCCGATGGATCCTCGCAAGGACGAGCCGTACGAGAAGTACGGCGAGGTCGAATTCGAGATCCCGGTCGGTGAGAACGGCGACGCCTACGACCGGCTGTGGGTGCTCGTTCAGCGGATGCACGAGTCCTGCAACATCATCGAGCAGTGCATGGACAAGCTGCCGCCCGGTCCCTTCGCGCAGCCGAAGCCTCCGAAGAACCTCAAGCTCGACGGCGAGGTCTACGTCCGCACCGAGAACCCGCTCGGGCTGATGGGCTACTACGTGGTGGGCAACGGGAAGAAGTACCCCTATCGCGTGAAGATGCGCACCGCCTCCTTCTCGAACATCTCGGTCATCCCCGCGATCCTGCCCGGTGCCCGGCTTCCCGACCTGATCGCGATCTTGGGCAGCATCTTCTTCGTCGTCGGAGACGTCGACCGCTAGACGCGGCAGGCCAGCTCGCGAGCGCGGTGCATCCAAGGGGGAGTGGGGAGACCCTCGGTCGCGACCAGCAGCCACTTCAGCCGTCCGAGCCCCGACTGATCGACGAGCAGGCTCGCGCGGCTTCGCGACTCCCAGGCGCGGGCCGCGTCGGGGCTTCCTCTGGCGAGCAGCTGCGTCTGGGCTTGGAGTGCGCGCGCGCTCCAGCGGTCGAATCCGAGCGCGAGCAACGCGTCGCGCTGGGTTACGAGGCCGAGTGGCCGAAGCCCCGAAGCTTCGGCGCGCTCGAGGATCGCGTCGAGATCGACGCCGGCGGTGACGTCCGCGCTCCCTGGATCCTCGAGAAGATCGGCGAGCACCCTGTGGTTGCGGTACCCGTGCGGCTCACCGGAAGGCGCGCCTCCGGTGGAGCCGTAGTCGATCAGGAGCGCGTAGCCGCGCGCGAGCGAGGCGCCTAGCCGGTCGACGAACGCGAGCGCGCCCGTGGGAACCACCGCGTCGTCGCCCTCGGCAAGCTTCGGCTTCGCGGTCGAGAGCTCGTCGTCGCAAGGCACTTCGACCTCGACCAATCGCTCGGCGTCGACGCCGACGCGAACCTCAACTAGCGTTCCACCGCGCTTACGGACGCGGCGGAACGGGATGTTGTCTAGGAGTTCGTTCGCGATCACGCAAACACCATCGAGGGGTGCGGCCTCCTCGAGGGCCGCGGTTACGCGGAGGGGCAACCGAGCCAGGGCCTCGCGCGCGCCCACGCTGACCTCCACCGCGGAATAGCTCACGGCTACGTCGCCGGACTCGGCGAAGCCGTCGATCAGCGCGCGGGCGAGCGTTCCGTCCCCCGCGCCGGTCTCCACGATCGGAAACGGGTCCGGGTCTCCGAGACCGTGCCGCATCTCCGCGAGCGCGAACCTCACCAGGTCGGCGAACACAGGATGAACGTGCGGGCTGGTCACGAAATCGCCTTCGGGCCCGACCGGCGGCCGCTCGTAGAAGCCGCCGGGACCGTAGAGAGCGTGCTCCATGAACTCGGCGAAGGTGATGGGCCCGTGATCCGCGATGGCCGCTCGGATCTGCGCGGCGACATCTTGACTCATGCGCCAAGCGTAGCCGTCCCCGCACCTGCCAGAATCCCTCGCATGGAGCCCGAGCTTGGCCGCGTGGAGGTGCCGAGGCCCGCCGCAACCGTGATCGCCGCGAGGCCTAGCACTGGGGGTGTCGAGGTGCTCGTCCTTCGGCGCGGGACTAAGAGCCGTTTCCTCCCGGGCTACGTCGTCTTCCCCGGAGGGGCCGTGGACGAGACGGACCGTGAGCTGGCGCTGCAGTGGTTCGGCGACGAGGAGGAGGTGTCTCGCGCATGCGCCGTTCGCGAGCTGATGGAGGAGGCCGGGCTGGCGCTCACAGCGGAGGGCCTGACCGACGCCATGTCCGACGACGAGCTGGTCGCAGCGGTCTCTAGCGCGCCTCCTCGGGCCGAGGCGCTGCATCAGATCTCGCACTGGATCGCTCCGGAGGAAGTTCCCGTCCGGTTCGACGCTCGGTATTTCGCGGTGGCGGCACCAGCCGGTCTCACGGCCCGGCCGGACGGGCACGAAGCCGAGGAGGTGTGGTGGGCGCGACCGGCTGACGTCCTAGCGGACTTCAAGGCCGGCCGGTGCGAACTGTACTGGCCGACCCTGAAGACGATGGAAGCGCTCGCGCTCTGCGAGACGGTTGAGGAACTCCTCGCTCTCGAGCTTCCCCAGGTGGATTAGGGAGGCCGGGTTGCTCCGCGTCGTTCGCGTCCTCGCGCCGAACCCTGGCATCCGGGAGCTGGAGGGAACGAACACGTGGATCGTGGGCTACGGCCCTTCGATGGTGATCGACCCTGGCCCGGAGGACGAAGGACATCTGCGCGAAGTTCTCCGTGAAGCCGGCCCCGTGGGGGCGGTACTGCTCACCCACGACCATCCCGACCACGCCCCCGCCGCGAGCGCGTTCGCATCGATGACCGGCGCGCCGGTCTATGCGGTGAGGCCCCCGCCGGGAGGCGAGAGGCTGCGCGACGGGCAGGTCGTGACCGCTGATGGTGTTTCGGTCACCACCGTCGCCGCGCCGGGTCACACCCCCGACCATGTCGTCTTCTGGGCGGCTCAGGAGCGCGCGCTGTTCACCGGCGACTCGGTGCTCGGCCGCGGGACGAGCGTGATCGACCCGCCGGAGGGCGACCTCATCCAGTACCTCCGATCGCTGAGGCGGATGCGAGACCTGTCGCCGCGAACGATCTACCCGGGTCACGGGCCCGTTGTACTGAACGGCGTCGCCAAGCTGGAGGAGTACCTCGAGCACCGCACGATGCGCGAGGAGCAGGTCCTCACCGCCCTCGGGGATACCCCGAAGGCGCCCGAGGAGATGGTTCCCGAGATCTACGTTGGCTACCCGGCCGACGTTCACGAGCTGGCGGCTCGCTCCGTGCTCGCTCACCTATTGAAGCTCGAGGCCGAGGGCCGCGTCGAGAAGACGGCGAAGGGCGGCGTCACGCGCTATGCGCGAGTGGAACCTCGAACGTGTGCGCGCTGTGGCCGTCCCGTAAAGGGCCGCGCGCGGCTGTGCGGGCCGTGCACCCTAGCGGTACTTCAGGAGTAGCTCAGCCCACCACCTCCCGTTCAAGGGCGTCGACATCGGGAACGATCAATCGGCGCCCGCCCGTCCGGACCAACCCGCGAGCGGCAAGCGATGCCAAGGTTCGGTTGACCGACTCCCGCGACGCCCCGACCATCCGCGCCAGCTCTTCCTGGGTGATCGATACGACGGCCCCGTCAGCGCCCGGCCGGCCCCGATCGCGCGCCAGTCGCGCGAGTCGCCTTGCGACGCGGGCGGCGACGTCGAGCAGCAACGCTTCCTGGAGAGCCTCGGACGTCAGGTGCAGCCGTGCCGCGACCAATCGAAGCAGCTCGGCCGCCGTTGCGGGGTTGCGATCGACCACCGCGTCTAGGCTCGCCGTCGGGACGGCAAGGATCTCGGATCGCTGCAACGCCCGCACCTCTACGGGCGAGGGCCCGCCGTCGAGCAGCGCCCGTTCGCCGAAGAGGTCGCCGGGACCCAGCACGTCGATGACGATCTCTCGCCCGCCCCTCGAGACGGCCGTGAGTCGCACGGTGCCCGCCGCTATCAGGTGAAGGCAGGTGACCCTATCGCCCTGCCGCGTTATGACCTCGCCCGGGCCGACGCGCCGGGGCGCGGCTGCGGCAGCGAGATCCGCCGGGATGGCAGCCCTAGTCGTAGCCACGGAGGAACCCTAGCGGCGGGTAGTGACACGGCTCTTCGACACTCGTCCGCGCCCGGGGTAGGCTCCTTTGAGCTGCATCCTGAAGGAGGCGAGAAGGTGAGCAGGAAGGTCCAGTACGTGCTTCGCGTCGTGCCGTTGTTCTCGCACCTTCAGCCTAAGCAACTGCGCCGGCTGGCCGACGGGATGGAAGAGGTCCGGTTCATGGAAGGAGCCTCGGTCGTCCGTGAGGGCCTGCCCGGCGACGCTTTCTACATCCTGGTGGAGGGCCAGGCGAAAGTCGTTCACAAGAACGGACGAGTGATGAACCGTTTGCGCCCCGGCGACTCCTTCGGCGAGATCTCCCTGCTGGACGGTGGCGCGCGCACCGCGTCCGTGGTGGGCGAGACGCCGCTGGTCCTTCTCGAGCTGAAGCGGTCCGCCTTCCATCGGATGCTGCGCGAGGAGCCCGGCATCGCGGCGAAGATGCTCGTGCACTTGGCTTCGATGCTTCGTCGTCTCGACATGGCGGCGGGCAGGTAGCCCTCCCGCATGCGAGCCGAGCTCCATCCCGCCGACGAACCCGAGCGCGTCGTTGCGGTGGCCACTTGGGACGGCCATCACGCTCACCTCGAGACCCTCGACCCGTCGGCCGCGGTACCGCTCGCGCGGCTCTTCCGCCCCACGCCGGTCGTCGTCGATGACGGTGCTCTCCGTCGCCGTGGCACTCACGGTGAGGTGATGATCGAGCCGGGAACGCTCGAGTGGTTCCGCGCGGCGGTCACGTCGCGGGCAGCCGATGCCGGTTTCGTCGCGCGGATCGTCCCGGGTGTCGCCGAAGGTGGCTGGGATCCCGCCGCGCAATACCGGACGTTCGGCGAATCGATCGAGCTTCTCCGCTCGACCTAGCCCGTCTCACGTCGGCCCGCGTCGCAGAACGGTAGGAAGTCGCACCAATGACAGTGCGAACCCGGCGTTGGGTCGAAGCGTCCCTCAGCCATCTCGCCGAGCGCCATCCGGATGCGTTCGCGGATCGCGGCAGGATCTTCCATCGCGTGAGAGGCTTCCTCTTCGCTGGCCAGGTAGAGGTAGGTCAATGTGAGCTGGTCGGGAGGTTTCCTCCACACGTCGATGCACGCCAGCGCGTAGAGGTCGAGCTGGAGGCGCGCGAGCGGGTCATCTTCGGCCGGCCTGCGACCGGTCTTGTAGTCGACGACTTCCCAGGGACCCTCGTCCGTGCCGTAGATCGCATCGATCCGCCCGCTCACCGTGAAGCCTTCGATCGGAAGCAGGAACGGCCGCTCCGCGTAGAGCGGCACCTGCCCGGCGAAACGGCTCGACAGGAATGCATCTCGAAGCTGCTGGAGCTTCCCGGGCTGGCCGGCGAGCTCCTCGACGGTGAGGTCCGGCGCCTCATCGGCTTCGAGCAACGTCCCTTGTCCACGGGAGTGGAGCTCGATCCAGCGGTGGACATCGGTTCCGATCCGTGCGGCAGGCCCGCTGAAGCGTGGGAGTGGTCGGATGGTCGTCCAGTAGAAGCGCTTGGGACAGCGAGCGTAATCGATCACGCCGCTCACGCCGACGGTCGGCGGTAGCGACAGCTCCGACTTGTCCCCCGCCTCGCGCTCGCGCAAGGTTGCGGCGAGTGCCCTGTGTCGCGCTGCGAGCTGCTCGTACTCCTTCCGCTCGACCTCGCCGAGCATCGAGGCCTGAACGCCGCCCCTTCGCACGGCTTCGACGGCCGCACGCCGCCACCCATCGGGGAAGACGGCGTCGGCTTCATCGGGAACCGCGGGCCCCGGCCAGTCACGGACGAAAGCCTCGCGGTAGCCCATCAACGGGTTCTCAGCGTCGGCGTCCGGCCCTCGGTCGACTCCGGGGAGCCCTTCGGATCCGCCCCAGTCCGCAAGCTCCTCGAAGAAGACACTCGGCGCCTTCGGGAACCTCGTCTCGGAGTACCAGTGGGCGCCCGAGATGAACAGCCGTCTTCGCGCCCGCGTGAGCGCGACGTAGCAGGTGCGCCTCTCTTCGATGAGCTCCTGCGCGCGCAAGGCGTCCTTGAAGCGGTTCAGGACCCCGTCGTATCTGGGAAGGATCTTCGCGTCGCCGCGCAACTCGAAGTCGAGCGACTTCCCGCGCTCGGCTGGGTTGTGCTGGATGCGAACGTTCGGGAGCAAGTCCTTCGCGAGACCGGGAACGAAGACAGCGTTGAACTCGAGACCCTTCGCCACGTGGATCGTCATGACCTTGACGGAATC
>JBGPKY010000128.1:0-7755 GCA_041486205.1 Actinomycetota bacterium
GCGCACCCACACTATCCGTCCGTCGCGGGCGATCATCCGGTACTCCTGGCCGAGGGGCTCGCCGGTCGCGTAGTGATGCGCGTCCACGGCAAGGGCAACCTCTCGGTCGTCGGGGTGCAGGAGCGAAACCCACATGGTCGGGTTCGCGACCCACTCCCGCGGCGAGTAGCCGAGGATGGTCTCGACCTGTGGGCTGATGTAAAGCGTCGGCCATGTGTCCGCGCCCGGACCTGGATAGGAATCGATGTAGGTGACGGCCGGAATCTGTTCGACCAGGGTTCGGTACTTCGACTCTGCCTCGCGCAGTTGCTCCTCGGTCCGGCGGCGATGGATCGCGGCCCCCAGTGTCCCTGCTGCCGCGCGGAGCGCGTCTATCTCGATCTGGGTCCACTCGCGTTCGGCCACGCAGTCGTCGAAGCCGATGTGGCCCCACCACTCGCCCGAGACGAAGATCGGAACGACCAGGAGCGACTCGATCTGCTGGCCCGCTAGGGTGTCGTGCTCGCTTTCGGGGAAGTCCCGCACATGACCCTGAAGGACGCTTCCTCCGCCGAGGACCTTCTCCCAACGCTCTAGGCCGGCTTCTACCCATGGCTGCGACTGGAGGGTGGGGTCGTCGATGAGGGGCTCGATGCCGTCGGCCACCCACTCCCATCGTTGCGTCGTGAGGTGCGTTCCGTCCGGCACGGTGTGGTTCTGGAAGACGTAGGCGCGGCTGGCGGACGTGGCGCGGCCGAGACGACGCAGGAGTTCGGGAACGACGTCCTCCCAGCTCGATTCCTCCAAGAATCGCTGGGCGGCGAACGCGACCGCTTCGAGTGTGGAATCGCGCCGGAGCGCCGCCTCGACCCTCGCGCGTGCGGTGTCGACCACATATCCTCCAGGGCAAACCGGACTACGGCCCGTGCGGCCGTCGGTTCATTATCGGCCCGTGGTGCGGGGGTTTGAGGGGCGGCTCAGGCCGAGGCGGGCTCGGGAGCCGGTTCGGGAGCCGGGAACAGGCCCGGCTGTCGGCTCCCGTCGACGAGCTCGCCTACCGGCCAGCGCTCGCGGGACTTGATCGCGAGCTTGATCATCTTGTCGATCGCGTCGGGGTCCTCGGAGCCGGGGCGCCACTCGACGACGCCGGCGGCGACCGCCCGGTTCCAGACATCCTGGCCCTTGTCGGTCCGGATGATGGTGAGCGTCCAGCCCTCTCCCTGGCCGAGGCCCCCGAAGGAGATGTCAGCGTGCTCGGCGGTGAAGTCCGGACAGTGCAAACAGCCGGGCCGCGTGTACTCGTGGGACTTCTTCAACGAGTAGGTCAGCTCCTGGCCGTCCTTCGTGTAGAAGAGCAGCTTGCCTTTGATGTTCACTCGGACGATGTCCTGCAGGTCGAGGCCCAGTTCCTTCTGCGCGATCTCCCCCATGAGTCCTTCGTACGTGAAGCTCTTCGAGCAGAGCAGGCCGAAGTTCCAGGCGACCTTCTTCGCCCACTTGTTCACTCGGCGCGCGGCCATCGCACCGGGAGCGCTCGACTGGCATCCCATCCCGACGAGCGCCAGCTTCGAGAGGCCCATCTCGGCGGCCTTCAGCATGGCGAGCGGGTTGGCCGAGTAGGTGTAGCGGGAACCAGCCGCTCCGAGAACGCCCTCGCGGTTCGTTACGACGGTCGGCTCGCAGTCCCAGAGGCGATCCTCGGTGAGCTTGGACGTGCACACGCCATCGATGTCCCCGTTCTCGAGCCCCCATATGAGGAGCGCAGAGACGACCCCGCCGTCCTGGCCCTGGGCGAGGACTTCGGGGGAGGCGGCGCGGGCTAGGACGATGTCCTTGTAGTGACCGACGACCTCCTCGGGCTTGCGCACCGCTCCGAAGAGCTGTTGGTCGATCTCGCCTTCCCAATCGCGGAAGCGGGGGCACGCGAGGGTGCAGAGCGAACAGCCCTTGTCACCGTGGGCGCACTGGTCGGGCCCGTCTTCCTGCAGCTGGACGGGTTTGTAGTCCTCGTAACCGAGGACGTGGAACGGGCAGGCGACGATGCAGGCGGTGCATCCGGTACAGAGGCCGCTGGTGACGACCTCGTTGAAGAGATCGGTCCATTGCGTGTTGTCTTTGGGCGCCATCGCCGGAAAGTATAGGGGGTCGCTGAACGTTCTGGCGGGCCGTCGGACCTAGCGGTCGCGGGACGTTCGGGCGGCCGGCTCCCCTGGCCGATGGGTTCGATCAGACGGAGAACGAGTCGCCGCAGGCGCACTCGTGGGTCGCTCGCGGGTTGTACATCTTCAGGCCTCCGCACAAGAGCGCGTCGTCGAAGTCGAGGGTCGAGCCTTCGACTATGGGGGCGCTCTTCGCGTCGACCAGCACCCGGAGCCCGTCGACCTCGATCACGTGGTCATCCGGCGCGGCCGCATCCTCGAACCCCATCTGGTAGGAGAACCCGGAGCACCCTCCGGCGACCACGCGCACCCGCAGGCACGCGTCCGGGCGCCCCTCCTTCGCGGCGAGGGCGTGCGCCTTGACGGCCGCCTTGGCGGTGACTGTGATGACGGTCGCGGTTTCATTCGCCATGGCTACTCAGGATAACGCCGCGGGGGCGATAAGCCTTCCGCGTGTTGCCGGAAGGACCCTTCCCCGGGCCGGGCTACGGGGGGCGGGACCCCAGTACATGGACGAAGAGCCGGGCGTAGATCCGCGCCGCGGTCACGAGCTCTTCGATCTCGACGTGCTCGTTCGACGTGTGCGCGACTCGGAGGTCGCCGGGTCCGCACACGACGGTCGGGATCCTCGCCTCGTTGAGGTAGAAGCGGGCATCGGTGACGCCCGTGAGGCCTGTTTCGCTCGGGGTCGTACCCCGATCGGCGCCGATCGCACGTCGGACGACGTCGACGAACGGCGCGGTTGCATCCGTCTCCGCGGCTTCGGTCCACTCCCGCAGCTTGATCTCGATGTCGAAGCCCTCGTGTTCCGCACGCAGCCTCGCCAGGAGGTGGCCGAACGGCTCGAGCACGTCCGTCACGACTTCGCCGGGGATCGTGCGGCGGTCGATATCGACGACGCAGAGTTCGGGGACGACGTTCGGCGCGGTCCCGCCGCGGATCGAGGCGGCATTCACCGTGGGCGGGCCGACCAGCGGGTGCTCCTGTGTCCCCGCGACCACCTCGTCAAGCACGAGCAGGAATCGCGCCATGTTCGTTATCGCGTTAACGCCGAGGTGCGGCGTGGAGCCGTGCGCGGCCCTGCCGCGCGAGATCGCGGTGATCCATGCGCTGCCGCGTTCCGCCACGCCGAGTTGAAGGCCGTTCGGCTCGCCGACGACGCAGGCGTCCGCATCGAGCAAGCCTCTCTCGAGCAAGACCCTCGTGCCGTGCAGGCCCATGTGCTCCTCGTCGGCGACGAGGTGCAGCGCCAGCGTCCCGGCGAGCTCCACTCCGGCGCGGCGGATCGCGGCGACGGCGGCGAGCGCCGATGCGACAGCCCCCTTCATGTCGACGGATCCTCGCCCCCAAAGCCGACCACCCTCGACCACCGCTTCGAAAGGCGGATGTGGCCAACCGGCCGCGTCACCGGCCGGAACCACGTCGAGGTGGCCGTTCCACGCCAGCTTCGGTCCGGTCCCGGAGCCGATCGTCGCGACGACGTTCGGCCGGCCCCCATCGCTTTCGATCGTGAACGGCTCGGCGCCGAGCGCAGCGAGGATGTCGGTCGCGACCGCCGCAGGCGCGTGTTCGGTACTGCCGGGGTTCTCGCTCGGGGCGCGCACGAGCGCCTGGGCGAAGCGGACCACCTCATCGGGATCGACCGCCCCGACGGCCGCCCTGGTCACGGTCTCCTCTACCATCATGGGGAATGTACCCGCCCGACCTGACCTCTCGTCTACGCTCGGCTCTCGACCCCGAGCCGTCACCGACGCCGGAGCCCGGTGATCGTC
Source organism: Actinomycetota bacterium (assembly GCA_041486205.1). Classification (GTDB taxonomy): domain Bacteria; phylum Actinomycetota; class UBA4738; order UBA4738; family HRBIN12; genus JBGPKY01. The sequence goes on from JBGPKY010000128.1 coordinate 3,911, forward strand.
TCGCGGCGGTGCTGTTGCCACTCGTTGGGGGTTCGCACCCGCGAGTGGTGTTCACCAAGCGGACGGAGCACCTGTCTCGCCATGCGGGCGAGATCTCGTTCCCCGGCGGGCTCGCGGACCCGGGCGACGCAGGGCTAGTCGCGACCGCGCTTCGCGAGATGGAGGAGGAGTTGGGTGTCCACCCCTCGGCCGTCGACATCCTCGGCGCGCTGCCGCCGGTGCACACGTTCGTCTCCGCGATCCTCATCGTTCCGTTCGTGGGGGTGATGGCGACCCTGCCCACGTTCACGCCGGATGAGGGCGAGATCGCGGAGGTTCTCGAGTATCCGCTCGCCGCACTCGCCGCCGCCGAGGCCACTGTGGAGTGGCGGCGTGAGGAACATGTCTACCGCGGGTTCGCATACGAGATGGGCGGCCACGCGATCTGGGGAGCGACGGCGCGCATCTTGCACGACTTCATCGAGGTCACCCGGAGGGAGGACCTGTGAGCGACTCGGAGGCGTATGGCCCGAGCGACGCCGAGCTGCGCGCCATCCTCGGCGACGCTCGGACGATCGCGGTCGTCGGGCTGTCGTCGAACCCGCTCAAGGACTCCTTCGAGATCTCGGAGTGGCTTCAGGGGAAGGGCTACCGGATAGTCCCGGTGAACCCCAACGAAACCGAGGTGCTGGGGGAGACGGCATACCCTTCTCTTCTGGACGTGCCGAAGGACGTGCCGATCGACGTCGTCGATGTGTTCCGGCGGGCGTCCGAGACGCCGGCGTTCGCGGAGCAGGCCGTCTCGGTCGGCGCGAAGGTCCTGTGGCTCCAGGACGGCATCGTGAACGACCACGCCAGGAGGATCGCCGAAGAAGGCGGCCTCACCGTCATCATGGGTCTGTGCATCCGGCGAACCGGCCGGCGATTGGAACGGGAGGGCTGAAGATGCAGAAGTGGGAGTACTTCGTCGGACCTCTGCTCGAGCACAACCCGGGCGAGATCCTGAACACGTTCGGCGACGATGGCTGGGAGCTGGTCGGCGTCCTTCAGATCGTGAACCCGATGGGCGGCAATTCGCTCGTCGCGTACCTCAAGCGCCCCAAGGCCTAGCGACCCTCACTCGAGCGCTTGGGCGAGGTCCTCGACGAGGTCGTCGGGGTGTTCGAGGCCGACGGAGAGCCGGATCAGCGTCTCGGGGACGGCGAGCGGCGAGTCGGCGACGCTCGAGTGCGTCATCGGCGCCGGGACCTCGATCAGCGACTCGACCCCGCCGAGTGACTCTGCGAGGAAGAACAACTTCGTTCGCTCGACGATGCGGATAGCCTCCTCCTTCGAGCCGACTTCGAAGGACACCATCCCGCCGAAGTCCTTCATCTGCCGCACGGCCGTCTCGAAACCTGGGTGGCCGGGCAAGCCGGGGAAGTGGACCCTAGTGACCTTCGGATGCGCGGAAAGGAACTCGACGACGTGCTTCGCCCCGCGGCAATGCGCTTCCATGCGAACGGCGAGAGTCTTCACGCCGCGGAGGGCGAGGTAGCAGTCCATCGGTCCCGGGACCGCGCCGACAGCGTTCTGCAGGAACCGCAGCTCGTCGGCGAGCGAATCGTCGTTCGTGACGACCATGCCGCCGACGAGGTCGGAGTGACCGCCGAGGTATTTCGTGACGGAGTGCACGACGGCGTCGGCGCCGAGCTCGAGCGGCCGCTGGAGGTAAGGCGTCGCGAACGTGTTGTCGACGACGCAGCGCGCGCCTGCGGCGTGCGCGATGTCGGCGGAGGCCCGGATGTCGATGACCTTGAGCATCGGGTTCGTCGGCGTCTCGACCCAGACCACCTTGGTCTTCTGGCGTACGGCCGATCGGAACGCGTCGAGATCCAGCATGTCCACGGTGTCGAGCTCGACGCCGAACCGCGACAGCACGCGAGCGAGCAAACGGTACGTGCCCCCGTAGACGTCGTCGGAGAGCAGCACGCGGTCGCCGGGCTGAAGAGTCAGCAGCAGCGTCGTCTCAGCGCCGAGGCCCGAAGCGAACGAAACCCCGTGCCGTCCGCCCTCCAGCGAGGCGATCGCCGTCTGGAGAGCCTCACGGGTGGGGTTCCCGCCCCGCGCATAGTCGTAGCGCTTCGGCTCGCCCACCGCGGGCTGCGCGTAAGTCGAGGTCTGGTAGATGGGAACGTTCACCGCGCCGAACGAGGGCTCGGGCTCTTGCCCGGCGTGGATCGCCCGGGTCTCGAAGCGCATCGGATCGTCTTTCATCGCATCTCCGGTGGCAGCGTCCATCCTCGTCTCCTAAGTTCGTCGGTCGCCTCTGCGCCCGAGCGTGCGCGCTTCCAGAGCTCGGACTTGCGCTTCGTGTCGTGGCCGGGCGCGAATTCGCGGGCGGTGAGCGCGCTGCACGCCCGGTCGCCGCACGCGCAGACCCCGAGGCCCGGCAACGACAACTGCTCGTCACTCCGTTCGGGTTTCCGTGCACGACGGTAGGGGTGCGCGGGCAGACTGGCGGCCGGCACGACGATCTGTCCTTCGCGCGGGTCGCCCGGTGCGCTGAACCGCCGCTCCAGCGCCAGCAGACCCGTGAGCGCAGCCAGCGCGGCGTCGACCTGGTCCATCGAGCGAAGCCCGCCGACGTCGACGCCGTGCTTGCGGAGCACCGCGCGCCGCCACTCGCGCTTGGACACGCCCTCGGGCGGAAGCGCGCCGGCTAGCACGACGGCCGTTGCGTGGGGGAAGACTTCGATCGCGTGACCTTTCACCGATCCGCCGCGATAGCGCGGGTGGGTCGACGCGATCGCCTGGAAGACTTCGAATCCGACCGTCATCCACTCGTAGAAGGGATGCTCGGCCATCTTCTTGTCCGAGGGGGTGTTGAAGGACTGGATACCGAACCAGCGCAGCTCGCGCTCGGTCAGGCGCGACTTCCCCGAGATGGCCCAGCCCGGTGGGGCGTCGATCGCGACCACGTCGGGTTGCAGCTCCTCGGCGATGGCGCGGAGGTCGGCGACGGCCACCCGCCTGTGGGTTTCGAGCACCGCCCGACCCTCGCCGAGCAGAACGAGGTCGAGTCCCCTTCGAACCGCGACGTCGACTCCGAGCGATCGCACGCGCAGTTATCCGCGCTGCCGGTGTGCGAGGAACTCCAACAGGTCGCTCCGCGTGAGTACGCCGAGCGCTTGCCCGGCCTTGGCCACGAGCACCGCCGGTTCGCGTTGGAGCTCGCCGAACGCCACCTCGACCGGTTCGTCATACTCGACCATCGGGATCGGCGGGCCCATCACTTCCGCGACGTCGGCCTGTAGCGCGTCGGGATCTCGGAAGATGCGGTCGAGCAGGGCGCGTTCCTGGATCGAGCCGACGAACTGCGACACGTCCATGGAGGTTTCTCGGACGACGGGCGCCTGTGAGATGCCGTACCGCTGCAGGACGTCGACGGCTTGGCGGGCTTTATCTCGCGCGTTGACCGTCACGAGCGGCGGGACCTCGCCGTGCTTGGCCGAGAGCACCTCCTCGACACGGACGACCTCAGGCCGCTCGAGCAACCCGTACTGGAGGAGCCACGGATCCGAGTACAGTTTGGACAAGTAGTTGCGACCGGTGTCGGGAAGGATCACGACCATCAGCTTCGAAGCATCGAGTTCGCGCGCGACCTCTAGGGCCGCGAACACCGCGGTGCCGCTGGAGCCGCCCACGAGGATGCCTTCCTGCCGCGTGATCGCGCGTGCCACGCGGAACGCGTCTCGATCGGACACGCGCACCCACCGGTCTATGAGCGAGGGATCGAGCGTCTCCGGCCAGAAGTCCTCGCCGATGCCCTCGGTCAGATACGGGTGGACGTCGCCGCCGGACAGCAGCGAGCCCTCGGGATCCGC